>CAZXRB010000089.1:0-13085 GCA_964642845.1 uncultured Nitrospira sp.
CGGTGTGCGAGCCGGCCGCGCGGCCGCCGGCCCGGCTGCGGCCGGCTTTCACGGCGATGATCGGTTTCCGCCGGCCGACGCGGTGCGCGATGCGCGCGAAGCGGCGGGGGTTGCCGAACGACTCCATGTAGAGCAGGATCACCGCCGTGGACGCGTCTTCTTCCCAATACTGCAGCAGGTCGTTCGTCGAAACGTCCGCTTTATTGCCGACGCTGACGAAGGAGGAGATGCCCAGCTTGGCCCGTCGCGCCCCGCCGAGAACCGCGAGGCCGATGGCGCCGCTCTGCGAGGACATCGCCACGCGGCCCGGCGGAGGAAAAAGCGGATTGAACGTGGCATTGAGCCGCACGTCCGGCTCCGTGTTCAGCAGGCCGAAGCAGTTGGGGCCGACCATCCGCATGCCGTGCCGGCGGACTCGGTCCACCAGTCTGCGTTGCAGCGCGGCGCCCTCCGGGCCCGCTTCGGCAAAGCCGGCCGTAATGACGATCAGCGCGCGCGCCTGTTTCGCCGCGCAATCGTCCACGACGTCCAGCACCGCATCCCTCGGCACCGCGACGACGGCCAAATCCACCGATCCAGGAACGGCGCGCAGCGAGGGAAAGACGCGGAGGCCGAGCAGCTCCGACGCGTTCGGATTCACCGGATAGATGGTTCCGCGGAACCGGCCGGCCACGAGCGCGGCGAGCAGGCGATGGCCGATGCTGTGGGGATCGCGCGAGGCGCCGACGACGGCGACGGTCTGCGGGTGAAAGAAGGGCCGGAGGGACGCGATGGTCGCCAGCCGCTCCCGGACTTCCGCGCGCACGACGGTCGTTTCGGTGGGGATCAGCGAGAGGTCGACCTGCATGTCGCCGCCCGCATAGACTTCCTGCGCGGTGAAGCCCGACTCCCGGAAGACTTCGCGCATGGCGAGATTGTCCGCGTGCGTCACGGCCCACAGGCGCGAGAAGCCGTGGCGGATGGCCAGCAGGGCGAGCCGTTCCAACAGTAGCGTGCCCAAGCCTTTGCCATGAAACGCATCGTCCACCGCCATGGCGACCTCGGCGGTCCGCTCATCTTTCGCCCAGTAGGACCCGGCGGCGATGATGCGCACGGTTCCGCCCCACTCGCGCAGCACGATGAGCGTCAACTGACCCCGGGGATTTGACGAGTCACACAGGCTCGCGATGAGTTCGGCCGGAGGGGAACCTTCGGAAAAAAACCGATGGCGTTTGGAGGCAGGGGAGAGGCGATCCACGAACTCCTGCATCCGCATCCGATCCGTAGGGTCGGCGAGCCGGATGGCGGCTGTGCTGCCGTCGCGCAGAATCAGCGAACCGGACTCGGCGCGATCGGCGGTGAGCGGCGGGATGTAGCGGGGGCGCACCGGTTTCATCATGATGTGACTTTACGGAAGCAGCCAGTCCGGCTTCAACAGCAGCAGGAGGCCCAATCCGGCCATGACGGCGCCGCTCAGCAGCTTGAGCCGGCGTCCCGCGCGCTCTTGGAGTTTACGCCGGCTCAACGTCCAGTTGGGGCGCCGGCGCAGCGACGCCGAAGGAATTCCATAGAATGGACAACAGCAGGCGAAGAGAGCTATTCGGACCCGCCGGCACGATGGCGTCCGCCCGGGCACTAGCTCACGGAATCTTCCGGCGCCACGGATCGAATGTAGGCCAGGACGTCCAGCATCTGCTGATCGTTCAGTTTGCCGCGGAAACTGTGCATGGGCGTGAACAGCGCGCCGTTCGAGATCGTCACGAGCAGCTCCCAGTCGCTCTTGGACCGCGAGGCGGGCGACGTGAGATTGGCCGGCTGGACGATCAAGTCGCCGCTGTCCTGACCTCGTCCATCCAACTTGGGGCCATGGCACCGGAGACAGTGCTGTTGATAGACCGGCTGGCCGGCGGCGGGATTGCCGCGCGCCACTTGGGCAAGCGCCCAGGAACCGGCCAACACCAGGCAGAGCGCACTGACGATCACGATGTGTTTCATAGGATGATTCCTTCTTTATCTATCGTTCGGCGCTTATCGCACGACTAGGACCGAGACGCCGGCCCGATGCACAATGCCGTGCGACACGCTTCCCAGCAGGAAGCGGCCGAGGCCGGTGCGTCCGTGCGAGCCCACCATCAGAAGGTCGTAGTCACGCGCCGCCTCACAGACGGCGGTGACCGGGTCGCCCGTGCGGACCAGCCCCGACGCCGTATTGCCGGTCGTCGTGAGGCCGCGGGCGATGTCCTGCACCATCGTCTCCGCCTGCCCGAGGCTGTCTTCCAACAGGTGTTGGAGTCCGATGACCGGATGCGGGTCCATCATCGGCAGGGAGGGGACGACGCATAACACGGTGAGCGCTGCCGGCGTTCTGAACGAATGGGCCGCCATCCACGCCTGCAAGCGCCCGGCGTCCTCGCGGCCTTCCACGGCCACGAGCACGCGCGCGACCCGACGGGCCTTGCCTTTCACGATGAGTGTCGAGCGGCCGCCGTGGAGGAGGACATGGTGCGAGACGCTTCCGACGAAGAACTCGGTCACGCGCGAGCGGTCATGCGTGCCGACGACGACGAGGTCGGCCTGCTCGGCTTGCGCCTGCGCCACGATGAAGCGGGCGGCGTGCTCCACCTCGCATCGCGTCACCACCGAGGGAATGTCCGGCGGCAACAGCGTCTTGGCCCGCTCCACCACCGTGCGGCCGGCGTCGATCATGGCGCGCCGGAATTCGTCGTAGCCTTGGAGGGTGGCCGCTTGGGCCATCATCGGCGATTGGAACAAGCCCAGGTCCACGCCGTGGACGATGACCACTTCCTCCGGCCGGTAGAGCACACCGACTTGCTCGACGGCGGCGAACGAGGCTTCCGACCAATCGACGCCGATCACGACTTTCATCGCTGCCTCATTCTGCGAACGCCCGCCGCGCGCTCAGCGCGTCCAGGTGACGCGCACAAAATCCTCGTCCTGATCATAGTGCACGGCGAGGTCTCCATGATAGGCGTGTTTCAAAGCCTCGCCGATCCGCTTGGGCAAATGCGTGTCGGTCGTCGAGACCACCACCCCTTCAGGCTGCTGCTCGATACTCATGATCCGTGCCAGCGGGTGTTCCTTGGTCTCCAGCGCCTCGGTGTTTTTCGCGAGGCCAAGCACCTGCTCACGCTGCTCTTGAGGGAAGGGTCCTTTCAGCGTCAACAGCCCCTTCGGATACTTGTCCCGAATCCGATGGCAGGCCGGACAGAGTGTCTCGTGCGCATCGGGCGGCGGCACCATCCAACTCCAGCGGCCTTTGTGGAAGACGGCCCGGCACGTGGGACACACCGTGGGCTCTTTCAGCTTGCCCGGCAGTTTATAGGTGTCGTGCTGATATTCCTGGATGAGCCGATCCCGGCGGCCCTCGTGCCCGCCGGTCTTGTCTGACATCGCCATGGGGGTGCGTCTCCTATCACTGCTGCATGGATAGCGGGAGTGAGCCGCGTTCCTGGGACATCTGCCGCGCCTGGGCCAGACACCGGATCACTTCCTCATCCTCGACCTGTTGAAAATCCGCATAGAATTGTCCGACCGCTCCGAACGGTTCCGGTGTCGCGAGGATCACGCATTCGTCCACGCGGGCCCGCAGTTTGTCGGCCGTCGAGCGCGGTGAGACCGGCATGGCGGCGACGATGCGGCGCGGCGCCAACTCGGCGAGCGCCTCGATCGTCGCAAAGAACGTCGATCCCGTGGCGATGCCGTCGTCGACCACGATGACCGTGTGCCCGCCGACTGCCGGCAAGGGATGCCCTTGGCGATAAAGGGCTTGGCGGCGGACGATCTCGCGGCGCTGGGCTTCGATCAATCCCTTCCACTCGTCTTGGCTGAGCGCCAGGCCTTCCGCCGCGTCGGGGTTGAGATAGACAGACCCGGTTTCGGCCAGCGCTCCGATGGCATACTCCGGGCATTCCGGCAGCCCGATCTTTCGGGTGATGAACACATCCAGCGGCAGATGCAGCGCCACGCTGATTTCGTACCCGACCACGACACCGCCGCGAGGAAGCGCCAGGACCAGCGTCTTCGTGTCCCCGCGATACGCGTCGAGCGCCTTGGCCAACAGGGCGCCCGCGTGGCGCCGATCGTCAAACAACATCATGACACTCCCGTCCTCCATCTGACCCACTGTCACCGTCCGCTCACGACGCCGACGCCGATCAGGAACAGCACCAACAGGACCACGGCCACAATGAGCCACCCGTGCATGTGCGAGCCTTTCCGTGGTCCCGCTTCCCAATGGATATTCCACGGAATGTCCAGATAGTGGGGATGGCGATACATGGCGTCTCCTCCTGGCTATTCGCGTCAGGCTACCTTCACTTCGATGGATTTCGGTTTGGCCTTGTCCGATTTGGGCACATGCACTTTCAACATCCCGTCTTTGTATTCGGCGCTCACCTTCGACCCGTCGGCGTCCTCGGGGAGCGTGAAGCTTCGCATGAAGCTGCCATAGGCCCGCTCGACCCGATGATACTTCTTCCCTTTCTCTTCCTTTTCGTATTTCCGCTCGCCGGTGATGGACAGGACGTTGTCTTGGACGGTCAGCTTGACGTCTTCCTTCTTGACCTCGGGCAGCTCCGCTTTGACCAGGTACTCCTTCTCATCCTCCGAGATGTCCACCAGCGGCGACCACTCGGCGACCGTCATGGCTTCCTTGTCGCCGTCCGCCTTCATCGGCGGCCGTCCGAACAAGGTCGACAGCCGTTTCTCCATTTCCTCCAATTCTTTCCAGGGATGCCAACGCGTCAACGGTTCCCATCGGCTCAATGCTGACATGGCCACTCCTCCTTGTTGGGCTAGGGATGATGATAGGGTGTCCGGCACGATGCCGGCACCGATCGTGATTTCAGCGTCACCCACGGCGGCAGCTACTGCCAGCTATAGCATCGACAATGCCACCCAGCATGGCGGGGGGAATCTGCGAATCGTGTCATGAGATTCAACAGGTTCCAGAGAATCCGTCCTTCGAACAGGCGGCTGCACGGGCGGGCACCTGTCGCCTAACTGGACAGGGGCCGTGCTCCCACTGTGGAGACTTTCGACATTGAATCATGGCCTGGCATGATTATGAAGGTAAGTGAAACCAGGAGAAGCGAGGGGCCCCGCTCTTTGTGCAATGAAGGTGAGAGCGAGGCTTCTTGTCGGGTTGCGGTCGAAAGGTGGGTGCGGCGTCCACACAAGAGCGAAAGCGGAGGGCGTGTTGTTGTGCATCAGCATGTCTTCGAGCTTGCCAATCTGCGGTACGGCGTGGGGCAAGCCTGCCGCTGGAACGGCAGGACGTGGCGAACACGAGGCCGTGACGCGAGTTGCGCCCGCTGCTCAAGCGGACGATGCTGAGGACGTGAAATGAAGAAGCGTTAGGCACCTCTAGCCTCTTGCCCCGGACCACTAGCCTTACCGGGCTCCTAGCCTTATCTGGTGCACATCCATGGAATGGGATGCAGGCATGAATCCTTTTCGGAAATTCTGGCTCTCAGAGATAATCCCATAGTCTAACCAGGAGGAGGTGTGTGTCTATGGTCAAGGTGTCCAAGAAGCCCGGCAAGACCGCCGTTCAGCGGGATGTCCGTCCCGATCGATGCCATCGCTGCGGCGGGTTGATGGTGCCGGAGCGAGTGTTCGAGCTCGGCTCGCACGACTGGCGTTGCGTCAGCTGTGGCGAACGGATCGACCCGGTGATTCTCGCCCATCGCCAGAAGAATCTCGCCCGCGCGGAAGCGGAGAAGCTCTTCGCCGGCGCGGCGCAGCTGAATTAATCCCGTCCAGGCGCCGGGCCCGTCTGCGGGCCGACGGCGTCTGCCGTTTTCCTGCCATCATCCATTCCATTTTCCATTGCCTTGCATCTCCATCGCCTCGTTGATTTCGACAGAAAGGTGATTATGCTCTTCGTTCTAATCCCGAACCCACGACCAGCCGCAAAGGAAAATATTGGAGAAGGGGCGCAGGAGACGTGGTTTCTCACGAGAGGACAAAAAAACCGAGCGGAGGCGGGTTCAGAGAGCTTGGATGCAATGTGGAGGTCTTGGAGGGGCTTTAGGCTTCCCACTCTCCGGTGGGCCTGCTCACCACCCCAGCGCTCGACCTCGATTCCTTGAGTGTTCCTCTCACCGAGGCCTCCGCTCACTTCCCAGATAACCGCAGAGTCGCGAAGGTCAATCCCGGCGACTCTCGCGTCAGCCCGTAAGCCAAGCACTGTGGCGTAAGAGGACAGAAAGTCCGCCCATTGCCAGTCGGCAGAACACCGATCTTGCCGGTCGATGTGTAAAGCCAAGGGAAGTCAGCAGTTGCCGCAAGCGGCTAGACTGGCTGTCTGGTACTGGTTGTATGGCACGAGGAATGCTTTTATCCTCGGCATGCCCACAGCGGCTCGTTCTACTGATCGGCGACGAATGCGGGATCGGATTCGTCACCCGGCGCATGCGGGAGCGATTTCCCTTCATCAAGGTGCCCTAACGCACAAGGAGAGGCGACATGACCGTACCAAGACATTTGGAGGCGGCCGCGGCCAGGCTGAAGGAGGCGGAGTTCAGAATCGAGGAGGCGCGCCAAGGGCCGACGACCTGCGAGAACCAGAAGCTCTGGTTGGAGGCGCTGACGGACTACTGTGCGGCGCTCTCGGAAATCCAAGCCTACTGCAATGAATCCGTCCATGAGAAGCTGCACGCTTTGGCCGGACATATCGGCTGGAGACAATTTCCCTCGCCGAAGTCCACGCAAAGCGGTGATCGGTAAACAACGGGAAGGCGTCCGGGACCTGCGCGGAAGCATGCGGAATGCCGTGCACCTCCTTTTAGTTTCGCCATGAGCCGAAGCTCCTTGCCAGGAAACCGCCTATGGCTTCCCTGGCTTCATCGTTTCAGCATTCGTGCGACGCGCCACGTGGCCCAACCCATATACAGGACCAGCATGATGCCGAGCAGTCAGATGCCAAAGGAACCGTGCCTCGGCGTGCGAAAGTTTCCAACGGCGGGTGGGACGGCGACCTGGAGATCCGACAAGGAGGCTACCGTTTGGCCTTTTTCTCTTCGACTTTCTCTTCGAGTACGGTCCTGTTGCGCAGTCGGTTCACCAATTCTTGGTACGAGCCGGTCCGCATGATCTTGTCGAACTGGCTGCGGTAGTTCTTCACCAGACTGACGCCGTCGGCGATGACGTCATAGGCGTACCAGCGGCCGGCCTTGTTGATCAGCCGATAGTCCATGGGGATCTCGACCTTGTCCGAAACCAGCTTGGTGCGGACCTCCGCGTACGGGCCTTCCAGTCGCTCGCTGAGGTAGTGGATCTGCTCTCCGGAATAGCCCTCGATTTTCCCCGCATAGCGGTCGGACAGGAACGCCTTGAACAGGTCCACGAATTCATTCCGCTCGTTGTCTTTGAGTCGGTTCCACTGCGCGCCCAACGCGCGTTTGGACATTTCGGCGTAGTCGAATCGGCGGGCGATGACCTCCTCCAACAGGCGCCGGCGCGGCATCAGCTTGGCCGGATCTTTCAATGCCGGGTCTTTGAGGATGCGAATGACCTCGGTCAACGTCGAGCGGACCACCTCAGTCGGGGATTCGGCCGGCGCGTCCCTCGCGCCGGTAGCGGGAGTGCCGATCAGGGTCCCGATCAGGCCGAAGAGGATCAATGCCGGGGCCGGCGTCAGCGTCCGCGCCTGCCGCGCGATCGCGCGGCAGGCCGTGCCTCGATCGGAGCGGACCTCCGCTCTGCCGCCGCTGGACGGCGCATTGGGGACAGATGAAAGCGAGGCTGTGGACACATGATCCATTCTACAGGTGTTGACGAACGGGAAGCAAAGTTTCGGCGCCGTGCCCAACGTCCGGGGCAATCACGAGCCGGTTCTTCGGCACGGTTCTTCCGCGGAACCTCGTGAGATCGCCGATTCACGGCCTGGTCAAGGGCCCTCCAACCCTGCGACGCGATCATGCAGGGCGGCGGCGATGCGCCGGTAGCGATCGGAACCTTGGCGTGCTCCAGCCAGCGCCCGCGGGTCGAGGGCGTCACCAAAGGTGATGCGGATCCGTCCTCGCCGGGGCCACCAGGCGCCGGTCGGCAATGCCGCGAAGCTCCCTGTGATCCGGACGGGAATGACCAGCACGGGGTACGCGGTGAGAAGAATGCCGATGCCCGGCTGAAACGGCTGGAGGGAGCCGTCGCGCGTCCGTTCTCCCTCGGGAAACCAGACGAGATTGTGGCCGCGCGCCAGGGCGGCGGCGCCCAGGGCGAGATTCGCCAGCGGACGGCTGCGTTGATCGATGGGCAGCACCTGGGTCGCGCGGCTGACCAGGCGCATGACCGGATTGCGGAACATGATGCCCGTCCAGCCGCCCCAGTAGGTGGCCTCCAGGAAATCCGGTGGCAGCGCCGCAATGAGCGCCGGCGGATCGAGCAGGCTGGCATGATTGGGCGCCAGCACGCAGGGGCCTTGTGTCGGAACCCGTTCGACTCCCTGCACGTCGAGATCGAACACCGTCCGCATGAGCAGACGGTCCAAGGCAAAGAGCGCCTTCCGGAGTCCCTGCCACATCCGTCCTGTCTTGCTGAGCCACCGCCGCTGGCGTTCGTCCAAGAGCTGTTCCGGCTCGGTGAGCTGCCTCGCCGGATCACCGGCCGGGCCGGCGGTTTGTTCGGCTTCGACGGCTTCGCGCAGCAGATCCCGTACCGTGGCGACGCGCGCGATGGCCTCTTCGGGCAGCTCGACGCCCACGTGCTCGCTCAGCGCCAGACTAATCGTCATCCATTCCAATGAGTCGATGCCGAGCTCGAGCGACATCTGCGTATCCGGCGTGAGTCGCACGGCGCGAAACCGCTCCGTCAGCCAATGCCAGGTCCGCAGGGCGACGGGATCTTCCAGCAATTGCCGGTCTTCGGGGGCCATCGCTTCGATGGGAATCGGCCGCGCGTCAACGGCCCCCTTGCCCACTCGCTGCTTCCCCGTTTCAAAGAGCGCGGGAAGTTTGTGCCGCTGGATCTTGCCGAGGCGCGTGCGAGGCAAGGGGTCGAGACTGACCGTGAAGTCGGTCAGACGAGAGTACGACGGCAGCAGGCGGAGGCACGCCTCGATGTCGGCATGGAGCGCGCGTTTCAGCTGTTCCATGTCGCCGGGTTGGAGAGAGCCGGCGCGGGGAACGATCACTCCGACCAGGCGGCCGTTGTGGGCCAGCACCGCGGATTCGCGAATGGAGGACGTGCCGTCCAAGAGCTCCTCAATCCGCTCCGGCCAGATCTTTTCCCCGCCCGGCAACGTGATGCGGGACGAGGCGCGTCCGACGAGATGCAGACATCCGCGCTGATCGAGATACCCCAGATCGCCCGTCCTGAACCAGCCGTCGGCAGTGAAGGCCTCGGCCGTCTTGTGCGGCAGGTGCAGATAGCCGCCGAAGACGTTCTCGCCTTGAGCCTGGATCTCTCCCTGGCCGGTCTCCGGATCTCGATCGGCGATGCGGATGTGCACCCCGGGGAGCGGTGTGCCGGCGGTATCGATGTCGCGGCTGCCCGGGGGCACGACGGTGAGGATTGGAGAGGTCTCGGTCAATCCGAACCCACCCGCGACGTGCCAGCCCAATCCCGCCAACCGCCATGCGAGATCCGGCGCCAGCGCGGATCCGCCATAGACCAGCGTATGGAGCTGCGGCGCAATCTGGGCGCGAACCCCGGCGAACAGCGACGGGCCGAGCCGGATGCGGCCGTAGCGCAGGAGCAGAGCCGAGCCGGTGAGCAGCGCGCGAAAGATCGCGGTGAGCAGCCGTCCGTGCCGGCGGACCCGCTGTTCGATGGCGTCGTACAGGCCGGCATAGAGACGCGGCACGCCGACGATCGCCGTGACGGCGCCGTCACGGAGCGCGCGCAGAATCTGCGGGCCGGTCAGCGAGTGAGGGAGGATGATGGGAAGCCCCAGCGCGAACGGGGCGAGCAGTCCGATCATAAACGGATAGACGTGATGCAGCGGCAACGGCAGGAAGAGCCGCTCATCGGGCCGGTAGACTTGGACGGCCAAGAGAGCCTGCAGATTGGCCAGCAGATTGCGGTGCGTCAAGGGCACGCCTTTGGGCCGGCCGCTGACGCCCGACGTGTAGAACAACAGGGCGTGGTCCTCGGGACGGACCGAGGGAGTTGGCCGTTCCGGTTCTCCACGGAGGCGGCGCCAGCCGCGGGCATCGTCCTCGCCGGCATCCAACAGGATGATCGTCCGGTGCCGATCCAAACCAAGCGCCGTCAGCCGCTCCGCCAGCGATCCTATGGTCATGATCCAGCGCGTGTCGCTGTCCTGAATCACGTGGCCGAGGTCGTCGCCGGCCATTTGAGAGTCGATGGGCGCCGGGACGGCGCCCGCCAGGATGACGGCCAGACACGCGATGATCCATTCGGGTCGATTGGGCGAGTACAGGGCGACGTACTGTCCTTGTTGCAGCCCGGTCCGGACAAGGCCGGACGCCAGCCGGGCGGCGGTGTCCGACAGGTCCGCAAACGACCACTGTTCGACCTGGTGCTTGCGGAACGCCAGAATGGCCGGGCGATGGCCGTAGGCGGACAGCGACCGGAGAAGGTCTGGCAGGGTAGCGGGCGGGTTCATGGCCGATGTGCGCCGCCCGCACGTTCCGCGGCGTCGTTACCCGAGCTGGCGGATCTCTTCGTAATGCGCGGAGACCACGTGCTGCAGCGCATCCCTCAATTCTTCCCCTTGATAGCGGCGATTGGCCACCTTCCGCAGGCGCGAGGCCAGCCCCGCATCGCCGAGCGTTCCCTCCGCCCATTTCACGAAATCTTCCCGCCGGTCATGATACTCCAGACTCTCCAGCGGCAGGGTGGGGATGAGATGAGCGAGCTCGTACAGACTGGCGGCTTCCATGCCGAGGAACCCTTTCTCCGTGCGGAACGAGAAGCGTTTCCCCGGCGGGAGCGGGACGTCGAGGTATTTGTAGAGATGACGCACATGCGGGACGCGCCGGATGGCCGGACGCATGCGGACGATGTCCCCGCCGCAGAGCAGGGCGCTGCCCATGGGAATGGCGTCGAAAGAGGCGCGCCGCACTCCTTCGATGGCGCAGCGTGTCCGCAGGCATTGTCCGATCTGGGGGTCTTTCAAGCGGGTGAGCAGACAGTGGTGCAGCGAGGCGAGGACCGACTCGCTCAGGCGATCCGGCCGATAGGTGACGAAGGCCCATCCGCCGGCATCCAGCATGGGACGGAGGAGCGCGGTCACCGCGCTCCCTTCGAACAGGAATTCCTGCGCTTCGTCCAGCACGATCCAATGCGGACGGAATTTGCGTTCGCGCACGGGGCGCAGGCACCGAATCAAGTCGGCCACATAGTGGCTTCGCAGGGCCACCGGGTATTGGCTGAGATCGAGGACCACGGAGACGCCTCCGTCGTCGAGGAGCGATACGATCGCGGAAGGAGGCGGGAGCGTGGCGCGGTCCCCGCTCATCGACACGAACCGGGGCAGGACCCGCAGCCCGCGGAAATCTCCTTCGGGGTCGATCAGCAGGACCTGGTACTCCTCATGATGGAGGCCTTCCGCGATCAGACCGACCATCCAGGATTTGCCGGTGGCCGAATCACCGAACACCCCCAAATTCCGTCCCACCAGGCGCGCGGCAGGAATACTGACGGCCACGCCCGCGTCGGTCTGTCCCAGCAAGATCGGCCGCTCGCGTTTCAGAGGGATATCCAGGAACTGTCCGCCCAACGGATATCGCCGGAGGATTTCGAGCACGCCTTGCGGCCCCGGCGCGGTGGCCACGACATCGCACATCTGGACCACGGCCGGCACGGCGTCCGCCACGGCCACGGCCACTTCCGCCAGCGTCAACATGGAGAGGTCGTTTTCCGCATCGCCGAACGCGGCGAGGTTTCTCGGGGACAGCCCGCACAGAGTGAGGAGCCGCTCAAGACCGGCGCCCTTCGTCGCGCCCGGCGGCAGGACCATCACCGCGCTCTTGTTGTATTCGATAGAGGTGCTGCCGCCGTGTGCACTGAGGATGCGCCAGAGCGCTTGATCGTGGGGTATCCAGGTGGCCGCAATCGCCAGGCCTCGCTCGAACGGAATCCCCGCCTCTTCAATGGCTTTGAGCAAGCGCGCATCGAGCTGGCCGAACGGAAGATAGGTCTCGCCGCTGGCGATATGGGCCAGGACGGCGCCGTTTTCCCACACGATGCCGGCAAAGAGGTCGCCAAGGCGGCCGAGCGGCACGGTCTCGAAGCGCCGTCCCGTGACGAGGAAGAGGCTATGGCCGCTGGCCCGGCATTGCTCCAGCGCGGTTTCGACTTCGGCAGGAACCCGGCCGTCGATGGCCAGCGTGCCGTCGAAATCGAAGGCCATGACCCGGCGGTACATAAGAATGCAAGGTCGAGGTTCAGGCTTAGGTTGGGGAAAGATGTCCGGTTTCGCCTTCCCCGGTCCACCGTCTCGACCTCGACCTCAACCTTTCTCTTTAGATCCCAACCAGGATCCGGTGGGTGCTGATCGCCTTCAAGGTTCGCATCACGTCTTCGTAGGAAATCGCCGGCGCTTTGCCGGCTTTGGCTTCTCCAGCCAGCAGGATGAAATCATTGATCGCCACGATGCCCTGGAGCACCCCGTCCTCGTCCACGACGGGCAGGCGGCGGACTCGTTCGCGTTTCATGATGTCCAAAGCGGTATGGACGTCGTCGGACATCTGGCAGGTGTGAGCCTTCCCCGAGACCGTTTCCCAGACGGTGATCTCCGCTGGAGCCCTATTCTTGGTGGCCGTCGCCATGCAGATGTCTCGATCCGTGATCATGCTCATGACGTGACCCTGGACGTTCAGGACGGGGAGCGCGCCGCAGTCGCTGTCCCACATCATCTTCGCGGCGGCCGCCAGGTTGGTGTCCGGTCCGCAACATTGCACATCGCTGGTCATCATGTCTTGGACTTTCATAGGGCGTCTCCTCTTGTTAGAAGTGACCGGTATGATGAGGCTTGTCTTGCAGGTCCGGTTGTACTCAATGCAGCATGCGCAGAAACGGCTCTCCACCCTCATCTTTGGCAAAAAGAAGGCCACATGGTGCCATGAGGAGCCGCACGCAACCCGTTGAAAACGTCCGCGGTTGGATCGATCGTCTGA
>CAZXRB010000090.1:0-10309 GCA_964642845.1 uncultured Nitrospira sp.
ACTGGCCTACTTTCTCTCCGCCCCAGTGGTCTGGTTTTACTCCGCCCTTGACATCGGTGGCATTGCCGTCAGGATGAAGCAGCTTCATCAGTCCGCGCACCATGCGGTGGATGGCCTCGGCGTCGCGCCCCTTGGCATGGTGGAGGCGGTAGCGGGTTGCGGGGTCGACGGGCAGCAGCGTGTTGCGCAGCAGGTGCAGCAGTTCCGCGAAATAGTCGAGTGTGAATCCGTACCCTTCGGCGAAACTCTGATCCGTCAGCTTCGGGATCTCCCAGCCAGGCAGAAAACCGTGGATCCTTTCGAACAGTGCCGTGTCGACCATCTCCTCAGGGAGAGGTTCGAGCAGATGTTCATACTTGGGATGGGGCAGGCTGCCGAGTACGTCAATGTTGCCAATGAAGACGATTGAGGCTTCTCCCTTCACCTGGAACCGACCCAGGCTGAAATTGCCGTACTCCATGTAGTCCTTGAAGATGGAGACGGTGGCCGTGGGGTCCTTGAACTCGGTGTTGGCGATTTCGTCAAAGACAAGCGTGTCGAATTGCGCCACCAATCCGGGCTTACCGGTGCCGGCGTGGACAAAAAGAGCCGCCGGGGTGGCCCGTCCGCCTGAGAGCATGTACGTGTAATAGGAGAGATTTTTATAGCTGTAGCTCTTGCCGGTTTCCCGTGGCCCCAGTTCAATCAGATGCACCATTCGCTCCGCCATGGGGACCAGGCGCAGCAGGATGAGAAGCTTTTGCCTCCAGCTATAGGCGGCGGGATTGAGCCCAACGGTGTTCAGCAGTAACTCCACCCACTCGTCCCGCGTGAACCGCGAGCGGGTTTGCTGAAACTCTTTGATGTCGATTCTTCCGTGCTGAAAGGGCGTGAAATCGGTGAGGACGAGCGGCGTCACCTTCGACTTCCAGACCTGCTGTTCATCATAGGAGAGCTCCGCAATGCCCCACATCCCTCCCATTAGGCGAGGGTACTTATTGATCAGGGTTTCACTCACGTGGATATAGCGCTCGTTCAGTGCGGCCACGGATGCCCAGTACTTGTCTTCGCTGGTTTCCAGCCGGACTTCCACGCGGCCGATGAGGTCGAGCTTGCGCTTCTGCTTCAACTGGTGAAGCAAGCGAGGAGCATCTGCTGGGGAGGCGTAGCTCTTAGCGAGCTTACGTCGAACCTCGGCAATTTCCCCGTCAAAATCGAAGCCCGGGCAGAATTGGTTGATCAGGTATTCAATAACGTAGCGGGGAAACTCTTTGAGATCCGATAAACGAGTTTTTTTCTTCTCCACGGCCAAACGGCCGAAGGCTGCGATCACTTTTTCTTGCAAAGGTGCCTCAATCATCGCCCCACAGCTTCTTTAATTTGAGCTTGGCTTCGTCTTCGGCCACGGGTGCCGGAGCGACATCGATATCAAAAAGAGCCTCCGAAGTCAGCTTGTCGCCGACCCACGCCTGGATCTTCATTCTGCGGTGCCCCGGTGATGAGGCAAGAATCTTTAGTGAGTGTTGCCGTGGAGTCGTGTCGGCTCCATCCACCAGAAGTGATTCGACATCAGGGCTGTCCGCTGTCAGACGAATCGGAGATCGCAGGTGGCCATCGGCAGATACGCTGACCAGGATCGAAGCTGACCGGCCCACGACAACCTGGTCTCTCAACTGGACGCTGAGACGGATCCGTACCGGCGCAAGGCGGTGACGGAGGAAAGCCAGGGGCACGATCACCTCGGCCATGCTGATTCCGCCATGCCGGTAACTTGCACTGGCTCTCCCTGCCGAGGTGTGGAGTTCCCGGCTCCGGAGGTGAAAGCCCGGACGCGGAAAAACGAAGTATCCCGGCTTGTTATGGCCAAGCACTTCTGCTTCGATTTGAAATAGGTGTTTGGCGCGCTCGTCCGTTATTCGATTGGGGATCCAGGCGCTTCGATAGCCCACGTCGGTGGCATCATCGAGATACACTGGTGCACCGCCCTCGCGGCGATAGTGCCCGTGGTCTGCCGTAACAAAGACTAGTGTATCTGGTGCAGCCTCTTGCAGCAGGGCCAGGATTTCACGGACAAAGGGCTCCAGTGCTTTGTCGAGCACGTTGCGGTCCCAATCCGTACGATGAGAGAGCACATCCGGGAAATCGAATACGCCCGCCGAGGTCTTGCCATCGGCTGACCGCACCAGATACCGCATCCCGGCGCGCTTTGTCGGAGCTTCGGCGAAGGTGGTGCGGATATCGTGCACGCGCTGGAGTGTTTCAGCCAACATGTCCGTTTCCTGCGTCCCAGCGCGGAGATCACCCGGACGCTTGCCGGCAAAGAAGCACGCGCGGGAGATTGCTGTTTCCGAAGGCAGCTCAGCGAGGGCCAGGACTTCGTCCACCTCATATTCCTGCTCGAGAACAGGCCGGATGACCCGGCGCCAAATGTCGAGCCGCATGCTATCGATCACCAGAATGAGCGCCGGCTGAACCCTGCCGTCTGTTGTCCTCCGGCGAGGGCCGATGAAGCGCTCGTAAAAGCGACCAGTCGTGATCGCCTGGTCCGGTACAAGCTCGGAATACCGTAATTCGAGTAACTTTCCGAATTCGAAGTCCAAATCATCACGCAAGCGGCCGGCCAGATTCATCAGATCTCGGCAGGTGCGCACATCAGTATCCCAACGTTGCTCAAAGCCCGGCACAAATTCCCATTCCCGACGCGCGGGACCTTCGATATCGCTGATCAAGCCATTCAACGTCCCCAAAAGCGAATCAATGCGATGGCCCCCCTTCCGGTCGAAAACGTCGAAGAACTGTTCGAGGGTCAGACTCCGTGGCGGGGTCAAGCGTATTTTGTCGAGGGCCTCTTTGGCCACCCGAACGACATTTTCCAGCTGCTGTTTGGTTTCTCGAAACTGGGGGACAAGCCGTGAGAGAGAAAAGTGGCCCGGGGATCCGATTACAGGAGTGGCTTCTCTGGAGAGATCCGAAGCGCCAACTGCAAGTTGCCTCAGCTTTGATGAAAACCGTTCCCTCTCCCAAAATCGGCGGGCGCGTTCCTCATCGTTCAAGCCAAGCCTCTCATGAAAGCGCTTCATGAACGTCTTGGTAAGCAGGTTCTCGAAGCGCGGGACTTCTTCTGTGATGAACCAGGAAGGGGCTTCGGAGACCTGCATAGCTGGGCAATCGGAATATCCCGCCAAGGCGGGAGAGAGCAGGGACAGAAGCTCGCCCGGCTCCACGAGCTCGGGCGGCTGAGTGTGCTGACTGAGAATAATCAGGGCGATGAGTGCCTGACGAGCCGTCTCAACATTCGGTCCGAATAAATCGCCAAGCGGCCGCGCCAGTGATGCCAGACGCCCACGGATCGCTTCAATCTCATGGTGATTGAAGAACTTAGCAAGGTTCTGCCACTTTCCCTGCCCATGGAACGCAAGTTCAAGAGCCAACATCGGATCAGTAAGGTCCACCAAATCGATCCCGAGAGCGGCGCTGGCGCCGACCAGCAAAAGGTCCTGGGAGGTGAGAACCTTTCCGGAGTGCCGGTAGCTCTTAAACGCCGCGACGAACCCTTCAGGATCCTTCCGGGCTAGCTCCTCGTAAGGGTAGATGTTGACCTCCGGCGGCCAGCAAGTGTCGTCGGTTGCGTAAACCAGGAAATCGCGGATCGTGGGCCGGAACCGTGCTTCTGGGGGAACAAAGGGCTTCCAGTCGGGCACTTTGAGCGGAATCAGATCACTAGGCTTGGCATCTGTCGGTGCCAGATGGGGTTCTCGGAGCTGGTAGGACTGGTCGATGAGGACGAGCTTGGCGCTCGTCGGCGACAGGGTTGCCAAGGCTCTTCGGAGAGTCCAGGCGTTGTCGACGACCACGACCGGGACGTGGAGGAGAATGAGCCTGGACCGGAGAGTCCCGGCCTCACTCTCGGAAATGAGCCGATACGGATCCTCGACCCAGACCAGGCGGTGGTGCCTTGCCAGGGTCTCAACATGCCGGCCTGCCCACTCGGAAGGGTACATACCTTGCAAAGAACATTCTCGCTCAAAATGGGCGTGCGGAGACAAGAGGGTCCCACCTGAAACTGTCTGAGCTTCCAAGGGTTAGCGTGGCGAGGCGAAAGGAATAGAAATTTGGGACTGTGCGGGCGCTCAGACGGCTTAAGGCGAGAGACCCGGCAATGATGTGCACTTATCGATGCGAACCGGGCTCGACTGATAGCGGGAGGCGGCGGGCGAAAATGCGGAGGTGCCTGTGGGCCCAGAGCTTGATCTGGGGGACAAGAGTGCGGCGGGGGATAGGTAGTCGCGGGCGAAGGGACAGCTGCCGTTGAAACTGCCGATCAGGTAGCGGTAGCCCGAGCTATGCCAGAAGAGGACCTCGAAGGGACAGCCGACCAGCGGGTTTTTGGCGAGGTTGCGTTTGAGGCCGGTGTACTCGGATGGCCGAGGACGAGCTCCCACTTCAGTTTGATGACTTTCCCCTCGCCGGGCGTGAGGGCGAGGTTGTCCTGGAGTGCCCAGTGCGCACCTGTGGCGGCCACGTCGCCGCGCCGGCCGCCCAGGCCGGAAGGGGTCATCAAGGATTGGAATAGAGCAGGATGTAGCCGAGGGTGACGCCGGCTGGGGTCTTGACCTTGATACACCGGACCAGCCGGAGGGGTTGGTGGCGGCCATCAGCTCCGCCAAGCGATAGCCGTTGCCGGAGCCGGCGGCGAGGATGAGGTCGCCGTTGGCAGTGAGCTCGAGCAGCGTGCTGTCGGCGAGGTTGGAACCGGGGCCGTGGGGCTCCCGATGAGGCGGGCGCTCTCGTGTCACCGGTGGTTGCGGGATTCGCTTGGGAGGGGCAACGAGCGGGCGAACAGGCAGAGGTGGTCGTAGGCCCAGAGTTTGATGAGGGGGACGAGGGTGCGGCGGGCGGTGAGGTAGTCGCGGGCAAAGGGCCAGCCGGGGTTGAAGTTGCCCATTAAGTAACGCCAGGCTGAGCGGGGCCAAGAGAGGACCTCGAAGGGGTAGCCGGCCATCCAGCGGACTTTGTCCAGGTTACGGTCGATGCCGGCGAACTGGAAGCCCTCGATCAGGAACGTGTCAAAGCCGGAGCCCGACTTCGTTTCCCACTCGAGGGGCAGGTTGATGTAGCGGTTCAGGCGCCGAGTAGCTGGGTCGTTGACATCGAGCGGCCAGAGCAGCTCGAAGCTGGCGTTCGGGTGCGATGCCAACACGTACGAGCGGATGGCGTCCACGTGATCCTTGATGGTCTGACGGAGGAAATTTGCGTCCACGTAGCCGTTGACTGACGGGTCGTCACTTGGCGCTAGGAAGGTGTGCAGGGCACGACCGTACTGCGCCTGGAATCGGCTAGTTGTGTAAGCGTCGTAGAAGGCCATGCCTGAGGCGTTGGGGAAGTACCACCAGAGCACCTCACCGAACTGGAGGCGGGCTGTGATGCTGGCGGCCTCCATCAGGGCTGCGATCTCCTCATAGGCCTGCTGGATGTAATCGCGGAAGGGCGGGGCGAAGGCGCAGTGCGCTGAGTATAGGTTGCCGAAGCCCGTAGCCGTCTGGACGGGTTGGCCGTCCGGGTAGCGCTGCACCCAGACGACCGAGGGCGGATCGTCCGGCGGTAGGACCAGTTCCTGCGAGAAAGCAGCGACGCAGCTCATGCCGTGTGCCGCCAGCTCCGCGAAGTAGTCGGCGTGCCAGTCGCGCGCGGCACGATTCAGCACGGGCGTGACGGACTCGTCGATCACCCATTCGCCCACGACGCCTCCGGTGAGCGAGCCTTCCACGGTGACCGTGCCGCCGGCCGAGTTGTGGCTCTCAGAGAAGCTGAAGTCGTAGGCCGGTGCGGGCGAGCGCACCGTGATCGTGAGCGCGCCACCTGAGGCCTGGGCCCAGACGCCCACGAAGGCCTCGTTGATGTAAAAGGCGAAGTGTTCGGCGATGGTTTCGGGCGTGTCCGCCGGGAAGAGGCTCTTGCCGATAGTCATGCCCCCGATCGTAAGAAACGCCTCGTCGCCGCCGGCCCAGGTGCCGCCGTAGGTGACCGTCACCCACGGAAAGTACCCGCCGACGCGCTTCCGCTGGTTCCACCAGAAGACCGAAACGTAGTGGTTGATCTCGCCGATCAAGCCCAGCTTGCGGATGGCCCACACAAGCCGCTGCGGTGAGAGCTTCCAGGTATGGTCCGTTCCGTAGTCACAAGCCACCGCCACATCGGTAAGCAGTTCGGGCGCGTCCGGCACATCCGTGGGTACTGCGCATTCGAGGAAGTCGAAGTAAAAGTACCAGCCCTGGCTATGGGGATTCTTGTTGCCGGTGAGCCGGATCTCGACGCGGTGCTGGCCGGAGCTGACGTTGCTGAAGAGCTTGCGACGGACTTGGCGCGCCCGGGCGGCGGTCTCGTAACAGTCGAGCTGGAACGGAGCACCATTATCCAGCCGCGCCTCGACGATGCCGCAGTCGAAATCAAGCCGCGTGCCGAGGTAGATGTCGTGGACCGCCGAGCAGTGTGTTTCCACGGTTGCCGTGGCGCCCTGTTGCGCGGCCTGCTTGGCCCGCCCGCCGCTCCACCAGTTGGCTGGTGCCCACTCCCAGTAGCCTGCGTACTGGACCCACGCATCATCTTCCTCAATGCGTACAGAACCAGGCCCGGCGACCTTGAGCGCCCGCTTGCCCTGGGCGTCGGTGACGGTCCAGTTCGAGAAGGTCGCCTCCCATTCCTGCGCTTCATAGGCCGCCGAGTCGGCAAGCTTCGGCGCAACCGTCAGCCAGATCTTCTCGAGATCGGTGAGGCCCTCGGCCGAGAAGTCGATCGTGACGCGCCAGGTGGCGTCCGATGATCCGCCCTGAAGCTGGACCAGGTGGGGCGTGAAGTAGAGGTTAGTGTTCTTGTGCAGCTCATAAAGGCGGATCATGTTGCCGTCCTCGCCCGGGCTCGCGGCACGCACGAAGATAGTGTTGCCGCTCGCCTCGGCCTCGAGCGGGATGAGCACGCCGGCGCCCTGCCAGTTGAAGCCGTTGATCTGAGCGGCCAGTTCCTGGCAGATCTCGGCGGCCGTTTCCGGGTTGGGCCAGCTTACGATCTTGTCGAAGGCGATGTTCTGATACCACAGGGTGACGCGGTCGTAGCCGTAAGGGGTGCCGTTGAGGGTAAAGGTGCCTTGGGCCTTGCTGTAAGTGCCTCCAACCAGCGTCGCCCGGTCGAACAGGCGCAACTGGACCAGTGTGCCGTCTGTCTTGAGGCAGTTCAGATACGGCCAGTCGATGGTGGGGAACTTGGGCGAATCGATGGGTTGGAGGTTTTCATAGTGCAGATCGAAGCTCAGCGTGATGCCGGAGAAGTCGCCGTCGGGCAGGTAGGAGAAGCGCGGGTGGCCGAAGAAGTCGTCGCGGTCCCAGAGGACCAGGACGGCGAAATCAGCGGTGTCGCGGAAGACGCCCGAGACCTGGAAGCCGGTCTCGCTGGCCGAGTGCAGGGCTGCGGCGGCGCCGAAGTCGGAAGCGCCTTGAAGGTGGATGGTGCGAGTCGGCTGGAGCTTATAGAGAGTTTCCATATCGCTCACTCTCGGTTTCGCGGCCTTGACACGCTGTACGAATGTACATACACTGACAGGAGTGGGTTACGAATGGGATCCCGCCAAAGCGCGGCAGAACCTGCGCAAGCACGGCGTCGATTTCGCCGATGCGGTGACGGTGCTCGAAGATGAGGCTGCGCTGACCATCCGGGATCCCTTCAGTGAACAAGAGCAGCGCTGGATCACGCTCGGCATGGACGCCCTGGGGCGTTTGCTCGTGGTCGTGTACACCTGGCGCGGGGATCGTATTCGGCTGATCTCTGCGCGCCCGGCGACGCCGCGCGAGCGGCGCCAGTACGAGGAGGGACAATGAGACGGGAATATGATTTCGGCAAGGCCAAGCGGGGAGCGGTGGTGAGCGTCCCCAAAGGGAAGACACGTGTTACCATCCGTCTCGACACGGATGTGCTGGATTGGTTTCGCGAACAGGTCCATCGGGCCGGCGGCGGCAGCTACCAGGCGCTGATCAACGACGCCCTCCGCCGGTACATGGAGCAGGCCAAAGAACCCCTGGAGGCGACACTGCGCCGCGTTCTTCGCGAAGAGCTCCGGCGAGCGGGCTGACCGGACTTCACATTCTGATGGTCACCACCAGCCGCTCGCCGGGATAGGTGGCGCCTACGCTGGTGATGTCGAGCGTGATTGCCTGATCGGGCCGGATCGCCGGCAAGTCTTTGCCGTCAATCCAGTTGGCCGGGAAGGTCTGGCCGCTCTGGATGATGAGGGTGCCAAGCGCGTTTCCGGCGACCTTGACCACGGCGTTGATATCGCCGCCTTGCGGCGCGCTGCGGCAGTAGGCATAGATGTCGCGAATCGAAGCCGCCTGGGGCAGATAGACCGGTGGGACGGCGTCGCTTTCGACCCCAAGGATGCCCTCCACAATCAGATCCACCTGCCCGCCGCTCAGAATGCGCAACCGGCCATCGACAAGGTTCGAGGTGTAGTTGTTGATCTTGACCGGCGAGTTGCCGAAGACGTTGGTGACGTAGAGCTCGACGGCTGCCACCGCCATCGAGCGGAACGGTTCGCGAGCCTCCCACTCACCCGAGGCCGGTGTGCCGAAGAAGTCCCGGGGCACGTGGTAGATGCAGAGCCGCTTGTAGAGCAGGATGAGCCCCGCGCCGGAGTCATGCGCGGTGTCGGTCGAGTTCTTCTGCGCCCGCAGGATCTGGGCGGTTTGGCCGTTGATGGCGGTGATCTGGATGATCTCGCTGTCGAGCAGGACGAGGTCACCGGGAGCGAAGCTGCTCAAATTCTCGGGAGTGATCGAGCTTGCCTGCTCATCGATCGCGGCGCTCAAGGTGGTCTGGATGGGCGCAGTTTCGTCGTAGTACCAGACGGTGAAAGTAAGGGTGGAGATCGTTTTCGTGTTGGCGAGGTCCTGGAATCCGATTCCGGCAAAGACCAGCATGCCGGGGTAAGGCGCCACGCCGAACACCGGCTGGGGCGGCGCGGCCCAGTCAGTGCCCGGCTCCGTGGCCGGCGGCGAGGGCACTACGTCGGCCGGCTTCGGCCCGGTGACCAAGTCGTACATCGAGTCGGTGGTCGTGTGGCCCTGGATGTCGATCGCGTAGTCGCGGTTGAGCCGCCAGGAGGTGACGCGGAACTCTCCTGTGCCGCCGGGCATGTCGGGATGGGTCAGCGAGCACACCATGCCGGGCTCGGTGTTGAGGGCAAGCACGGTGGTTTTGAAGGCGATTTGCCGCGCCTTCTTCCACTCTTCGGCGGTGATGCCGCCCAGCTCCTCACGCAGCCGCGTCGTGATGATGCGTGCGGCCTGGGATTTCGAGGCGGTGCCGGACAGGTTGACGCTGGACTTCAGGAACAGCGGTCCGGCGCCGCCCCCGATGAGCGCCGCATGGTCGATGTCGTAGAGCGAGATCGAGTTGGCGACGAAGTGGAAATCCTCGTCGGCGAAGTTAGCGGTCAGGTGGTTGAAGCTGGGCTTGAGCGGCGCAAGCTGGAGCGAGCCGAACAGGATGTTGCCTTCGGTGAAGGCCTCAACCGCAGAGGAGTTCACGCGCACGCCGAGCTTGAGCTTGCCGAAGGCGAAGGTGTAGTAGCCCAGGCAGTTCATCACGACTTCCTGGAGCCAGTCCCGCAGCGGCTTTTCTTCTTGAATTACACCGCGGAATTTGAACTGCGTCTCGGTGCCCGTTCCGACGAGCTTGGCGACTGGCTCATCGCAGATGGCCGCAGCCGCGACGGCCGCATCCACGTCGAAGAACTGCTCGCAGGTGGCGGCATCGGCAAAGCGCAGCCCACGCGCCCGGAGCAGCATGTTGATGGCGATCCAGACCGGATTGGTGAGCACCTGCTGCGAGCGCACGCCGGGCGCGGTCCACACCCAGCCGCTCAGGCCCTGGGCAACTACCACCTCCATGGCATGCTCGGCGAGCCGCGAAAGCTGAATCCCTTTGGCGTCGGCGCGGCGCATCATCACGAAGGCCGTGCCGGCAGCGCGCTCGACCGGATTGTCAGTGTCGAATCCGAAGGGCGTCGGATTGGGATCTATGCCGAGACTCTCGACCAAGCCGAGCGATCCGGGGTAGCCGTGGTGAAACTGCCCGTCGAGCTTGTGGCCTGTGCCGTAAGCGCCGAGCGGACCTTCGCCCACAATGCCCACGGCGGCATAGAAGTCACTTTCCTCGCGGCCCAGGGCGATCTTGGCGTTCACCGGCATGGCCGAGTCGGTGTAGATCTCCGGCACCACCTCGTCGTAAATCGAATCGGCCACGAGCGAGACGCTGGTAATGGTCGAGCGCCCGAAGCCCC
>CAZXRB010000090.1:10353-13025 GCA_964642845.1 uncultured Nitrospira sp.
TTGGCCAGGATGCCGCCGAAGTGGTCGTCCATGCCGTGCGTGCGGCAGCCGTTGGGCGTATCGAAGCCTTTGTCGCAGCTCGTATCGGGGCCGACGTAGGGGCAGCCGGCGCCGTCTTTGAACTGCTTCCAGCAGGTGCGCGAGATGCGGCGCGTGGGGTAGGGGAGGCTCACTTCGTAGATGCCGTCGGCCGCGCGGACGTGGAACTCCGGGCCGGCATCAAGCCACCAGTCGATGATCTCGCCTCGCCACAGGTCAAGCTTGATGGCGGTCGCCACATGGAACAGCGAGAACTCAAGCACCGCCCGATAGAGATCGACGTCGTTGGCCAGCGCGCGCATGACGCGGTCGGCGTTGCCGAAAGCGAACCGGGCCTCGTCGGCCTCGTTGCCGATGGATTGGGAGATACCGTCGAACTCCAAAAGGCGCGCCTGGTAGAGCCGGCCGCCGATCGTGCACCGGCGGTCGGAGACATAGATCGCCGGATAGCCGGGCTGCTTGGCGACGATCTTCACCAGCGGGATGATTTCCTGCACCTGCCAGAGCAGGGCGGTCTGGAGCGCCTGCGGCGGGAACCGGGTGACTGTCTGGTTGAGCGGGTAAGAAGGCGCGCTCGATGGAATTTCGATGAGCGTCACGCCGAGCGAGCAAACCGCCGCGCCGAGCATCTCCCAGGAGAGCGGCTCGTTGGCGAAGCGGCAGACGTACTGCGTCGTGCCCTGGCCATCATCGTTCGGCGCGTTGTAGGTGAACGCGCCATAGGGACCGTAGTGCTGCTCCCAGAAGTCGCGGAGGGCGATCCGGTCGGTCTCGCGCAGTCGCGCCTTGCGCACGGTGAAGCGCTTGGCGCCGGCGCCGAGCAAGAAGCGCTGTTCGATCTTCGCGTTGCCGGAGCCGAACTGATGGATCACTACTTCGGGCGCCTGCGCGCGCCCGTGCGGGTAATCCGGCACCAGCGGGAAGACGCCGCTCGGCGCAATCTCGGGCACCGGGATGTTGCCGAGGTAGTCAGGCAAGTTCGACTAGCTCCACGCTGACGTCGATCAGGCCGATGCCGGCCGATTGCTCCCAGCCGCCCTCGAAGCGCACGGTGTAGCGGCCCTGGGTCTGTTGGCCTGTCGGGTCGTAGCTGAACTTGGGATTGGTGTCCCAGGGATCATAGAAGTAGAAGGGTTCCTGCGGCCCCTTGCGCGCGTCATAGAAATCGCGCAGCGCCGCGAGCTCGGCCGGCGCCAGACGCTTTGCCAGCCGCCAGCGCTTGCGGCTGTTTGAAGCCAGCACCGAGCGCTGCGATTCGCCGCCCGCGTACTCGTTGTCGAGAACCGGATACTCCTGGCTGCGCAGGAAGACCGTTGACAGGCTCCACGGCAGGACCGTCGAGGGCGCGGCGTTCTCAACCGATCCTGGCATTACTGGGATACCCGTTCCAGCCAGCCCTTGAGATACGGCAGATACTTCGGGTCCTTGGCCGCCAGAGAGCGGTAGTGTTCGACAGCGAGCGCGCGCAAGTGAGTGAGGACGCATTCAGGCGGAACTTGATTGGCAGCCGCGATCGTGCGCTCGCCGAGGAGGCCGTCCACCTCAACCTGGGCCCCACAGTGAACGAGCGCCTGCTGAAGCAGCCTCGCCGCCCGCTGCGGCCCGAGATTCACCGCGAGGTCGAAGAACTTGGTGGCCAGACGCTGATCCTGGAGGCGCTCGAAGCCGTACCGCTCCCACCAGTGCTCGCGGTAGATTTCGATGGCCTGCTCGCGGGTCAGGTTGCGGATCGCGGCCCGATCATGCGGCCGGCCGATCGAGCGCAGAAACTCAGCGGTGAGGCCGAACTTGGAGATCTCGCCGGTCGCGTGGTCTTCGAGATACCCGCCCTCGTGTTGGAGCACGACGGCCACAGCGGCATTGAAATCGGCGCCCCGCGCCGGCGGGGAGTTCATGCCGCGCGGCCCGCGGCCTACGAGCAACAGGATCACGCCGACCAGGATCAGGGTGAGGGTGGCCAGGATAAGCAGGAACATCTGACGGTTGGCGGCCTGCGCTTCCTTGGTGGTCTCGATGTAGGTCTCGATGCGGGTGAGGCGCTGAGCGGCGTCCAGGCGCTCGAGCTCGTGGTCGAGCCGGTCGATGCGGCGTTCGAGCTGCTGGATGCGATCTGCCTCTTGCGGCTGCGTGCCATCGCGCATGGCGAGGGCGAATTGAACGCCGAGGAAGAGCAGGTAGAGGATCATCACCGCGCCCAGGGTCTTGCGGAGCGCGTCGTAGTGGCGGCGGATGGTGGCCATGGGCCCTCCTATGCGGTAAGCGTGCCGGGGCTGAGCTGGAGCGCAGTCAGTTCGCGCCGCCCGGCATTGGCGCGAGTGGCGTTGAGCGCCGCCGACTGGACCGCGCGGGGATTCTCCACCACCACGCGCACGGTCTCCTTCTCGAAGAACTCTTTGGCGCCGGGCACGCTGATGTTGATGACGATCGGGCCGGCGGCCTGCGGCGTACCCGCACCGATACGATCGAGCGTCGGCGCGGCACTTGCGGTGAGCCTCTGCTGGTACAGCGCGCCGCCTTGCTGCAAGAGCGAAACCGGACGCATGGTGGGCGGCAGGCCGGCGGTGCTTTGCCCGGTGGCCATGGCGTAGAGCGCGATGAGATCGCGGACCTGCTGGCTGCGGATAGCCGCATCC
>CAZXRB010000091.1:0-12951 GCA_964642845.1 uncultured Nitrospira sp.
GTGCAGACGGGCAACGGCACCTACAAACTGAAGCCAGTCATCAAAGTCATTCCCTATATCCTGAACGGCATCGAAGGGTTCATTGATCCCGCGCTACTGAATAAGCACGTCGTCGTCTCAGCACAAGGAAACCATGGGGACGTGTTCCGCACGGTCGTTCCGAACGCGAACACGAGCACTCCCGACCTCCTCGGCAAGTTCTTTCTGGCCCATCTCCCTGCCGGAACTTACAACGTCGTCATCACCGCCGACGACCACGCGACCGCGGTTATTGCGGACGTCCCGGTGACAGAAACGAGCCGCACCCCGATCAGCACGAAGAGCGCGCCCTTCTCCCTTGTCGCTTCGACACCCCCGCGAACGATCACCGGCAACGTCACCCTGACACCGGCGACCGATGATGTCACGGTCATCGTGGCGGCGAGACAATCGTTGAACGGCGGTCCTACAGTGACGATAAAGTCGAAGCCCACGGTGCTGGTACCCGGCGATCCGCAAGGCGACTCCACGTACGCGCTGGAGCAGCTGCCGCCCGGCGCGCCCTCGCTGGGCACGTACACCGGCGCTCTCCCCATTACCCTGTCTGCCATCGCGCAGGGCACTGTGGCCGGACACTATGCGATCCACGCGTCGGCGAACGGTTACACGACGCAAACTCCGCTTCCCTTATCTGTCGATGTCACCGGGGCGGATCAACCGAATCAGAACCTCACGCTTACGCCATAACGAACGGCGCTCGAACAGCCCACCCTGCGATCGCCGAACGGCGATCGCAGGGCCTTTCTCTTCTGTCTGCGAGCTAAGCTCCCTGCTCCGCGAGCCGGCCAGGCCGGCGTGAATGCCTCAGCTTGACAGGAAACTTTAGATACTTTTATAGTTTCTTTCGTATATGCCTCCACGAAGAGCGCACATGCCGCATGGCAAGCCGCCCGCGCAATGGATCTCGAACGATCCCGTCCGCCGCCGCATCATCGCCGAGTCCCGGCGGCACTTTTTCGCCCATGGCTTCCGCAGCGTCACGATGGACGACCTGGCGGCCGAGCTCGGCATGAGCAAGAAGACCCTGTACGCCTCCTTCCCGAGCAAGACGGCGCTCGTGGAGGCCGTGATCCAGGACAAATTCCAACAGATCGACGCGGACCTCCAGCGCATCACGTCCACCGCCTCGCTCGATTGTCTGGGGGCGCTGCAGCGTCTGCTGGCCTGCGTGCAGGGGCACATGGAAGAGATTCGGCCGCCGTTCCTGCGCGACATCCGTCGCGAAACGCCGGAGTTGTTCACCGTGGTCGAGCGCCGGCGGCGCGACATTATCCAGCGGCATTTCGGCAAGGTGTTCCTCGAAGGGCGGAAAGCGGGACTCATTCGGCAGGACATTCCCCCGAAGCTGGGGATCGAAATCCTCCTGGGTGCCGTGCAGGCGGTGATGAATCCGCCGAAGCTGGAGGAGCTGGGGCTCACGCCGAAGCAAGGCTTCACCGCCATCATTCGGGTGGTGCTCGAAGGCTTGACGACGGAGAAGGCCCGGTCACGCTGACCGCCGGCAGGCTGACCATGATGATACGAATCCTGCTGATCGTGCTCGCCGCGCTGGCCGTGACGGCCGGCGCCTTCCTCTATGTGCGCTCCGCCGCCGACCGCCCCGGCGACCCCACTCTCCGGATCTCGGGGAACGTAGAGGCGCACGAGAGCGTGGTGAGCTTCAAGGTGCAGGGCCGGATCATAGAACTGCCCGTTCAGGAAGGACAGTTGGTCGCGCAGGGAGACCTGCTGGCCCGGCTGGACGACGACGACTATCGGCAGCAGGTCAGTGTGGATGAGGCGACGGTGCGCACGCGGGAAGCCGAGTTGGAACTGGCCTTGGCGGGCAGCCGCACGCAGGAGATTCAAGCGGCCAAGCAATCGCTCATCGACGCCAAGGCGGACTTGGAGCTCAAGCGAACCGAGTTCAAGCGGCGGCAGGCGCTCCTCGCGGAGCAAGGCGTCTCGCGCGAAGACGTCGACAGCGCGGCCACCCAGTTGAAACGGGCGCAGGCGATGTACGAACGCGTCAGGCATACCTATGATCAGATCGTGGAGGGCACGCGGAAGGAGGAAATCGCGGTGCGGCGCGCCAACCTCGACCTGGCCCGGGAAGCGCTGAAGATGTCGCGCGTGAAGTTGGCCTACACCGTCCTCACCGCGCCGGTCTCCGGCGTCGTCCTCGTGCGCCAGGCGGAATTGGGTGAAGTGGTGGCCCCCGGCACGCCGGTCGTGACGATCGCCGATATCAACCATCTGTGGGTACGCGGCTACATCAACGAGACCGATCTCGGCCGCGTCCGGTGGGGCCAGCCGGCCACCGTCCGCACCGACACCTATCCTGACAAGCGGTACCAGGGCCGCGTCTCATTCATTGCTTCGCAAGCCGAGTTCACTCCCAAGAGCGTGGAAACGTATAAGGAGCGGGTGACCCTGGTCTATCGCGTCAAGATCGATCTGGACAATCCGAACCATGAGCTCAAGCCGGGGATGCCGGTGGAAGCCGTGCTCGACGTGTCGGCATCACCCCCTCGCCCTAACCCGCTCCCCTAACCTATGCCTGCCGCCATCGTCACATTGGGCCTGACGAAACGCTTTCCCGGCGTCACGGCGGTGGACCGCCTGACCTTCGAGGTTCATCCCGGCGAAATCTTCGGATTGGTCGGTCCCGACGGCGCCGGGAAAACCACGACGCTCCGCATGTTGGCCGGTGTCCTCACGCCGGACGCCGGATCAGCGACGGTCGCAGGGTCCGACATCGTGCATGATGCCGAAGCGGCAAAGGCCCACCTCAGTTACATGCCGCAGCGCTTCGGACTCTACGAAGATCTGACCGTCGCGGAAAACATCCGCTTC
Organism: uncultured Nitrospira sp.; assembly: GCA_964642845.1. GTDB lineage: Bacteria > Nitrospirota > Nitrospiria > Nitrospirales > Nitrospiraceae > Nitrospira_D. The sequence continues at coordinate 2,875 of CAZXRB010000091.1, forward strand.
TACGCCGATGTCTTCGCCGTCCCCCGGACGGAGCGGGAAGCGCGCGCGCGGCGGCTGCTCGACGCCGCCGGCATGGCGCCCTTCACGAATCGCTTGGCCGGCAAACTCTCCGGCGGGATGAAGCAGAAGCTGGGCCTCGTCTGCGCGCTCATTCATCATCCGCGTGTCATTTTGCTCGATGAACCCACCAACGGCGTGGATCCGGTGTCGCGCCGGGATTTCTGGCGCATTCTCTACTCGCTGCTCGACGAAGGCATCGCCATTCTGATGTCCACCTCCTATCTCGATGAAGCGGAGCGCTGCCATCGGGTGGCCTTGCTGCACCAGGGGCGCATGCTCTTCAGCGACAGGCCCGCTCAGTTAAAGACGCACCTCAAAGGCGCGGTGCTCTCTGCCGTGTCGTCCGACCCGCGGCGCGTCCGGGCGGCGCTCAAGGGGGCTGAAGGCGTCCTGACCGCCCTGCTCGTGGGCGACGGCGTCCATCTGGTGGTGGACGACGCCGCGCGCCGGATCCCGGAGCTCCGCGCCACACTCCAAGCGGCCGGCCTGCCGTTCGACCATCTGGAAGAGATCGCGCCCACCATGGAAGATCTCTTCGTCGCCGCCACGTCCGAGACGGAAGCGACGCCCACATGACGAACCTTGACGCGACACCGGTGATCGCCCGCGATCTCGTCAAACGCTTCGGCGGCTTCGTCGCCGTGGATCGCATCAGTCTCGAAGCCCGCCGCGGCGAGGTGGTCGGCTTCCTGGGGCCGAACGGCGCGGGCAAATCCACGACAATCCGCATGCTGTGCGGGCTACTCCGCCCGACCGCGGGCCAGGCCCTTGTCGCCGGTTATGACGTCGCGCGGGAGTCGGAACAGGTCCGCCGGCGCATCGGCTACATGTCGCAAAAATTTTCGCTCTACAACGACCTGCAGGTGATCGAGAACATCCGGTTTTTCGCCAGCATGTACGGCGTGCCGCCGCCGGTGTTGCGGGAGCGGGAAGCCTGGGTCCTCGACATGGCCGGCTTGAGCGGCCGTGAATCGGCCCTGACCGGCACGCTGCCCAGCGGCTGGAAACAGCGGCTCGCCTTGGGCTGCGCGGTGCTTCACCGGCCGCCGATCCTGTTTCTCGATGAGCCGACGTCGGGCGTCGATCCCATTTCGCGGCGCCAATTCTGGGAATTGATTCACACCATGGCCGCGGACGGCGTCACCGTACTCGTCACCACGCACTATATGGACGAGGCGGAGTATTGCAATCGCCTGGTGCTGATCTTTCAGGGCCGCATCGTGGCCTCGGGATCGCCGACGGCCTTGAAACGGGAGGCGATGACCGGACAGCTCTTATTGCTGGAATGCGACCGCCCCGGTCCGGCCCTCGATGTGCTCCAACGGATGCCGGAGGTGCGCGACGCCGCCGTGTTTGGCAGCGCGCTGCACGTCGTCGTCGAGGACCAGCGAACCGTGATTCCGACGTTGCGCGCCGCCCTGTCGCGGCAAGGCATCACCGTCGCGCGGATCGAATCGATCCGTCCCAGCCTGGAAGATGTCTTCGTCTCGCTGACGACCGCGCACGAGTCTCAGGGGAAGGTCTAGGCTCCATGCGTTGGCATCGGCTGACCGCGGTCGTCCGCAAAGAAATCATTCAAGTCCGCCGGGATCTGCCGAGCCTGTTGATCACCGTCGCGATGCCGGTGTTGCTCATGGTGGCCTTCGGCTACGGCGTACGCTTCGACATCAAGCACATCCCCGTCTATGTGTACGATCGCGAGGGCAGCCAGCAGAGCCAGGATTTCCTCAAGCGGTTCCAGGCCTCGGACTATTTCGACGTCGTGAAGACGGTGGACAGCTATCACGCGCTGATCGACGCGCTCGATGCCGGCGCCTGTCGGATGGCGATCGTGATGCCGTCCGATTTTTCGGATCGGCTCGCGACCGGAGGAGCGGTGCCCGTGCAAGCGCTCATCGACGCCACGGACAACAATACGGCCAACGTGAGCATGAGCTACAGCGAAGCGGTGGTCCAAGCCTATAACCGGCAGATCCAGCTGGAATGGCTGCACCGGCACGGCCGATCCACACTCGATCCGCCCCTGCGCGTCGACGTGCGGACGTGGTTCAACGAGGACCTCGAAAGCACGGCGAACATCGTGCCGGGGGTCGTCGCCATCATCATGGCGGTGATCGGCTCCTTCCTCACGTCGCTCACCATTGCCCGCGAGTGGGAGCGCGGCACCATGGAACAACTCATCTCTACGCCGGTCACCCCCCTCGAATTGATGGCCGGCAAGCTCCTTCCCTACTTTGCCATCGGCCTGCTCGATACGGCCCTCTGCGCCGGCTTGGCCATCTGGTGGTTCGACGTGCCGTTCCGGGGCCAATGGAGCGTGTTCCTGTTGAGCTGTACGCTCTTCCTCGTCGTGGTGCTGTCGCTCGGCTATCTTCTGTCGGTGGTCGCCAAATCGCAGCTGGCCGCCAGCCAAGCGGCCCTCATCGCCACGTTTCTCCCGGCGTTCCTGCTCTCGGGGTTCCTCTACCCCATCGACCAGATGCCGGCCGTGATCCAGGTGCTCACGCACATCATCCCCGCGCGCTATTTCATGACCATCATCCGGGATGTCTTCCTCAAGGGCACGCCGCTGCCGCTGCTGTTGGACGATCTCCTGGCGCTGGCGCTGTTCGCCACGCTGCTGACCGTCGTGGCAACGCGCGCCTTTCGCAAACAACTGGGCTGAGGAGCGACCATGCTGGGACGCCTGCGCGGCATGCTGATCAAGGAGTTCATCCAGGTCTTTCGGGACACGCGTACGCGCTTTCTCCTGTTCGGCCCGCCGGTGGTTCAGATGCTCGTGTTCGGCTACGCGGCGACGCTGGAGATCCGCCATATTCCGACCGCGGTGCTCGATTACGACCGCAGTCAAGCGAGCCGTGACCTGCTCTCGCGCTTTACGGCCAGCCCCTACTTCGATGTGCGGGCCCGCGTGGAGCATCGCGGCCAGATCGGCGACCTGATCGATCGCGGCGCCGTGACCGTCGCGCTGCAGATCAACGCGGGCTTCGCGCAGGATCTGCGGAAGGGAAACACCGCGCGATTGCAGGTCATCGTGGACAGCAGCGACTCCAATACCGCCTTGATCGCCGTGGGCTACGTCAATCAGATTGCCGCGCGGTTCGCGCAGGAATACCAGCGGGAGCGCCTCATGCGCACCTCCCCCTTTTGGCCGTCCCAGGTGCCCACCGTCGTGTTGGAGCGGCGCCCCTGGTTCAACGCCGACCTGGACAGCCAATGGTTTTTCGTGCCTGGCGTCATCGGCAATCTGATCCTCGTCATGGTGGTAGGCCTCACGGCCTTCGCCGTCGTGCGAGAACGGGAGATCGGCACGCTGGAACAAATGATGGTCACGCCGATCGGCCGCCTGGAATTTATCTTGGGGAAAACCGTGCCCTTCTTTTTGATCGGCCTGCTCGATACCGCCCTTGTCTCGGTGGTCGGCACCCTGTGGTTCGACGTGCCGTTCCGCGGCAGCATCGGAGTCTTGACGCTCGGCGCCGTGCTGTTCATTCTCTGCATGCTCGGCGTCGGGCTCTTCATCTCCACGATTTCGAAAACCCAACAGCAAGCCATGGTCTCCGGCTTTTTCTTCAACATGCCGGCCATCACGTTCTCCGGGTTCGGCACGCCCATCAGCAGCATGCCGGAGCCGATGCAATGGCTCACCTACCTGAACCCGTTGCGCTATTTTCTCGACGTCCTGCGGGGCGTCTACTTGAAAGGCGTCGGGCTGGCGGTGCTCTGGCCGCACATGGCGGCTATGGGCCTGCTGGCGGCCGCCATGCTGGCCGTGAGCGTGGCGCGCTTTCACAAATCGCTCGACTGAGTCGCCGAGACAGTTCCGTTCCTGTTCGTGAGACCGTGCCCCAGACCCGGCCGCTCTTTCTTACTGCAAAGCACCGTGCTGCTGGCCCACAATATCTGCACGAGGCTGGATCTTCGACGGCCGACCAGGAACTTTGAGGTCCGCGCATGTTGGGTGGCATTGAAGCCGGAGGCACGAAATTCGTCTGCGCGGTCGGAACGAGTCCCGAGGATCTGGACGCCGTCTCGCTTCCCACCTGCTCGCCCGACGAGAACATCCGACAGGCCGTCGCGTTCTTTCGCGAGAAAGCCGGCATGCGCCTGGCCGCGCTCGGCATCGCCTCCTTCGGTCCCATCGACCTGGATGCGGCCTCGCCGACCTACGGCTCCATCACCACCACGCCCAAGACCGCCTGGCGGCACTACAATATTGTCCGGGCTTTGGCGCAGGCGCTTGACGTCCCGATCGCGTTGGATACGGACGTGAACGCCGCGGCCCTGGCCGAAGCTCGGTGGGGCGCCGCGCGAGGTGTGGGTGATTGCCTGTATCTGACCGTCGGGACGGGCATCGGAGGCGGCGCCGTGGTGCGAGGGCGAGTCATCCATGGGCTCATGCATCCGGAGATGGGGCACATCCGCATCCCGCACGACTGGAAGGACGATCCCTTTGCCGGCGCCTGCCCGTTTCACGGCGACTGCCTCGAAGGACTGGCGTCTGGGCCAGCGCTGGCCCAGCGGTGGGGAACTCCAGCCGAGGCATTACCCGACGATCACCCCGCCTGGAAGCTGGAGGCGCACTATCTGGCCCTCGCGCTCTCGACCTTCATCTGCACGCTGTCCCCCCAGCGGATCATCCTGGGCGGCGGCATCATGCAACGTGGTGGGCTCTTCCCGATGATCCGCGGCGGTGTGGCCGCCTTGATGAACGGATATATTGCCAAACCGCAGCTCAGCCACGCCCCGGACCGCTATATCGTCCCCCCGGGGCTGGGCCAGCATGCCGGGGTGCTGGGCGCCCTCCTCCTCGCCAACCAGGCAGGGGCCAGGGGGGAACCCTGAGGGATCGGCTTTCCCTCGAAACTCCCCACACCGTCGTCCCCCGGCACCCCCACCCCTCTTGACAGAAAAAGAAGAATGGCTACTCAACAAGAACTCCACCCCACCTCAATCGAAAGGAGGCCCCCGTGTATGTCATGCGCATGACGCCCATGGAGACGTTCCGTGAGCTCGAAAATGTCTCTGAGCGCCTCAGTCGCCTGCTCGCTGCCGGCCGGGCGACCGGTGACGGGCAGAAGGAATCCATGGCTTTGGCGGATTGGATCCCCGCCGTGGATGTGCTGGAAACCGACACGGAGTTTCAGATCCGGGCCGAGCTGCCGGGCATCGAGAAGGAGCAGGTGAGCTTAGCCGTCGAAGAGGGCGTGCTCACGATCTCGGGCCGCCGCGAGCAGGAAAAGGAAGAGAACGGCAAGCGGTATCATAAGATCGAGCGCGCCTATGGGAGTTTTGCGCGGAGCTTTACCGTGCCCGACATCGTGGATCAGCACAAGGTGTCGGCCGAGTTCAAGAACGGAGTCTTGACGGTGCGGTTGCCGAAATCCGAAAAGGCCCGTCCGAAATCCATTGAGGTGAAGGTATCCTGACCGCGGCATGGACTTCCTCCAGCGCGGGGGGCTCAGCAGGAAGCGACGACGACCAGGCTGGCGACAAGACATCCGGCCAAGGGGTGATCGCATGGGCGCGGACGACTACTATGCAGTGCTAGGAGTCGACCCCACGGAAAGTCTGCAGGGTATCCAGGCCGCCTATCGGAAATTAGCGAAGCAATGCCACCCGGATCGCGCGGGAGTCGAGGGGAAAGAAAAGTTTCAAGCCATCCAAGAGGCGTACGAAGTTCTCTCCGATCCGGGGAAACGGAAAGAGTACGACGCAGGCATTGATCGACGATCCCGCGCGAGCCGCTCCAGCGGCGTCGAGCCCGAACCGGTGGTGCGAGCGCATCGACCGCCCTGGTTCAGCGAGCCGGAGCCGCTCATCCCGTCGTCACCTCCTCCGGAAGGGTTCGGAGGAGCGGGCTCGGCGTATTGCAACGTTTGTCACGGCCGAGCCGGACGAGGGTTGTTCTGCCCGGTCTGCCAGCCCTTGGAGCTGATGGAACAGGACATGGCGCGATTCATCACGAGCTTCCTGAGGGCGTTTCGTCTCGGCCGGTTGTAGGGTTCGATAGAAATGGACCGGGGCGCGCCATAGGGAGAGGGGCTGGCCGGCGGGCGGCAGAACAGCGCCGGGCCGTCCGGCGCTGGGCAGGAGCCTACCGCGCCGCACGCGTCTGTTATGCTGCCTGCGCATGGCTATCCTCATCCGAGTATGAGGCCCAGATCGCCGCGCCCCACATGAAAAGCATCAAGGCCAACAGTACCGTCACCGCCATCATAGCACCCATCACCTCCTCTCATTAGGGGTTCACGGTCCGGACAGGACGGACCATCGGGTGGTCAGCCTGTTCATCAAGCCCCGTTCGCTCTCGCCCCGTGACAACAATAATCTTCCGCGCCGGCGAGTCAAGGATGAGTCCCAGGCACGCGGCAGCGGCGCAGCGGCTTGACTCCCCGTCTCCTGAGATTACTATTTTTTTGCACTGCCAGTCTGGGGGGAGCGCCCGCCGCTGCGAGGGCGCTTTTCCGCCAATGAAAAGGAGAAAGGAGGAGGAGTGATGACGCGGCCACTATCTCGCATTTCGTCATTCGAGCAGGACATCGACCGGCTCTTTGCTGAGGCGCTGCGAAGGGTCGATCGCTCGTTGCAGCCGTGGGGAGCGACCTGCTACCTGAGCGCCTTTGAAGGCGTGGACGGAGTCACGATGGAACTCTCCGGCCTTGATGTGGACCAGAGTCATCTTGAAGTGGAGGCCCGAGGGAACACGCTCACTGTCAGCTCACACCGGCCGCTCACCAGTTTCACATGGGCGGTGCACCTGCCGGAGTCCGTGGACCCCTATCAGGCCAGCGCTCGGTATTCGCACGGCGTTGTGACGGTGACGATCCCGAGGTCCGCGGAACGCACGGGGCGCGTGATTCCCATCGAAGGCCCGACCAGCCTGATCGGCTCGACCACGCTCCGATCATGGTGGAGCGGTTTGTGCAGTAAAGTGAAACAGTGGTTCCGCCGGAAGTAAGGTTCTTCGGTATTCTCTCCTCCGTCGCTCCGCCCCAGCCCCAACCGCCGGGTTCAGACCACTGAGCTCGGCGGCGGTCGAGCCTTCGTCCATGAAAGACCCGCGCACGCTAATGGCGCGGATGCCGTCAGGATCATCAGGATCATTGGCTGACGACCGTGCCCACTGCGAGAAGACCATCATCCTGCCACGTGGCACCATGCAGCCCTGAGGAGAGTGGCGCAGGCGGGAACAGGCGCCGGGCTGCTGGCAGCCCGGCGTGCGGATCATCATTATGCTTTCTTGGTGATTTGTTCAGCTGGGACAGCGAACACCATCTTTTGGATGTCGATGACCTGTCCCTGTTCATTGAGCTCGACTGTCACAGGGGCTCCCTCCGGAATGGCGTTCAGCCGAGCCACCGCCGAGGTCGCCACTGGCAGTTCTTTCTTCCCCTCTGCCGTCCAGAGTCGGATCCGGGTTTTGGCCGGCGTACTGTAGACCACGTGGCCGTTTAGCACCGCATGCTTCGGCGCCGTCTCCCCATCCTTGCGTACGTCAATGATGCTGTTGTCCTCATTGAGCCAGATGGCGACACGATCGCCGACCCGGACATCACCCAATTGCTTGGCGGTTCCGATGATGCGATGGCCCCACGGGGTCTTGGCATACACGACGTCCGACTGGATCTTGCTCACCGTCCCGTCCACCTTGACGTGTCCGGCATAGGCGGCCGTTCCCGTCAGCGTCACGATCATCCCAAGAGCCACCGCAAGAACGATCATCACGACGTTGTTCCTGTTCATACCCATTGCACCTCCTTCCGGAGACGGAAGGATAAATCCGAGTCTTGCCGCGACAAGACCTTGACTTCGAGGACCGCCGGTTTATTCATACATCTCGTTTACGCCAGCAGTGACCTGCGCCTGCGGCCGTTCGCAGCTCGCGCCACCCTGCAGAACTTTACCTCTCCATGGGAAGAATTTTACCTAGGACTACGGCGCTAATAACAACGGGGCGGCGCGCCTGTGATACCGTCCTCCCGGGTTTTTCGGGGAATCCACCCAGGGCGGGAGGCCATGTCGAGGAAACGGAGGGGACGGGCGACGAGGAAGCGGCTCCTGTGGGATGTCACAGAATGGCAGCGGGCATGGGACCTCGCGATGCTGCGCATCGACGGCGCGCCGGCGATCGTGTCCGAACACACGACGTTTCACCATGCGTTGGACATCCTCGACCGCGGCTTCGCCGACGGCGATCCGTTTCAGTTCGAGCTTGGCTTGGTCACGTTGATGGATTGTTGCAGCGAGGCGATCAACCGCGGCGACTGTTGGCAATGGTGGAGGAACGACTAGAGCGCAGTTGGTTCACCCCTTCCCGGCAATAGCCCAGCGGCAGCCACCGGCACGTCCCGCAAATGGAAGGGAGATCGTCGCCGGAGATGGACCGCCGAATCCGGCCGACAATGTCTCGCCACTGAACACGGCTCCCCTCTTGCAACCCCAGCTTCTCCAGGACCACCAGATCCTGGGCTTTCATCTCGTCTTCGGACTGGGCTCCGTTCAAGGTGCAGCCGGCTGACGCGCGATGGGGGCAAGCGGCACAGACGGCGTCGGGAGACGCGGTCACTTCGATCCAGGTGTCGGGATTGTCTGCGAGCAGCCGGTGAATGCCGGCGAGATTGTCCACAAACTCGGCGCTGTAGCCCTCGCCCCGGAACCCTTGCAGACATAGCAGTGTATGGGCTCTCAGAGCGATGGAAGGAGGCGTGGCCCCGTGCAGGGCGATCTCGGCCATGGCAGTTGATTCTGCCACCGCCCCACGAGACAAGTCAAAATGCCGCGGCTCGGGAGCCGCGCCGGAAGGCACCTCGCCGTTCACTTAGACCGTTTCGTGAGCCGCATGCCGAGAGAGGTCGTGATACATGGGCGGCGTGACTTCCCCGCAGAAGTCGAACAGCGCTCTCGCCGACCAAAGCGGAAGGCCCGTGGCTTCGGGCGCATGCTGCAGCATATCCATGAACCGATTCATCGCGGCATAGACCGCTTCCGTGTCCCCGCGGCTCAGCGCCGAGCGGGCCACCTCAAGCTGCGCGAGATAGGGCTCATAGGCCGCAGCCCGACCTTCCATCGCCGCAAAGTCGCGGTGCTCCTCCACCATCGCGGTGAGGGCAGTGAGCCAGTCACCGGACGCGGCCTGGGTCGAAGCAGGCACCAAGACCGACACTCCGCACAGGACGACCGCGCGCACGAGGATGGGATTGACCAGCCACCGCATCGTTCATCCCTCCTTTCCGCCGTCTCTTCTATCCAGTCGAAAGATACAAGATACGTGCGCAGGGCTTCGCAGGTTCAGAGCAAGAATGACGCGGAGATAGAGAATGCCGGGACGAGCGGCTCATGCAGACTCCGAGGAGGATTGCCTCACTCGTCGGCAAAGGAGAGAGCGGGCTCTGGCGGACGCCGACATAGACTGTCCAAGAGCATGGACAATTGCGGAGACGGACTGAGGAGAAAATGGCCAGACGAGCGTCGGCTACTTCAATTGCAGGATGACCGGCGCGCTTTCGTCCGAACGCACGATGCGGCCGGTCTCGGCATCCACCGATACCTTCTTGATGACCTGTACCTCGTACACCACGGCATTATTCGCGTGCGTCAGCTCGGCTTTGACGGCGTGACTGTCCGGGATGCTCTTTTCCGCGATGCCAACCGCTTCCAACAAGGTCAGGCGCGCGTGCCCGATGAGCACGCTCCGCTCGCTTTCTTTCGTCGCACACCCGCCGATGAGGAACACAGCGGCACCAACGCACCCCATCATTGTCAATGTCCGAATCATCCGCCCTCCCATCTCTCCGGTTTGGCCATAGCCACCCCTTTGCAAGAGTGCATCCGACATGCCGTTGGCGGTTGAGAAGAAGCCCATGGTTCTCTGCGGGCTTGCAACGAAGCTGGGGGATTCACTAGCGGGAGAGGCCTTCAAACGGATCGAGGTTTCACCACACCCGTGTGTCGGAAAGCGCCTAGAAATGGACGCGGTTGACGGTGGCCAACTGCCCCTCGGCGTCGAAAGTCAGC
>CAZXRB010000092.1:0-12918 GCA_964642845.1 uncultured Nitrospira sp.
CGCCAATTCGCTGCGAGCCCAGTATCGATTCCACACGGCGCCCAAGCAGTGCTCCACCGTTCAAATTGACGATAATTGCCGACACGGCTGCCCGGCCGGGCAGCGCGCAGACCCGCCCGGCTTTTTCGATCGGCCCGCGGCCCAGGGATCTCGCAGCACGGTCACCGGCAATATTGCTCAGTTAGCCGACGACGCCGCGCCGCCAGCGTGAGCGGCCGGAAGGCGCTTACCCGGCCGCGCTGTCCTCGCGGACAAGAATCCACACCGCCTCCGTCTCGAGCATGCGCGCGAACCGCCCGCCCTGCCTCATGAGATCGCGCCATTCGCGCTCGGTGTAGACCAGCAGATCTGCCGGCACTGGAAGTCCGGAGAGGTCCCAAGCTAGCGAACGCTGCGTGAACGGGATATCCGTCCCGCGCACGACCGCGACGAGATCCAGATCGCTTCCCACTCCCCAGTCCCCCCGGGCGCAGGAACCGAAGTATCCCAGCCGCACGAGCTCCGGATGTCGCGCCGCCTCTTCTGCCGCCCAGCGCCTTGCCGCTGCTTCAACCGCCTCGCGATCGGGCCATTTCAGTACGGGCGAATTCAAGGATCTCGTTGGCATAACGGATCGCCTCGTTGCTCTGGATCGGTCCGTAGTGTTCGAACGGAGCGCCCTCGGGATGTCCGTTGGTGTAGCGTGTGGCCACGTAGAAGTTGTCGAGGACCTCTGCCTTGTCGATCAGGTCCTGCGAAACCGGTATGGGCAGCTCACGGAGCAGCCGCGCGACGACATGGCCCCAAGCCTCCTGCCCTAACGCCAGATGCAGTGCCTTGACCGCCTTCTCTGCGGACTGTTGCGCCGCGAAACACGCCCACTCGTGCCGAGCCTCGGCTCTCGACGACCTGGCTTGCTCCAGATCACGTTCCGCCTGGCGGTACCGGTCATTCGCGCGCGTCGTCATTCTTCGGGCTCTCCCATTCCGGGCATAAGGCCGGGCCGCCGCGACCCACGTGCCGGCCGGCAGGATTATAACTGCCGCCGGGGAGGCCGGGGCGATGCTCCCTCAAGGTGGCGATTCTCCAGGAACCGCACGCCCAGAAAATACAGCGCATAAATGGCGACGGCGGCCAGGATCACCGCCCACTGCACGCGTTCCGAGGCTCGTATCGCGGAAACCGCACCGAGCGAACAGACCAGCATCAGCGCATACTGGAACAGCACCGTCTTCTTGTGGCCCCACCCGAGCTGCACCAGCCGCTGATAGTAATGGGTGCGGTGCGCCTCCCACACCTTCTCCCCCGGAGGAGGCGACGTAACAGGGTCACCGTGGCGTCGGCGATGAACGGCGAAAAGATGAGCAGGCCGGCCCAGAGCGGGAATATGCCGCGCTCCGCGCCCCAGATAATGAGACCCGCCGCGAAGCACCCGAGGGTCGGGGACCCGACATCGCCCATGAAGATTCGCGCGGAGGGAAAGTTGACGACGAGGAAACCGGCGCACGCCGAGGCGATGATCGCGCTCACGACCGCAAACCCCGTATCGCCCTGCCACCCGCCGAGAAGCCCCAGCGTGCCGAAGCCGACCACCCCCATGCCGCCCGCGAAGACGTCCAGGCCGTCCATGAAGTTGTAGAGGTTGATCATCCAGGCGATGAAGCCAGCCGAGAGCGCAACACCCAGCCACTCGGGCGGCACCCACTCCACCCCGGGGAGCGTGAGGGCGAGCAGCCGAAATCCGAGCAAGACCAGACCGATCGCCACGGCGACATGAACCGCCATGCGCGACGCGGCCGAGAGTTTCGCACGATCATCGATGAACGCAACGACCGCGAGCACGATGCCCGCCACCGCCAGCGGAACGAGCCAGAGGGCGCCCGTTCCCGCCAGGGCGACCGCGCCGGCGCCGTAAACCGCCGCAACGATGGCGACACCCCCGCTGCGCGGCGTCGGCCGAGAATGCAGCGAGCGCGCATTGGGGTGATCGAGTATATATATAAGGAGTGACCCCGAACGGGAAAACCTTGCGGTCAGCCAGAGCGAGAGCGCGAAGGCGGCGAGGAGACTGACAATCGAACCTACCAAAAATGTGCTCCGCTTCTCTGCCACGCGTTCATCCCCGACTTGCGTCCACGCCGGGAAAAAATCGTGGCCAGTGCTTGAGTCATTTCGGGAGCGGCGACTTACAAGGAACCGGGCAAACGTCGCTTGCCGCACACACCCATCGCCCAGACCTTCTTGCCGATCCTGTATACGAGCTTTCCATATAGTCTGACGGGCTCCACCCTTTCGGCCTATGCGTGCGACGAGCTCTGGGTTCGCCCAGCGAGGGCAGGGTCAGCGCATACGGGCGGACTGCGAACCGGCGTCACGTGCTCCACGCCGTTCGGGACCGACATACCCCTGCGCGGATCCCGATGTCCGCCGCTCTTTGTGATGAATCGGCAGGAACAGGGGCCGGCTGGCGGGAGTCGCGAGGCGCCCGAAAACCACGGAGCCGTTTCATCGCCAGCTTAACCCACGCATGCGCTGCAAGAACCGCAAACCGTGCCCATACCGCCCCGATGACGAGCACCATCAACGGCAACGGGTACTGATGGCGAAAGAACCTGCGGTAGAAGCGCACCATGCCCTTGTGCTTGTGCCACAACACGAAGACCGGCCGCCCCGCGCTGCAGGTTCCCTGATAGTGAGTCACCTCCACGCCGGGCACAAAGAGGATCTTCCAACCCTTCTGTCCGAACCGCATGCACCAGTCGAGGTCATCGCAATGCAGGAAGTAACCCTCATCCAATAGACCCACCTGCTCGACCGCTTCGCGCCGAATGAGCATGAACGCTCCCGAAATCGCCTCCACGTATACCGGCTGGTCCGGCAGAGGTTCCTTCGTGAGCACGAAATTGCGAAAGCGCCTGCTGCGGGGGAAGAGCTTGTCCAGATGGAATACTCGAACGAGTGTTCTCCACGGCGTCGGTACGCTCCGCCGGCAACCCGCCTGCTCCGATCCGTCCTCATTGCGAATCAGACATCCCGCCATCCCGGCCTCGGGGTGCCCTTCGAGCACGACCAGCATGCGCTCCAGGGTGTCCGGGCCGATAACACAGTCGGGGTTGAGCAACAGAACGAAGCTGCCTTGCGCTTTCCGGAGCGCGATGTTACTGGCCCGCGTGAATCCGAGATTCGCGCCGTTTTCGATGATCGTCAGGCGTCTGTCGCGCCCGCATGCTGCCCGCAACCGCTCGACGCTCCCGTCGGTGGACCCGTTATCGACCACGAAGACTTCGATGGAGACGGACGATGAAAGCGCTCCCGTAACGGATCCGGTCAGCAGCTCACCGCCATTGAAGTTGACGACAACTACGGAAACTGTCGGATACGGGCTCCCTGTCTCCTTCCCATCACGCCGTTCTCGACACCGTTCCCCTTGCTCTCCGATCCATCCAAACCCTCCCCGGCGATCCCGTTCCCTGCCGCTGCTCGCCGCTGGCAATTGCGCTCCCACAACACCCCCTTGTTTGCCTTGCCCAGAACCGTTCATCGCGTGGCACAACGACTATAGCGCCGTCCCGCCAAGCAGCCAATCCTCGTGCCATCGATCTGCGCGGCTGTCATCGAAATCCGAACCCTATGATGGATGCGAGGTTCATTGGCATCCACCGGGCATTCTCTTGAAATCGCTCTAGCTAGATAGAGTTCCGGACCTGTCCTCTGCTGAACGGACCAATGCAGTCACTCCCCTCAGCCTCGACCCGCGTTGATGGCTACGCCAAAACAACCGCCCTTCCCGCGCGAACGCAAGAAGAACGCGCCGGCGCTGGCCAAGAGCATGTCGTCCAAACCGTGAACTCAGTTATCTCTGATGACGCGACTACGGTAGTACGCCACGTTAGCCAACTCGAGCATTTCCCGGTCTCCGGGGCTGTCTCCATACGCCCAAACCCGCTCCGGTTTGCGGCCGTCGAGCCACGCCTGAATGCGACGAACCTTCTCCCCGCCGTAGCAGTTCCCACTCTGCAGTTTGCCGGTCACCGTATCTCCATCGGTTTCCAGTTGCGAACAAAGAACTGCGTCGAAGCCCTGTGCTCGTCCCCACGGTTCGACATACACGTCGAGCGACGCCGTTACGAGCACGCATACGTCTCCCTGGGCCAGGTGCATACGCAGTCGCTCCATCGTATTCGGGCGCGTAAGCGCTGGGACGGATTCCCTCGCAAATATTTCGCCCGCCTCGCGAATCGCGCCAATGCTGCGCCCACCAAGAAAATGGGCCAACACCGCTTCCTTGGCAACATTGTTCGCCAGCATACCGAGGCCATAAGCAATAAGCCGAGGCGTCAGCCAACCGATACCCCCTATGAAGGCGGGCGTCCCCACCACGTGCCGAAGAAACGGCATGAGCGTGTCGCGTCTCGTCAACGTACCGTCGAAGTCGAACAACGCCAGACGCACGTTACAGACTCATGCGCTTGAAGATGCGCTCGGGAATGTGCCGAATGACGAGCATGATGTAGCGCCAAAACCATGGAAGATAAACGACGTCCCTTCGCTGCTCCACCGCGCGGACGATGCCTCGCGCTATCGTTTCCGGTTGCGCCCACAGCGGGCCCCCCTTCTCGAAGTCCTTGGTCATGGGTGTGTCGACGAACCCTGGCTTGATTGTGATCACGGTCACGCCCCTGCCGGCGAGACGGTTGCGCAGCCCTTGAAGGAAGCAAGTAAGCATTCCCTTGGCGGCACCGTACACGTAGTTGCTTTTTCGCCCGCGATCGCCGGCGACCGAGCTGATTGCGACGAGACTGCCTTTCCCCCGCTCCTCGAGGTAATTCGCGAGCAGCGTGAGCAGCGACAGCGGCGAGAGCGCGTTGGTCGCGATCTCCGCCATTGTCTGTTCAACGGAGCGCTCGCACTCGGCCTGCCTCGGCAGCGACCCATGAGCGATCAGCGCCACGTCGATTCCCCCCAGCGTGCGATCCGCCTCCTCGATCAGCGCTGCATGCCGGCTGAGGTCGTTGAGGTCCGCGAGAGCGATTTCGATACGTTGACCCGCCCCGGCACGGATACGCAGATCATCACGAAGCGCCGAGAGCTTCTCCGGGTTGCGCCCAACCATAAACAACGAGCACCCGCGGCCCGCCCACAGACGCGCGGTCGCCTCCGCGATGGCCGAGGTCGCACCGAATATGACAACGTTGCTCATCGCCGCCCCTCTGCCACCCGTCGCCAGAAGCTCGAAGAAAAAGCCGGATCCCGAAAATGCATGAACTCCTCCCACGCCGGGAAGCTTCGCCGGAACACCTCCGGCGGCATCCGCGCATCCTTCGCCGGGTACAGGGCTCCGCCCGCCTCCATCACAACCCGATCGAGGCGCGCAAACAGGCGTTCCGTTCTCGCTCCCCGGTTCGGGAAATCGAGCGCTAACGTGACCCCCTCCCGCGGAAAGGACAGCATTCCCGGCGAGCGAAGTGGCCCGAACGTCTTGAGCACCGCGAGGAACGAGCCCTGTCCGTCGCGCCCGATCTCGGTCAGCAACTCCTTGAGCGCGTCGCGTTCCGCCGTTTTAGGCAGCACACATTGGTACTGGTAAAAGCCTCTCCGCCCGTAAATCCGATTCCATTCTTCCACGGCATCGAGCGGATAGAAAAACGGAGCATAGTGCACGAGCTCGCACGTCGACGGAATCGGACGGTGATAATAGAAAAAGTTGAAGACCGCCAGCGAGGGCCGGTTCACCAGCGAAAACGGCGGATCGAAGGCGATTCGCCGACGGCGCGCCCGGACGGCCGGCAGAGCGGCCTGGGCAGGCGCATGCTCACCCGCAAAATAAATCCCCCTGCCCAGCCGTCGCCCCTTGGCCAGGCAGTCCACCCAGGCGACGGCATAGGGATACCGTGTTTCGGCCTCGTGGTTGATGTCCCAGAACTCCGCAAGATCGCCAAATCGCCACATCCTTGCCCACATGAAGGCATTCGCGATCCGCGCAAGCTGCAATTCCGCCCAGGTAATGAGGCCGGTCAACCCAAGACCGCCCACGGTCGCCGCAAACCACTCCGTGTTGCGGTCCTTACCGCATTCGATACGCTCACCATCCGACCGAAGCAACTCTAGTCTGCGCACGTGACAGCCAAAAGTGCCGACCCGGTGATGGTTCTTGCCGTGTACGTCGTTAGCGATCGCACCGCCGACCGTGACGTACTGAGTTCCGGGTGTTACCGGTAGAAACCAGCCTTGCGGCACTACCAGCGCCAACAGCTCTGACAGCAGCACTCCCGCTTCGCACCGAACGACTCCGCGCGCGGGGTCGAACTGGACGAAGCGGTCGAGGCCGCGGGTCAGCAGCAGGGTTCCGTCAGCGTTGAGACAGACATCGCCGTAACTTCGCCCGTTGCCGTGCGGGAGCAGGCGATCACTCTGGCCCGCGAGGCGAGGCAACGGTGCAAACCGGTCTGTGAGTCGGACAGTCCGGGCATGCCGGACGGCGGGAATGCGGTTCCACGATCCGGGAGTCCTCATGACGTCACTTCGCGTTCCCCGCCAAACAGCAGCGCCGTTATCCCGAGCCCTACCGCGAACCACAACGTTGCCAGTCGTATGAGCACGGTGGCGGCCACGGCCTCCGGCAACGCCAGACCTTTCCACACGAGCAGGCTCACCATTACCGCCTCGGCACCGCCGAGCCCGCCGGGCAGGAAACTCACCGCTCCGGCCAACATTGACAAGGCATAGACGAAAAAGGAGAACGCCATCGAGAAATCGGCGCCGAGCCATTGCAGGATCCAGTGAAACGCGAGCGCTTCGGCGCCCCAGGCCACGAGGCTCAAGGCCGTCGCCGCCGCCACTAATCCCGGCCGGTGGCACCGTCGCGCCTCGAGCAATAGGTGCAGCAGCCGATGTCCCCACCTTCCAGTCCATCCCCGGGCCGTGCGGCTGCGCTCGTACCACTCGCGCATGATGCGCTCTTGAGCGAGCACGACGGCCGCGACAGCCACTGCTGCAATCCCTATGCTCACGAGAGCGCGCGCCTCGGGATAAAACGAAAGACCCAGGAGCGCGAGCAGCACGATGGCAATGAGATCCGACAGACGCTCGCTCATGAAGGCGGCCAGGCTCGTTGCATACCCCACGCCCCACCGTTTCAGGAAAACACTGCGGATCGCCTCACCTGCCTTTCCCGGCGTCGTGGTCAGCGCAAAGCCTGAAAGATAGATCCGCGCATTCGCCCACCACGGGACACGACATTCCAGGGCCCCGAGATACATCTGCCAGCGAACGAAGCGCAAGCCGTAGTTCACGAGCGACATCGCCAGCGCCGCCGCCATACCTCCCACGCCCACCCGGGCGGCGGCGTCCGCCACCGCGCCCCATCCGCTCCAAAGGGAAACGCCGAGATATCCGGCGCCCGCGAGGAGCGCCGAGCCGATGAGCGTCCTGAAGCGCCATCCGGCAATCTGCACATCGCTCATGCGAGGACGGCGAGGATCACACCCAACCAGCCCGCAACCGTCAGCAACATATGCCGGTCGGTCAAGAGATCGCTGGCCGCGTCGTTACCTCCATCGCGCTGGTGCAGTAAAAAAACATAGCGAAAAATTCCGTAGACGACGAACGGCAGCGTGTAAAAAAGCGCCTTCGTCCCGTGCAACGCAACCGTCTCCGGACTCACCGTGTAGAGTCCGTAGCTCAGAATCGTGCAGGCGGCGGTGATGCCGAGAAACAGATCCAGAATCGCCGGACTGTAGTCATCGAGCGCCCGGCGCGTCGCCGCCTGGTCGGGCTTGCTCACGCTCTCCAGAAGAAACAGCTCCGCCCGCCGTTTCGCGAAGCCGAGAAACAACGTCAGCATGAGGCCCGTGAGCAGCAGCCATTGCGATGGCTCGATACCGACACCGAGGGTTCCCGTGAGAATACGCAACATGAATCCAGCGGCGATGATGAATACGTCGAGAATGACGACGTGTTTCAGCCGCCATGAATAGGCCACGTTGAGCGCCAGATACGCGCCGACGAATCCCAATACCCATCCGCTCACCCAGCCCGAAAGCACCAACGCCGCAATTGCGAGTACGGCCGAAACGAACCACGCCTGGGAAACCGCAACTGCGCCGCTCGCAATCGGCCGGTGTCGCTTCACCGGGTGGCGCCGATCCGCCTCGACATCGAGAATATCGTTGAAAACGTACACCGCGCTGGCTGCTGCGCAGAACGCGGCGAACGCAATCGACACATCGAGGACCGTCTGCCAGTCCCAGCGCTGGGCGAAAACCACCCCGAGCCAGACAAAGCCGTTCTTGATGTACTGCTGGGGACGCAGCAGTTTTACGACATGACGCACTTTCATTTTTTTATCTCGGGGTCTGCACGCGCTCGACGCTACGCGCCTGCTCCCGCTCCATTCAGAAGCTGTGATGCTTCTGCAGCTCACTCCAGTTTTCGACGCGCCGGCAAAACACAAACATGCGCTGGTCGCTGACCACGGGATCACTCTCCGCTCCGGCACCATGTGAGCGTTCATTGATAACGGTCCATCCACAGCGCGCCAGCGCGCGACGCAGCCCCTGTGGAGAAAATATCCAGTAGTTCGTGGGATCCCTGTTTACGGATTCATCGTGCGCCAGCAGATACGCCACCGGAGAGTCAGCGATGTCCGTGCCGCTTGGGAGACGGTTTGCTACCCGCGTGCTGGCAACCAGATATTCAGCATGCTGAGCGAGCTCGACCAGCAGATACATGGGGTTTCTGAGGTGATAGAGCAATCCGCATGCAAAGGCCAGATCGAACTGTCTTTCGCCGAGATCCAAGCCGAAATCGATGTTCTGATACAGGATCTCGACCTTGGAACCCAGCGCATGCCGCATCGTTTCGATCCCTCGGCAACTGTTGTAATTCGTGCTTGGGAAATCCAGCGCCGTTACCTGACACCCTTCCGACTCCAGAAAGAACGATAGATCACCATCGGCGGCGCCCACATCAAGCACCCGAGAACCGGGCCTTGCCAGCTCTTTGTAGGTTTCGCCCATCACATCCCGAATCTGCCACAGGTATACGTCAAGCTCACTGTAGGGGTACCAGCGAATCGCGACGTGTGCGGCCTTCATCTCCTTGAGTCTCTTGACATCGATCTTACTGGGCATTCCTCCCTCCGATCATGCTTACCGTTGTTTCGAGTGTGGTGGTGCGATGCTCGACTCCATCACTGGAGCGAAATCGATTCTAGAACCCACGAAAGCTCTCGCCGGTCTCTCCCTTGAGTATCAAAGCGTGTGCCAAACAGGTCGATGAGTACGTGCTTTCTTGTCCTCGCATCGGAGGTTAGTGGCGCGATGAACTCGAACGTGCCCGATTGTCGAACCGTAAACGTTCCAAACACCTTGTCACCGACATAGCGCTCGGTCGTCGCGAAACGCAACTCGAAGGCTCCGGACGGATAGCGCGAAATTTCAGGAAGGTAGCCCTTGACGTGCACGAATTCCTGATTTTCTGTTCGAGTCAGCAGGGCGCGCGCATGGGGTGATACCCAGATTTGCGCGTTCTCTTCGATGTGAAATCCATCCATCAACTTGTCCCGGTGCGGTGCGTCCTCTGCAACAAGCGCTCTCGCCATCAGACTCGACGTTCCGTTGAGTCCCGCTCTGCGAGTGTTAACCAATAGTCTGTAATCCCTTGCGTGTTCCGCAAAATGAACCTCGTAGTTCTTGTTAAAGAATCGTGATTCCAGGTACGGCAAAAAAAACCACGCCACGGATGGGATGGCATGCACGCCTTTCTCATCGCGCCAGTACCCATAGGTTGAAATAACTCCCGGCATGTTACTAAGCACATAATCACGCGCAGCTCTTGCCGCTTCGGCGATCGGATAAACGGCGAAGGTCTTCGCCACGATACGACTATTCAGTCCGATCATGTCGATTGCGTTGACGCCCGGCAGATGATATGGAATGTAACCGAATTCGCTATGCGCGTACGTGTTGCTCCCAAGCTGCATCAGCGTCGCTCTTATTTCCCTTATGTTGCCCCAATCCCGCTCGTTTCCATACCTATTGTCCGCTGCGCGAGGAATTTGATAGTCCACAGCTGGCCAAGCAGGACGATCCGATGGCTTTACTACACCGCTGACCGTAAGTCCGATTGCGGCAACAATACATGCCAATGTTTTTAGACGCTCGTCTCTTATGCGTATGAATTTCAGCAACCCGATCACACCATACGCGATTACCACCCCGGCGAGCGGCGCTATCGGCGCCATAAAACGAAAATGCGCCATGTAATCAGCGCCCGCAAAGATGACAAATAACGCCTGAACAACAACAAAGCCAAACGCGACGATCGCAAGCATCCATTCCCGCCGTTGCGTGTCGCCTCCTTCTCGAAAAAGGCCTTTCAACCCTATCGCGAAAGCGCCAGCGATGAACAAGAACGCATAGAGCCACGACTGGTCAGCGAAATAACCCAAAATATACGCAAGGCGCTCTGACAACGGATTCCAAATCGATACTGCGAGCTTTACGTACGCAGGATTCGACATCGGCTCGCCGAAATACCACAGACGCCAAGCAATATAGATGGCGATCAACCCGATCGATGAGATTGCCACGGCCGCAGCCCGCTCGAAGCTGCGTCGAAACGTCAGTCCGATGGCGTACCTGGATAAAAGAAACGTTACGAGTGCCGTATAGCCGACAAATAACGGTGCCTCCGGTCGGGTGATCACGGCAAGAGCGACCGCCAAAGGCAACAAACCTAATACTCGCACCGAGCCAGCCATCGCGTACGCGCCCAGCACGGAAAACTGCAATGTCAGAAACAAGCCGTATAAGGTGGTCTCGAGACCGGCGGTCGACCACGTGACTGTCGCTTCCGTAAAAAGACAAGCCGCTATCGCCACGGGCAACAATTGGTACGCAATAGCACCGTCTTCCTTGCTTCTTGGCAACACCGTAACTATGAGAAGGGCGCTTGCGACCGCGCTCAAGACACCGACTATTTTCGCGGCAAGCAAGTAATCAAGACCCAAAGCTCCAAGTGTGGCAACGAGCAACACCAAAGAAAGATTCGAAAACCCCTCCTCGTGCGGACCGTGCTGGTTTATGACAAGCCCATGCCCTTCTGCGAGATTTCTGGCGTAATTCAGAGAGATCCATGCATCTTCGGTAGTGAAATAAAAGTAGCGCAACTGGTATATGGTGCCGGCAATTAACAGTAACGCAACGACACTCAACACCGCAGGTCTGACGCCGGCTTGTTTGCCATGATAAACAGAAGCGCCTTCAGCTAACGCGGCTCGCGATAGGAACATTTGGATTATCTACCCCTTTTTCTCATTCGCTTTCGTAACCAAGCTGCCTCACGCCAAGAACGCGTTAACGCCAATAACCGCAAGCGTCACGAATAACGTTAGGAGCGATGCTGACACCACCAGTGCCGCCACGCGTTGTCTGTCGTGCTTGAGCAGCAGCGCCAGCCCGATGAAGAACGGAAACAGCACGGCTACGTGGCGACCGTGCACCCACACGCCAAAGTTCAGAAATGAGAGCAACGATACCGTCAAAAGGAAAACCGCGAGCGGCTGATCGGCTCGCCACAGCGGTCTGGCGACCGCCAATACAGCACCAAAAGCAAGCCAGCTGAACGCAGTTGCATCCCATCCCCAGCGCCCGATAAGCAGCGGTTCGGTGAACAGCTCCGCCAGCTGCCTGGCCGGCTGGACCCCAAGTTGCGCCCCCCACGTCTTCTGAATGGTCGCCCACGATAAGGGGTCGCCGGTCACGCTCCACATATAGGCACTGAACAGCGCCAGCGCGGCGGGACCTGCGGCGATGGCTGCGAGCGGCCACACGTAGCGCGTTTGCTTGTCAGGCGCTGGTTCCTGCCTTCTCGTCCATGACTGCATGCCGAGCAGGATCGCAATCAGGAACCCGTTTGGCTTCGCCAGCGCCGAAAGAAATGCTGCGGCAGCCGACCAACCATATCTGCCCTTGCAGAACGCGACATACGATCCCAGCCACAAGAAGCCGAGCATGGCTTCCGGCCGGAGCGCAGAGACGCTGTAGGACCATGGCCAGTAGAGAAAGAACAATGTTGCCCACCTGGCGACTTCGGTTCCGTGATGCCGCTCGGTAATCGCGTACAGCAATGTGGCCGCCCCCGCCATGGCGACCCACAGAATCGCACCCAGTACGATCGTCGTCTCTATTGCCGCAAGAGCCAACGGATACAAAGGAAAGAACGCCCAATTGCGCTGCGCTACCTGCTTCTGCTCGTTGGGTTTGTCGTATCCGTTCCTGACGACGGATTCGTACCAGCCCGAATCTCCCCAATATGACATCCTGGTCAACGCGCTCTTCGCGACCGTTACATTAAAGAGCGGCACTGGCTCATTTCGAACGGGCTGAGTAAGCGCGACCGCAAGATATGCCGAAAGAAAGATAATTGCCCGAGAGAGCAGGAAATGCGTAATGACGAACCGTATGGCTGAACCTTTCCTGACCGTTGTGTAGCCGATTCCGAGCGACATCTTCTGATCCCTCGAAAAGACTCCGCGTCAAGTGAGCGGAACAGCGCCGCCCGCATTGAAATGCCAGGACTGCGCACGTCGGTAATCGTCTGGGATGCCGATATCAATGAATCCGCGCGTCGCGGTATAGGCGTGAACTCCACCCTGCGCCGCTGCCTCGGGCAGAATCTCGTGCTCGAACGAATACGCTCGACTTGCATCGAGCGACTCCCATACTGCACGTATCAGCCAGTACACGCCGGTGTTTATCCAGCCGGGCCCTTTGGCACCCTTCTCACGGAAGCCCACCACGCGTCCGTCGCTCGCCTCGACTGCCCCGTACCGGCCGACGTCGGGCACGTATGCAAGCGCCATGCCCATCTGCGCACCCGAGTCGCGCATCGCGACGGCGAAGGCGGCGTAGTCGAGCTCGAGGTAGGTGTCGCCAT
>CAZXRB010000093.1:0-12798 GCA_964642845.1 uncultured Nitrospira sp.
CCTACGGCGCCCCGCTCGCCGCCCGGCTGAGGCTCCTCAAGGCCCGGACGCGACGCCGGCGTCTCCGGAATGGAAACCACCGGCTCTTGCCTCACCTGCTCGGTCGGACCGGGAGCCCCGGTCGCCTTTCCTTTCATCTGGGTGGATTGATCGCCTGACGTCGAGGCGACCTGCTTGGACGCGCACCCGACGGTCCCGGCGCCAAGTGCCAGGACGAACAAGATCCCGCTTACTCGCATTGCGACTGTGGCTGTGGTCATGCCTTCATCCTCCTGAAATGTGGACGGTTGGAGCAACGGCGCCCGTCCGTTACGCACTCAGCGGGAACACCGGACCCTATTGTGCAGGATTTTGTCGAGAGAGGCCAGCGCCGCCTTGATCGAAACGTGTCCTCGATCGGTTTTCACTCTGTAGGCCGCTCGGCGGCTGCCAAGCACGCGCGGCAAATCGTGTGGCACCACCACGCGTCGGCATACGAGAGGCCCGTCTTGGCGAGAAAGGCGGCCTGCTCGATCCAGGACTCTTCGGACTCCCTCGTGTCACGGAGATCCCGAACTCGAGCGCACCGGTCGCACACGAGGATCGTTCTCCAGAACGCATCGTCCGGCTCCGGATGCTCGAGCAGACTCACGCGCACACCGTGATGAACGACAGCCGACATGATATTCCGTGATCCGACGCGACGGTAGGAGGGTTATAGTGGGATCGCGCCGCGGAGAACACTCGTAATGACTGAAGTCGCTCCGGGTAAATCTACGAGGTCAACCGGAAGGAACAATGCCATGGGTGAGGGCATATTTGATGAGATCCGCCGTCGTCTGCAAGTGGAGTTGGGCAAGGATCTGCCCCTTGTGGAATTCAACGGTGCGGGAGGAGATGTTCAAGAGGTTGGCGATTTCTTTTGCCGTTCGGCCCTCCGCCAGCAACTGGAGCACCTCGCGCTGCCTCAGCGTCAGCGCGTCCCCGCCGGCTTTCTCCCCCGTTTTCGCGAGGAAGACATCCACCACGTCCTGCGTAATGAGCGGCGTGATATAGGAGTGCCCCCCGAGCACGGCGCGAATCGCCTGCTCCAGCTCATCCACAGCCGACCGCTTCAACACGTAGGCCGATGCGCCGGCCTCGAACGCGGACCGGACATACTCTCGGTCCGCATGCATCGTCACCACGATCACCTTGGCGGTCGGGCAGCACTTTTTGAGCTGCGCGGCGGCATCGATGCCGTTCAACAACGGCATCGAGACATCCAGGATGACGATATCGGGCTGCAGGCGTTTGGCCGCTTCGACCAGCGCCCGGCCATCGCCGACCGTGCCCACCAGTTCGTACGGCCCTTCGAGGATGCGGCGGAATCCTTCGATGACCAGGGCATGATCGTCGGCCAGCAAGATTCGGGGCTTAGACATTGGCGGCTCCGCGTAGTGGGACATCCACCCGGATGCGCGTGCCCTGCCCCGGCGTGGAATCGATGTGCAACTGGCCTTTGGCCAAGCGCACACGCTCCTGCATGCTGAGAAGCCCCAGATGCCCGCTGGACCGGCCCGTGTCGAATCCGACACCGTTATCGCGGATGGAGAGGCTCACCAGATCCTCCTCGCACATGAGTTCCACTTCCACGTGTGTGGCGCCGGCATGCCGGGCGATGTTGCTCAGGCTTTCCTGGATGACGCGGTAGATGCAGGTGGTCAACTCGGGAGGCAGCGGCGTCACGGGATCCTGATGGACATAGTCGATCCTGACGCCGCTGCGTGCGGCGCAATCGTCGACCAGCCGGCGCACCGCCTTCACCAGGCCCAGATCGTCGAGGATCGACGGGTGACACCGATAGGCCATTTGCCGGACGTCGTCGGACAGGGCCGTCAGCTGCTCCGAAATCGCCCGGATGGCCCCGCGGAGATCGTCCGGGATCCCGCGGGCCTTCTCCAACCGCCGAAGATCCATGGATACCATCGCCAGACGCTGATTCACGTCATCGTGCAGGTCGCGCGAAATACGCCGGCGGTCCTCCTCCTGCGCCGTCAGCAGTTGCCCGGCCAAGGCGCGCAGCTCTTCCCGGCTTTGCTGCAACTCCTGCTGGCTCGCCTGCAAAATGGCTTCGCTGGCGCGCAGCGAGTGCTCGGTATCCATCCGCTCTTTGATTTCGGCGACCAGCGCTTCGTTCACCGCCGCGAGCTCGCGGGTTCTCGCCTGCACGCGATCTTCCAGGTCCTCGTACGCCCGCTGCAGGCCCTCCTCAGCCCGGCGTTGGTGCAAAAAGAACAGCACGGGCAGCCAGATGGCGGTCAAGCTGAAGAGCCGGCTGGTGACCCCCGCCCAGCGCGGCATGCCTTCCAAGACGGGGCCCCAGAGCAGATCGGCCATGTCCAGGACGGAGCAGACGGCGGCCGTGATGAGCGGCCCTTTGCGATTGGGCAGCAGGAAGGAGAGAATGACCAGCCCGCCGTACAGCACGCCGTTGCCGACACCCAGCGGGAGATACAGGTCGAGAGCAAACAGGCCGATGCCGAGCCCGATGATCGTCAGCAGCAATGCGCGGTTCGCTGAGTCGGCCGCTCCGGCTTTCATCGGCCGCTATTATCCATCTCGAAAGGATCGGCAGCAAGAGCCCTGGGGAACACCGCACGCTACCACCCCGCGCCCTTCGTCGTGAGACGCAGGCGATAGACGGAATCGCCGCCTGTAATAAAGAGTGTGTGGCCGTCCTCTCCCCACGCCACGTTGGACGTCGGCCGTCCGGTCTCGATCGTCCCCAGCAACGTGCCGTCCGGTGCAATGACGCTGAGGCCGCCTGGTCGAGCCCCAAAGAGATTCCCCTGTTGGTCCAGCTTGAACCCGTCTGGGCCGAAGAAGGGATCCCGTCGCCAGCGGGTGGCGTCGAAGAACACGCGGCCGTTCGCGACGGTGCCGTCGGGCTGGACATCATAGGCCAGCCAGGCCGCCCGTTTCGGATCGACATCGGAGACATAGAGGGTCTTTTCATCCGGCGAAAACGCAATGCCGTTCGGCGCTGTAATGTCGGCGATCAAGCGGGTGACCGTCCCATCCTTCGCGACACGATACACGCCCTGGACCGGCGCTTTGTCCGGATCATCAAACGCCTTCGGCAGGCCAAAGGGGGGATCGGTGAAGTACAAGTCGCCGTTAGACTTGAACACGAGATCGTTGGGGCTGTTGATCCGATGCCCTTCGTAGCGGTCTGCCAACACGGTGATGCGGCCGTCTGCTTCCAGCCGCCCTATCTGCCGGTCTCCGTGACGGCACAACACAAGCCGGCCCTGCGCATCGAAGGTCAATCCATTCGACCCCGGCTCCTTCCCGGCAAACGGTGTCGAGCCGCTATAGCCGCTGTTCTTCAGATAAAGGCTCGTGCCTTCCCCTGCTTTCCATTTGTATACGGCGTTGGCGGGAATATCGGAGAAAAGCAGATAGCCGCCCTGTTTGTGCCAGACCGGTCCTTCGACCCAGGTGAATCCGTCGGCGATCTGCTCCAGCCTCGCGTTCTTGGGGACAAGCTGATCGAAGCGGGGATCGAGACTCACGATCGTCGCTGACACCGTCTCAGCCCACGCCGGCACGGACAGGACAAGCAGGGCGAGGAACGCGGCGGCTCCGGGGCCTGACCTATATCGGTTCATGGCCGAACCCCTGCCACATTCATCCTGATCCGGTAAATGCCCGTCACCGCCGTGATGTATAGCGCCTTCCCATCGTCATCGCCCCAGGCCATGTTGTGGGGAGCCTCCGGACCTTTGATCAGACCGAGCTGCTTCCCCTCCGGCGAGATGATCCATAGGCCACCAGGCCCGGTCGTATACACATTCCCCTGCTGATCGACCTTGAGGCCGTCGAGTGCATCGTCGCCTGGGTGCTGCGTCAGATCGAAAAAGAGCGACCCGTTGGACAGCGTGCAGTCCGGCTGCACGTCGTACCGGAGGATCACCTTCTTCCTGCTGTTCCAGTTGTTCACGTACAGCGTCCGCTCGTCGGGCGACAGCGCGATGCCGTTGGGCGCGTCGAGATCGGTGCTGGCCAGTTTGACCGTCCCGTCCTTCACACAATAGATGCCGCTGAAGGGCAGCTCTTTCCGAGGATCGTCGAAGACCTTTGGCAGGCCGAAGGGCGGATCCGTGAAGAACAGCGCGCCGTCGGACCGATACACGAGATCGTTCGGGCTGTTGAGGCGCTTGCCGGCATAGCGGTCCGCCAGTACCGTGACGTTACCGCGCGGCTCCACCCGGATCACCCGGCGATTGCCGTGCTGATTGATCGTCAGCCGGCCTTGCGGGTCGAGCGCCAACCCGTTTGAGCCGGGCTGCCGGTAGTCGCCGACGTCCAGTCCGCTATAGCCGCTTTTCGTGCGAAAAACCGAAACCTGTCCTTCAGGCGACCACCGGTAGATGGTATTGGCGTTGGGATCGCTGAAGAGGAGATAGCCGGGCGTCTTGGCGGTGGCCGGGACCCACACCGGTCCCTCGGTAAAGAGAAAGCCACCGGCGAGGTGTTCCAGTCGGGCGTCCGGCGGCACGATCCGATCCAACGCCGGATCGAGTTTCACGATCTCCGTCTTTACGAAATGCGTCGGACCGATCCGCTCGGCCTTGTAGAAATCGAGCGTGGCGGACCGGACCCAGATGAAGTTCCCCGGCGGATTCGACAGCGGCCCGTTGATTCCAAAGACCGCCAACTGAATCGTCTGGCCGGGGCGGGCGTGTCTCGTCAGCAGGACGCGATTCGGCGCATTGAAGCCTTTGATCAGTTGTCCGCCGGGCTGGCCCAGCACGAGCGGCAGACGCCCATCCACCCACACTTCCGCGTAGTCGTCGATGGCGATCTCGAATACGACGGCCGCTCCGGTCGGGTCAAACGCGCCGATGCGGTCCGGGATGGTGACGCTCGTACGGTACCAATTGAAACACAACCGTCCGCCGGCCCGCCGCTCTTCCAGCTGCGCGGGGTGGAGTACCTCCCATGCCGAATCGTCGAAGTCGGCGGCGCCGGCATGCAGGTCGATGTCTTGCGTGCGATTCGCCGGACCGGAGGGCCCCAGATCGGCTCCGGGGGCATGATGCTCGACCTCGATGACCTTGACGTTGCGATACCGCCACTGGCCTTGGACCAACGCCATCCCCTCGTTCGTCTTCAAATCGACGATGGCCTCCGGCCGCACGCCCGGCGCGTCGCCAGTCACTTGCGCAACAGCTGCCTGCGGAACGAGGAGCAGGAGCATCGCACACACAGCTTTGCACCTTCCCATCTCTGTCTCCCTTATCCCATGGCGGATGCGGGAGGGCGGGTCTCTACCGCGCGCATTGCACGAGCACCGCCCATTGCCTCACATTGAATAAATCCCGCGTGCGCGTTCAGCGAGCGAAGAGACCCGCCCTCCACATCCCCCTACCGCACCTTCACCACGTAGTAATCAAACGGCGCACCGACCTCTTTGAACCAATGCGGCACGCCGTTCGGGATGATGACCACATCGCCGGGCGCCAGACGGCGCGACTCGCCGCCTTCCACCGTCGGCGCGCGCACTTCATGCGGCGCCACGGTCGTGGCGCCGACCGGCGTCCCCCCGGTGACGAGCTGCGCCGAGCCTTTCAGTACGTACACGATGTCCGTATCGAGCTCGTGAATCTCCACGACCCCCGCCTTGTCCCGATGGCTGGCATGAACCATATAGTTGCGTGCCGCGTGCATCATCTTTTCGCCTTCGCCAACCAGCACTGCCCCTTTTGCAAAGGCGGCAGAGACCGTCTGGCTTTCAATATACGTGACGGGCAACGGTGCATGACCATGGCTCATGCCGGCCATCTCCATGCCTTCAAGTGCCTTGGCGCCGGCGATTGCCAGCTCTTCATCTTGCTGCGCGCTGGCCGCGCCGCTGACGCCGACGGCACCCACCACCCGCCCTTCCCATTCGAGCGGAATACCGCCTTGGAGGGGCGTGAAGTTCTGCAGGTCCCCGCCGAGTGTCACCATCGACGTGCGGCCTCCCTTGATCGCGTCCTCGAATACTTTGGTGGGTTTCTTGAACAGCGCGGCGGTTCGCGCTTTTCCGATGGCGATGTTGGCGCTCGCGGCGAAGCTCTGGTCCAGCCGTTCCAGCGCCACCAGGTTGCCGCCGTCATCCACCACGGCGATGGAGCCGCCCGGCGCGTAGACGCGTCGGGCTTCGGCCGCCGTAGCCGCGATGACCTTCTTGGCTCCGTCCAACGTGAGACCGCGTTTGTCCGAAACCGATTCGGCCAAGCCGGTCGACGCCAGCAGCCCGATCGCGGTTCCTATCGCGAGGGCCATGATGTATCGCATGATGGTTCTCCTTCGTGAGAATGGGCGGTCAGCCTTGAGCCGTCACCCGTCAGCTTCGGGGAATGCTCATGAGCTGAGAGCTGATCGCTGAACACTGACCGTAGACCACTATCGTTTCGTAAACGAGGCCGCCGCGGCCGCTCCCGCCAGAGCGATGTCCTCATCTTGCTGCGGCGTCTCGCCGCTCACGCCGATCGCGCCGACGACCTGACCGTTGACCAGGATCGGAACGCCGCCTTGCAGCGCCACGGCGCCGTGCAAGGCCAACGCCGACACGCGGCCGTTCTTCACCTGGTCTTCGAAGACCTTGCTGGGCCGTCGATAGATCGCCGCAGTGCGCGCCTTGTCGATGCCCACGTTGACGCTCGCGACCTGCGTGTCGTCGAGCCGCTCCAACAGGAGCAGGTTGCCGCCCTCATCGACGACCGCGATAACCACGCGAGCGCCGTCGGCGTTCGCCTTGGCCTCCGCCACTGCGGCGATCCTCTTGGCTCCCTCCAGCGTCAGGGCCTTTTTGTCGACGAGTTGAGCTTGTGCGAGGCTCGCCGCGGAAACCAGGAGCACCAGCGCTCTTATGGCATGCCTCATCGCCTTGCCTCCTCTGTCGAGCCGTCAGCTCAGCAGCCAGCGATCAGCCGCCCTCTTTTCGGAGAAGCTGAAAGCCGACCGCTGACTGCTGATGGCGCCGGGCTACCGCCCCATCGCCATGCTGTCGTGCTTCATGCCGCTGTCGGCCTTCATGCCGTTCGCGTGCTCGCCGGACGCCGTCAGGATCGGCTTCGGAAACGCCGCTTCGCCGAGCAGCACTTCCGCGAAGGCGCACCAGATTTGCACCTTGGACACGTCATGGATGTACGACGGCAGCGTGATGGTGCGGTTCTGCTTGTCGCCTTTGATGGCCAGGCGATTGAGCAGATACACGTTGCCCTTCGTGTCCACCACCTGCCAATGCGGCGCGGGCGTGTCGGGAATCTTGAAGTCGTCCGACCAGGTCAGCGTGTCGTTGTTCCCCGACCGCCCGTGCATGGCCGTGCCGCTGTTCGCCTTCACGCCTTCGAATTTCGCCGTCGTGTGCGCATCGGCGGCGAAACTGCCTGGCGCGGCGAACAGACCGGCCGCCGTCACGAGAGACAGAATGCCCACCTTGAAACCTTGCTGCGCGTTCATAACGCCTCCTTGTTGGATGAGTCACCGCGGGCCGGCTGTCTTCGCCAGATTCCCGCTTCTGCAAATCTGTCTGAAATCCCGGCGGAAACTTACAGGCACGCATCGCATCTGTTGATCTGTCGATCTGTTGAATGATCGGAGTCTGCGCAATCGACAGATCACCAGATCGACAGATCCCGAGAGTCATTTCGGATACCGGCAGCGAAAGATACAGCGCCGGTCGTTCTCATGATGGAGCTTTGCGCAGAGCACGCGGTGGGCGCCCCGCCAGCGGACATAACATTCGGAGGCCAACAGCATGCCGAGGACCGGAGCGGTCAGGTAAATCCACAAGCCCGTCCAGCACTGAGCCGGAACCGCCGACGCGAGTGAGCGCGCGGGATTCATGCTCATCCCGGACAACGGCGCTTCCACACTGATATAGACGGCGACGAGACCTCCGGCGAACAGGCCCGTCCACACCTGCCATGAACGCCGGTTGGACAAGGTCAGGACCATGAGCATGAGCCCGAACGAGATGAGCGTTTCTGCGGCAAATGCAACCCCCTGCCCATAGGGGCCTGGAGCCGTCACCGCATAGTTCACCCGAGGATCGGCGAGGGCCATCCCGAGAATGCCGGCCGCCGTCATGACACCGGCAAGTCCACCGAGACACTGGGCCATGACGTAGCCGCACGCATCGGCTGTCTGCATCTTGCCGAGCCGGAAGAAGGTAATCGTGACCGCGGGATTGAGGTGGGCCCCGGACTGTTGGCCCCAGGGCGAATAAATGAGCGCGATGGCCGTGAGGCCCATGCAAAGGCCGATCAGAATGCGGCGCAAATCCGGATTGGGAATCGCGGCGTGCAGAGTCGAATGCGGGTACTCGAAGGCGGCCGTCACCAGCGCGGCCGAGACCATGAACAGCCCCAGCCCTGCGCCTTCCATGAGATATTCGGGCCAGTGTGCGCGCAGGGTGTTACGGAAGGCTCGCATAGGACGCCGCCACATGTCGCACTCGTCGAACAGGGCCCGACCGGAGGCGTGACGGCCGTGAATCCGCCACCGTATAGCGAATGCTCGTCGCCGGGGCGCCGCGGTATTGCGCGCTGACCCAAATCTCCTCCGCCGTCTCGTGACAAGGCCGGCAGCGCCACCGCGTCACCGTCATCGCGCCGTGCTCCTCCTCGATCGCCTGGCTACTCGTGCTCAACATCGGTCGGCGACAGCTGGGACACTGCATGGCTCCTCCTTATCCGGGCTCCGCCGTTGACATGAGCGCATCCCGCTGGAGCTTCCACGCCAGGTACTCCACACGTTGATTCAGCCACCAGCAGGCGAGCGTGAACCGGATGTCCCACATGACGTGCCGAGCATGGTGCGTGGCCCAGTACAACCGTGTCTTCATGGATCACCTCGCGCTGGTGAGTAGGTCGCGCGGCATCCCGGCTTCTTACAGATCCGCCCCGCCGGCCGGCGCCCCGATTGCCAGCCGGCTCCGGCCGGTGCTTCGCCTCCCTCTCGGCTTGACAGCGTTCGCGGCACGATGGATGATTCACCCGAATGATGTACAGCCTTCCGTCGTTTTCCATTGCGGAGATGACCGAGTGCGCCGCGGCGCTCCGCCGAGAAGGAGCCGGAGCCACGGCGATGCAGGAGGCGGCGCAACGCATCTGCGACTATCTCTTTCGGCATCTGGGCGATCCAGAGACCGGCCGCCATGACTGTGTGCTGGTTCGCTGCTTCGTGACCCAGACGTATCAGCAGCTCGACCCTCGGTCGCAGCGTTGCGCCGCGGACCTCGGGCCCGGCCACCCGCTGCCGGCCGACGTGAAATGCTTGACGCTCATGGGCACCGCGGGCGTCCGGCCCGAGTGGAACGACCGGGAGCAGTCGCGGCGGTACCGCTCGATCCCGCTGGCTGGCCGGCAGTTCGTCTCCCGGCTCCCGATGTTTTCCCAGCTCCTGCATCAACTGGGCGTGGAGTTGGAATCCGACGCGGTCGACACGAACCTGCTGACCAATGGAACGGATCGCACGTTCAACGTCTTTCTCGTGCCGGAGGCGCACGGCAGCCCGTATGTGCCGGTCCAGGACGACTTCGTCATTCCCTATGGCGTGGCGTCGGTGCTGGGATTCGGGGCGGTCCTGGCGCCGCAAGTCTTCTTCACCGTGATCCTCTTTTCAACGCAGCCCCTCACCCGGGACACGGCCGACCTCTTCAAGCCGCTTGCGCTCAGCGTCAAACTCGCGCTGCTGCCGTTCGTGGAGCACCGACCAGACCGCAGGGTCCTCCGCGTCGAACGGTCGCCGCCGCAATGGCGGGCCCGCGCCGAGACGCTCGAGCAGCTTCTCGCCGTTCATGAAGAGACGGTCGCGTACCATACGCACCAGCACGCTCGGGCCCAAGCGGCGCGGCGGGCCAGCGAGGAACAATACCGCCTGCTGGTCATGCAAGCGAACGACATCATCTATCGAACTGACCGGATGGGCCGCTTTACCTTCGTGAATCCGACGGCGACGCGCATCATGCAATACACCGACGAGGAATTGGTGGGCCGGCGGTTCCTCGAACTGATACGCGCCGATTATCGGCCGGCCGTCGAACGCTTTTACGGGCGACAGTTCGTCCGCAAGCGGCACAACACCTATTACGAGTTTCCGGCCATCGCCAAGGACGGCCACGAAGTGTGGATCGGCCAGCATGTGCAGCTGCTGCAGCAGGACGGCGAGGTGGCCGGCTTCCAGGCGGTGGCCCGCGACATCACCGCGCGCAGGCGGGCGGAAGAGTTGTTGCGCCGCTCCGAGGCCTTCGTATCCTCCGTCATCGACCATCTCCCGAATATGGTCTTCGTGAAAGACGCGCAGGATCTGAGGTTCGTCCGCCTCAACAAAGCGGGAGAGACGCTGCTGGGCTATTCCCGCGCCGAGCTGATCGGCAAAACCGATGTTGACTTCTTCCCGCGCGAGGAAGCGGCGTTCTTCCGCGCGATGGACCGGCAGGTGCTGGACAGCGGCCGCCTCCTGGACATTCCCGAAGAGCCGATCGAGACCAAACATCACGGGCAGCGCCTTTTGCACACCAAGAAGATTCCCATCTACGATGAGCAGGGCCGCCCGCAATACCTGCTGGGCATCTCGGAGGACATCACCGAACGGAAAGCGGCCGAACGGCGACTGCGGGACACCCTGGAGCAGATCCGCCAGCTGTCCGGGCGGCTGGCCACCGTCCAGGAGGAAGAGCGCGCCCGGATCGCGCGGGAACTGCACGACGAGCTCGGCGTCCGGCTCTCCTGCTTCAAGATCGATCTGTCACACCTGCAGGGAGCCGTCTCCGACCTTCGCGATGCCGCACCGCGGGAACGCATGGGCGCTCGAATCCGGAATATGATCGAACAGGTGGATGCCACGATCGCCTCCGTGCAGGAGTTGGTCTCCCAACTGCGCCCGGCGGTGCTCGACGACCTCGGTCTGGTGGCGGCCATCGAATGGCAGTGCCAGGATTTTCAAAGACGGACCGGCATGCCATGCACCTGTTCCACCAGCGCAGAAGACATTGCCATGGACCCGGATCAGGCCACGGCGCTGTTTCGCATCTGCCAGGAAGCCTTGACGAACGTGGCGCGCCACGCCCACGCCAAGGCGGTCACCGTGACTCTGCAAGAAGCGGGCGGCGTGCTCCGCCTGGAGGTGACGGACGACGGCGTGGGCATCCCGCCCGCCAAAATCGCCGATCCCCGGTCACTCGGCCTCCTCGGAATGCGCGAGCGTATGGCGCGCCTGGGCGGCGATCTCACCGTCCGAGGACAGCCGTGGCAGGGCACGACCGTGATCGCCACTCTCGCACGGCGCAGCTTGCCGCCCCATCACACAGGGTAACGACGTGTTACGAGTTCTGGTCGCCGACGATTATCCGGTGTTTCGCCTGGGGGTCCGGGAGCTTCTGAGCCGAGGCGTTGCGGGAGTGAAGACCGCCGAGGCCGGCACCTTCCATGAGATGTTGGACTTGCTGAGGCGCAAATCCTGGGACGTCCTCATCATGGACATCACGATGCCCGGCATGAGCGGCCTGGCGGCGCTGAAACAAGTGAAACTGGAATGGCCGCGGCTGCCGGTCATCATCTTGAGCATGCATCCGGAGGAACAGTACGCGGTCCGCATGTTCAAGGCCGGCGCCGACGGGTATCTCACCAAGGCCAGCGCACCGGAGGAATTGGTGAAGGCCGTCCACAAAGTCCGGGCTGGCGGCAAGTACGTCAGCGCTGCGTTGGGCGAAGCGCTCGCCGTCACCCTCCGGTCCGATACCGAGCGGCCGCTTCACGAGTCGCTGTCCGACCGCGAGTACGAGGTGCTCTGTCTCATCGGGGCCGGCAAGACCGTCGGCGAAATCGCCGCCGCCACCCACCTCAGCGTCACAACGATCAGCACCTACCGCGCGCGCATTCTGGAGAAGTTGCGCATGAAAACGACGGCCGAGCTGACCCGCTACGCGATCGAACACCGCCTGACACCGTAACCGCGTTTCCCCGTTTGGCCCTGGCGCTGTCGTACGAACGACGACGGTCGGTGTCCGACCCCTTCGACAGCACAATCATGCCTTTTGCGATAGCTCCGAACAGCTCGCGCCGGTATACCTTCCATGAGGAAGACGACGGGCTGGTTGATCCTGGGTGATCCGATAGGAAAGGAGGTGCGCCAGTGGAAGATCGACGGGCGCGGATCATGATCGTGGGACACGATTGGGACGATGGCATCAGACTGGCCGATTGGCTGGCCACCCGCGGCTACCAACCGGTGCTCATCCGATCCGTGGAGGCCGCCATGGGAGAACTGAGCGCCGTGCGTCCTCATGCCGTCGTATTGGACGTCGGAACGTCGAAACCGCTTTCGCAGATCGTCACCACCGAAGTGTGGCTGCTGATCAGGACCGCCTGTCCCCGGATTCCCGTGATCACCGTCGTCGAACAGGGCGACGCGGGCCACATTCCCGCGATCCTGCGCAAAGCCTCCCGCCACTGTCTGGTGAAGCCTGTGGCGTTCTCGGACATCGCGTCGGCCCTGGCATCCGAGCTAGGCCCGCCGTCCGGCACGGCGCCGCATGGGAACATCGCCGCACACGCCGGTTCACAAAGAGACACTGACTGAGCAGGCGAGGTCAACGATTCGCTCGTCTACCATTGCGGCGAGCGTACACCCCACGGAGTGTCCGTTCGCACCGTCTCGCTGGGCAAAACAGCGAGGGCGAGGCTTC
This sequence comes from uncultured Nitrospira sp., assembly GCA_964642845.1. Classification (GTDB taxonomy): domain Bacteria; phylum Nitrospirota; class Nitrospiria; order Nitrospirales; family Nitrospiraceae; genus Nitrospira_D. Next base: position 12,704 of record CAZXRB010000093.1, read on the forward strand.
TCACGAAGCCCCGCCCTCTCCGCAAGCGCCCTAGCGGTCACTTACAACCAGGTCACGCGTTCCGCCGGTCTGATGTAGATCGGCTCCTCGACCTG
>CAZXRB010000094.1:0-12794 GCA_964642845.1 uncultured Nitrospira sp.
CATGGCACGGAAGAATCCCGACACGACGGCCGTCGTCGTCAAGCAGTGGTTGAAGAGCACCGCCTGAGGTCGAACCCGATGGCCAAGCAACTGACCGGCGAACAGAAATCGGCGATTCTGCTGCGGGCGATCGGCGAGGACGCGGCCGCGCAGGTCCTGAAGCAGCTCGACCCCAAGGAGATCAAGAAGCTGGGCAGCTTCATGAACGGCACGGCTCAGATCTCCAAAGAGGAAGAAGAGGCCGTGATCGCCGAGTTCAAGGCCGCGAGCGCGTCCGGCGAGGTGCGCTTCCAGGCCAAAGATTTTATCCGCAGCATTTTGACCAAAGCGCTGGGTCCCGAAAAAGCGGCGCGCATCATCGAATCCATGACGCGCAAGAGCTATCCGGGTCTCGAAGCGCTGAAATGGGTGGACGTGAAGACGCTGTCCCAGATGTTGAAGATCGAGCATCCGCAGACGGTGGCCGTCATCCTCGCGCATCTCGACAGCGATCAGGCGGGACAGGTGCTGGCCGCGCTGCCGGAAACGATGCGGGGGGACGTCGCGGTGCGGCTGGCGACGATGGAGGACGTGCAGCCGGAGGTGCTGGAGGAGCTCAGCCAGAGCCTTCAAGAGGCGCTCCTGGCGAGCAAGGGCATGGGGGCGCAGACCATCGGCGGGGCCGAAGTCATTGCGGACATTCTCACCCGCATGGACAAGGCCAACGAGGGCGGCATCATGGCGAAGATCGCCGAGAAGAGCCAGCCGCTGGCCGACGCGATCCGGGCGCTGATGTTCGTCTTCGACGATCTCGTGAAGCTCGACGACCGCGGCATGCAGGAGCTGATGAAAGAAATCAGCAAAGACGATCTCCCGCTGGCCCTGCGCGGCGCGAGCCCGGAGATCCAGGCCAAGTTCTTCAAGAATATGTCCAGCCGCGCCGCCGAGATGTTGAAGGACGACATGGAGTCCAAGGGGCCGGTGAAGGTGTCCGATGTCGAGCGGGCGCAGCAGAACATTCTCAAGGTCTGCCGCAAGCTGGAAGAAGAAGGGCGCATCGTCATCGCGGGCGCCGGCGAGGAGATGCTGTAAATGGGCACCGCCCAGGGCGTCCAGACGATTCCGGCGCGCCGGCCCCCGGCCGGGCCGCGCCTGTCCGGCTCCGTCTTGGTGGTCGACGACGACGAGCCGATCCGCAGCCTGTTCGCCGAGCTCTTTCGGCCGGAGGGCCCGGCGCTGCGGCTCGCCGCGTCGGCCGGGGAAGCGCTGGCCCTCATCACGCAATCGGCGCCGTCGCTGCTCGTCGTCGATGTCGCGCTGCCCGATCGGGACGGCATCGCGCTGTTGGAGGAGGCGCAACGGATCGATCCGCGGATCATCGGGGTGGTGATGACCGGTTCGCCCAGCGTCGAGCTCGCCGTGCGGGCCATGAAGGGCGGCGCGAGCGACTTCCTGCTGAAACCGCTCCGGAACGACGCCATTGTCACGACCGTTCGGCGGCTGCTGGAGCTGCATCGTCTCCGGGCCGAGAACACGCTGTTGAAGCACGACGCGGTCCGCGCCGGCGCCGTCCGCCTGCAGAGCCTGCCGCTTCAGACGTTCGGCGAGGACGGGGTGCTGCGCGGAGCGGACGGCTTGACGGACTTCGAGCGCGGCATGGCCGAAGGCGCGCGCCGCGCCGAGGAGCAGCGGCGGCACGAGCGGGCGATGCTGGCGGAAGCGGTGCGCAGCCTCGGCGCGGCCCGGGCGGATGTGCAGCGGACGATGGAAGAGGACGTGATCGCGCTGGCCTTTCAGATCGCCACCAAAGTGCTGCACGAGGCGGCGGCCTCGTGCCGGGAACAGATCGTGGCGCAGGCCAAGGCGGCGGTGGCCGCGGTGAAGGAGCCGGGACCGGTGGTCATCCAGGTCCACCCGGCCGACGCCGCGCCGCTCGAATCCGCGCGCGCCGAGTTGGCGCAGCGGCAGGACATGCCGGTCCCTGTGCGAATCGCGCCCGTGCCCTCGCTGCCCCGCGGGACTTGTCTCGTGCGGGCGACCAATCACGTGGTCGACGCGTCGCTGGATCGACAGCTGCTGCGTCTGGGCGAGGCCTTGGCGAACAGGACGGGCCATGGCGTTCGGTGATCTGCTGGACCAAGTCCAACCCCTGGAGGTCTCGGGGCGCGTCGCGCAGGCCGTGGGCCTGGTGATCGAAGGATACGGGCCGATGACCACGGTGGGCGAGCTGTGCCATATCTCGCGGGAAGGCGGGTCGGCGCCGATCCCGGCCGAGGTGGTGGGATTCCGCGGCGATCGAGTCCTGCTCATGCCGCTCGGCGAGATGCAGGGCATCGGCCCCGGGAGCCGCATCACCATGACGGGCCATGTGGCCCATCTTCCGGTAGGGCCCGCCTTGTTGGGCCGCATTCTCGATGGACTGGGCGCGCCGCTGGACGGCAAAGGGCCGGTCTTGCCGGCCGCCCGGTATCCCCTGCAGGCCGCCGCGCCTAATCCCCTGCAGCGGGCGCGCGTGCGCCAGCCGCTGGACCTCGGGATTCGCGCCATCAATGGCTTTCTGACGTGCGGGCAGGGACAGAAGATGGGCATCTTCGCCGGTTCGGGCGTCGGCAAGAGCGTGCTGCTCGGCATGATCAGCCGCTATACCCAGGCCGACGTGAACGTCATTGCCCTCATCGGCGAACGCGGGCGCGAGGTCAACGAATTCCTGGAGCGCGATCTGGGGCCGGCGGCGCTGCAACGGTCGGTGGTCGTGGTGGCGACGTCCGACCAACCGCCGCTCGTGCGACTGCGCGCCGCGTTGGTCGCCACGACGATCGCGGAATATTTTCGCGATGCCGGCAAGCAGGTCCTGTTGCTGATGGATTCACTGACCCGCCTGGCCTACAGCCAGCGGGAGGTCGGGCTGGCCGTCGGCGAGCCGCCCACGACCAAAGGCTATACGCCGTCCGTGTTCGCCCTGCTGCCCAAACTGCTGGAGCGGGTGGGCACGGGGCCGGGCGCCGGCTCGATCACCGGGCTGTACACCGTGCTGGTGGACGGCGACGATCTCAGCGATCCGATCGCCGACGCCGCGCGCTCGATTCTCGACGGCCATATCGTGCTGTCCCGCACGCTGGCGGCGCAGAATCACTTCCCGGCCATCGACGTGCTGCAGAGCACCAGCCGCGTCATGCGGGACATCGTCGCGCGGGAGCACGACCGGGCCGCGCGCAGCCTGGTGGAGCTGATCGCCCGGTACCGGCAGTCGGAAGATCTCGTGCTGCTCGGCGCCTACAAGGCCGGGATGAATCACGCGCTCGATCGCGCGGTGCGGGCGCAGGACGCCCTCAATGCCTACCTCCGGCAGGAGATCGAGCAACCGGCGCCGTTGGCCGCGTCGGTCCAGGCGCTGATCGCCTTGGCGCAGCAGACCGCATGAGCGTACGTGCCTTACGCGCCGTGCGGGCGCGGGACGAGGAAGCGATCGCCATGGCCTTGGGACGTCTCACGCACAGCCTCGTCGCGATGGAAACCCGCTGCCGCGAATTGGAGCACATGATGCAGACGGAGTCCGCGTCGTATGAAGCCGAGACCAGGCAGGGGCTGTCGATCGAAGCGGCGCTCGAATGGCACGGGCGGTTGGAAGCGCATCAGGCGGAGCTCAGGCAGACGCGGCTGGCAATCGCCTCGTTGGAAGATGAGTGGCAGCGGACCCAAGCACGGTTGGTCGAGGCCAGGCAGGAACGCAAGGTGCTCGATCGGCTCGACGAACAACGGCGCCGGGCGAAAGACCAGGAACTGCGCCGGCGCGAACAGCATCTGTTGGACGAGGCGGCCCAGCGAACGTGTCTCACGCCGGAAGGATCTCCGGAGCCATGAAGCGTACCGCTCCTGCACAGACGGCCGACCGCATCCAGCTCAGCCGGCCGGCCATGCGCCGGCCGGCCGCCAAGCCGCAGCGCGCACCGCTCTTCACGCTGGTGGGCGGGCTCATCGGGTCAACCGTGCTCTTCTGGATCATGGTGCAATTGGGCCAAGCCTCGTCGGATGCGAAACCCAAGACGATTCATCCCGCCTCGCCGGCCGTCAGCCGCACCGCTCCGTCCTCTTCCGCCGACGGGGTGCCGGTGGCCGATCCGGAAGAAAGCGAGAAAGCGCTGGCTCCGCCGGCGCCCGCCGCTCAGGGACCGGCGTTGGATACGCCGCGCGAGATCATCGACATGCTGGATCTGCGCAAGCGGGATCTCGACCGGCGCGAGGAAGCGGTGCGGCAGAGCGAAGAACGGCTCTTGATGATCAAGGCGGAGATCGAGCAACTGCTGACGCGAAACGAAGCGCTGGAAAAGCGCCTCCAACAGATGCGCGCCAAACAGGACCAGCAGGCGACCGACGTGAAGACGCAGCAGGCCAAAGCCCAGCTCGAGCGGGCGCGCCAACTGGACGCGCAGAAGAACCAGAACCAGGCGCAATTGGCCAAGATGTACGAATCCATGCCGCCGGAGGAGGCCGCCGCGCGCCTCGAGCGCATGCCCGACCGGAAAGCCGTCGAGATACTCCGGCTCGTCAAAGGCAAGACCGCGGGCGCCATCCTCGCGCAAGTGAAGGTGGACCGCGCGGCGAAGTTGACCGAACAACTGCTCACCCAAGCGCCCTGACGGCGCGACAGTCTTCCGGAAGCTTTTTGCCTACCGCCGCGGCAGAAACGTCCGCAGTCGCTGCATGAGATCCGTCGCCCCGCGGTGAAGCGCCCATTTTTCCACGCATTCCGGCTGCGCCGCGAGTGGCATGGCGCTTGTATTTCCCCGCCACGTGCCCCTGCTCCGAACCGACAGGATCGCATCGGCCCATGAGTCTTCCGCTCGCAGTCAACATCGCCGCGCCGGCGCCCGCATCGGGCGGCACCGGCCAGCGCGTGCCTGATCAGGCCAAGGAGCCCGATCGCGCCCGAGCACGCGGGGCGTTCTCAAGCGAACTGCGCAAAGCGCGTGGAGAAGACGCTCCGCAGGGAGGCGGGAGCACAGCCCGTCTCGCTGAATCATCGCACAAAGACGCGGAGCCCCAGACGCCTCGGTCCGCCGGCGAACCGGAGCGACGCTTTCACGAGAGCGAATCGGGTGAGGCGCCGGACGCGGCCCCGACGCGGAATCATGGGAAAAGCGAAGAGAACGGCGCGGCGCGCTTAGGCGACGCCGCTGAGGAGACGATACTGGACAGCGCGGCGGGCGGCGAACGCGGCGCGGGAGGCGCCGTGCAGGGCCTGCTGCTCGCGTTCGCGCAGCCGGCTGAGCCGCAGATGAACCCTGAGCCGCCGCCGATCGACCTGGTCACGACGCCGCAGTCTCTTGCACCAACGGGTGAGCGCGGCGCCGGGCTCCTTCTCACGGCGGCTTCGATTGGCGCGGACGGCTCCCAAGCAAACCAACCGGTTCATCCTATGCCCGTCACAGGATCGAAGTCGGTGATGCAGGCTGATCCCGATTTGCAGCAATCCGTCCCGCGTGGCGCCTCCGAGACCCGCGTCACGAAGGACGACTGGGTGGAGATGGCGGGGCTCGAGGGAAAGCCGCCGCTCACGACGCCGAAAGACCAGATCACGGTCCCACACAAGCCCGACATCGGCGGCCTCGCCGCGGATCAAACGGACGCGCAGAAGCGCGGGGTCTCGACCATACTCTCGGCTACTCCATCGAAGGAGAGTCTTGCCGACCTCCCACCAGCCTCAGCCGTGGCGCCCGAAGAAACGATACCGATCAAGGAACCGCCCGCGTCTGAGAGCGCCACGCTGCCCGTGAGGCCAAATGCGGACGCGCCGATGCCGGAGAACGAGCCGCCGTCCGACCTGGCCTTCGCGCGGCAAGGGACATCGGCGCAGGAGGCGCGACCGGAGCCTCCCGCAGTCCGGGAGGATTTCAGCGCACCGAAGCAGGACATCGGCGATGCGCGCCATGGAAAGGCGGATCATGCCGCGGATGCCACGCCGGCGGTTGGCTCCGCATCCCCGATCCCGCCGGCTATGGGCGGGCAACAGACGCCCGCTCCGAATGTCCGGACGATGGACACCCCGTCACCGGCGCCATCGGGCTTGGCCCGCACCGCGCCTCCGCCTTCCGAGCCCGTGCTGCCGGCCACCGCGCGCGCCGTGGTGTTCGAGGTCGCGCAGCCGGATCTGGGGCGTGTCCATGTCCGCGTCGCGATGACGCAGGATCTGGTGCACACGCATCTCTCGTCCGACCGTTCGGACGTCGGCCAATTCCTCATGAACAGCCACGACCGGCTGCAGGCGGCGCTCCAGGCCGCGGGATTCGAATTGGGGCAGTTCCGTGTCGATATCGACCGCCAACACGGCGGGCGAGCGTTCCAACAATGGCCATTCCAGGAGCAAGGACGGGCGACCCACCACCAGGCTCGCACGGCCGATCATCAGACGGAACGACCGGATCGGGAACGGAGTTCGTCCCGCAGCCTCTTGAACCTGGTGGCCTGACATGAAAAGGAGCGCATGACATGGCGACGATTTCCGGAGTGACATCGGCCGAGACGGCGACCGGCACAGCGGCCACCGGCCCGCGCGAGCTGGGGCAGGGGGATTTCCTGAAACTGCTCGTCACCCAGCTGAAAAACCAGGATCCGTTGAAGCCCACGGACAACACGGAGTTCGTGGCCCAATTGGCGCAGTTCAGCCAGCTTGATCAAAGCGCGAAGCAGGCGCAGTTGCTCCAGAAGAGTCTCGATGCGCAGACCGCCTCGCTGCAGTTCACGCTGCTGCCGATGGTAGGCCGGACCATCACGGTGGGCCGGTCGTTGACCCAGCTCGGTACCGGTCCCGCGACGATCGCCTTCGAATTGGAGCGCAGCGCGGCGTCCGTGCGCATCACCATTCTCAATCAGCAGCGGCAGGTCGTGCGCACCTTGGATGTCGGCAACCGGGAGGCCGGCCTCAACGAGGTCCCATGGGACGGCCGCGATCAGAACGGGATGGCGATGCCGGCGGGTGTCTACGAGTTCCTCCTGTCGGCCACGGATCCGCGTGGCGCGGCCGTGGCGGTGCAAGGCCGGGCGCGGCTGACCGTCTCGGGCATCCGTCTGGAAGAGGGCAATCCGAAGCTGCTCGCCGGCGACGTCGCCATCGAGCCATCGTCCATCGAGGAAGTGCGGTAACACCCCGGAAGCGGGAAGAGGAACAAGGAGGCCACACTCATGGGAATTCTCTCGTCGCTCTTTGCCGGTGTCAGCGGGCTCAACGCCAACGGCACCGCGTTGTCCGTCATCGGCAACAACATCGCCAATCTCAGCACCGTCGGTTTCAAGGGCAGCAAGGCCACGTTTGCCGACTTGATCAGCTCGTCCATCTCGGGCGGCTCCGGCGCGATTCAGACCGGCATCGGCGTCGCGTTGACCTCCGTGCAGGGCAACTTCTCGCAAGGCTCGCTGGCGACGTCCACGAACGTGCTCGATCTCGCGATCGACGGGAACGGCTTCTTCATCGTCGAGGACGCCCAGGGCGGGACCTTCTATTCCCGCGCCGGCCTGTTCCGGCTCGACAAAAACAACAACGTCGTGGATCCCACGGGATTCAAGCTGCAAGGATTCCTGGCGGACACGACGGGCACGATCACCGGGACCATCGGCGACATCGCGCTGCCTTCGACCACCGCGTCCCCGAGAGCGACGACCACGGCGCTGGTGGCGGCGAACTTGAACTCGTCGACGGCGCTCACGGGCATTCGCGGCAACATCGTCGGGTCCGCGGCCTCCGTGACGACGACCGGGGCGGGCAACAACTCGTTCAACATCAATGTGAACGGCGACGGCGTTCAGACGGTGACGGTCGCCAACGGATTGACCGGATCCGCCTTGGCCACCGCCATTCAGAACGCGGTGCGCGCGCTGATTCCGAACGATCCGTTCAAAGCGGCGGCCTATTCCGGGTTCACGGCCACCGTCAATGCGTCCAACATCTTCACGTTCACCTCCGGGATGACCGGTACGACGAACAACAGCACCACCGGCACCGGCACGGTCGTGGTCACGGCCAACGGCGGCGATACGCTGGCGGCCAACCTCAACATGCTCGCGCCCATCTCGACGACGGGGACGGACTTCCTGTTGTCCGATCCGCCCGCGACCTCGGACTTTTCCACGTCGATGACGGTGTTCGATTCGCTCGGCAACAGCCATCTCCTGACGACCTACTTCACGAAAATCGGCTCGAACAGCTGGAACTACAATATCGTGGCGGCGGCGGCCGATGTGGTGACGGCGAATTACCATCCCAGCAACATCGACGCGAGCCTGGGGATCGTCCGGGTCGGGTCGGGCACCTTGACGTTCGGGACGAACGGGACGCTGGACCGCGAAAGCACGGTAATCCGGTACGACACGGGCACGGCGGCGGGCACGGCGGGCACGGTGCCGGGCCAGCTGCAGATCGACTTCAACGGCGCCACGCAAGATCAGTTGATCGTCATGAACTTCGGCTCCAGTGTGACGACCGACGGAGGGAGTGGGCTGGACGGGACCACGCAGTTCGGGTCGACGTCCGCCTTGGTGCAGCAAACCCAGGACGGCTTCGCCGCCGGCTCGCTGCAGGCCTTCTCGGTGGACTCGAACGGCGTGATCAGCGGGCGTTTTTCAAACGGCCAGCTGCGCGCGCTGGCGCAGGTCGTGCTGGCGCGCTTCCCAGATCCGATCGGATTGACGCGGACCGGGAAAAACACCTTCGCCCAGTCGGGCAATTCCGGCCAACCGGTGACCGGCACGCCGGACAGCGCCGGCCTCGGCCGCGTCCTGTCGAACTCGCTGGAATTGTCGAACGTCGATCTGGGGGAGAGCTTCATCGACATGATCGCGGCGCAGCGCGGATTCCAGGCCAACTCGCGCGTGATCACGACGTCGGACGAAATTCTTCAAGAGCTCGTGAACCTCAAGCGATAATCGTCTCGCTGAACCGGCCGGGCCTGCAGCGGCCCGGCCGGCCTTCCTCACGCGCCAGTCCCGCCCGGCATCTCAACTCGTCAGATTTCTGACAGCGTCAAGCCCGCGCCTGACGCCGGGGTGACAGCCCGGCCGCAGCCGATGTGGCGGCACCGCCGTCTCCGCCACAAGAGCGGCGATTCGTCGCGCACAGAGCCGCAGCCGTACGATCGGATGGTGGCATATGCATTGCAGTCCCCGCACTGGCGTCACTGTGCGGTGGAGGGAGGATGCTATGGCAGATGCAGCAGCAGTCGCAGACGAGAAAGGCGCGGCCGCCTCGAAGGCGCCGGCTCCCGCCTTGCCGATCAAATTGCTCCTCATCGTGGTCGTCGCCGCGCTGGTCGCGGGCCTGGGCGGGGCCTTCGTCGTGGTAAAGCTCCTCGGCGGGAAAAGCGAACCGGCCGCCGTTGTGGAAGACCACAAGACCGAGGCGGCGGCGAAGCCGGACGCGCGCAGCGAGCCGGCCGGGAAGCATGCAGCCAGCTCCGGACCCGGCGCCATGTTCGACCTGGAGCCCTTCATCGTGAACCTCGCCGATTCGCCGGAGATCCGGTATCTGAAGCTGACCGTGAAGCTGGAAGCGGAAAACGAGGCGGTGACGGCCGAACTCGCCGCGCGCGTCCCCCAACTGCGGGACACGATCCTGGTGCTGCTCAGCAGCAAGGACTCCACGACGATCCGGACGCCGCAAGGCAAATTCCAACTGCGCGACGAGATTACCCAGCGTGTCAACGGGCTCCTGCCCAGGCCGGGCGTGCGCAACGCGTACTTCACCGATTTCGTCGTCCAGTAACGCTGTCCCCATGGAAAAAATTCTCTCGCAGGATGAGATCGACGCCCTGCTCAAGGGCGTGGTGTCCGGCGAAGTCGACACGACACCCAAGGACGAACAGCCCGCCGCCTCCGGCGTCAAGCAATACGATCTGCTGAATCAGGAGCGGATCATCCGCGGGCGCATGCCGACGCTGGAGCTGATCAACGATCGGTTCATCCGCCGGCAGTCCGTCGCCTGGACGTCGCTGCTCCGGGAAGCGATCGACTTTGTCGTGGTGGGGACGCAGGTCATCAAATTCGGAGAGTTTCTGAAGAAGGTGCCGATGCCGTCGTCGCTCAATGTCTTTCACATGCACCCGCTGCGGGGCAACGCCTTGTTTGTGATGGACGCGTTTCTGGTCTATCTGATCGTCGATTACTTTTTCGGCGGCAAAGGCCAGACGCACGTGAAGCCGGAAGGGCGTGACTTCACGCCCGTGCAGCTGCGCATCATCAAGCGGCTGCTGCTCGCCGCGCTGGGGGATTTGGAAAAATCCTGGCACGCCGTGCTGCCGGTGACGGTCGAATATGTCCGCTCGGAGAGCAATCCGCAGTTCGCCATGGTGGTCACGGCGTCGGAAATCGTCGTGGTCGTGACGCTGCAGGTCATCATCGGCGAGACGTCGCGCGACTTGTTCTTGGTCTATCCCTATTCGATGCTCGAGCCGATCAAAGAGAAGCTCTATTCCGGCCTGGTATCCGATCAACTCGAGCAGGACGGCAGCTGGAACATGAAGTTCCGCGAAAAGCTCCAAGAGTGCGAGCTGCCGATTACCGTGCGGCTGGGCACGGCGACGGTGACGGTGCAGGACGTGCTGAACTTCGCGCCGGGCGACGTGTTGCTGCTGGACCAACGGCCCGGCGATCCGCTGGACGGCTTTATCGAGGGCTACCACAAACTGCAGGGCACCCCGGGCGTCTACAAGGGCAATCACGCCTGCCGGGTCACGAGAATTGTGAATTAACCGCTGAACGGGAGACAGGGTATGGCCGACGCAGAATCACCCACGCCCACCGAGACCCAGGCGGCCCCCGCCGCGGCGCCGCAGCCGGCCTCGTTTCCGCCGGTGCAGACCCCGGAGGCCGCCGCCACCCCGCGGAACATCGATTTCATTCTCGACATTCCAATGAGCGTGGCCGTCTACGTCGGCTCGACCAAAATGGCCATCCGGGACTTGCTGCAGCTGTCACAAGGGTCCGTGATCGAGCTGGACAAGCTGGCGGGCGAGCCGATGGAAGTGACGGTGAACAACAAGCTCGTCGCGCGGGGCGAGGTCGTGGTGGTGAACGAAAAATTCGGCATCCGGCTGACCGACGTCGTCAGCGCCGCGGAACGGGTGCAGCAACTGCGGTGAAGCAGGCAACAGGCAAGAGGCAAGAGGCAAGAGGCTGGGGGCGAAAGACGAGAGAAGGAGAGCTTCGTGCTTGACCTTTGGGACAGCCTTTTCCGAACCATCGCGGCGCTGGCCGTCGTGTTGGGACTCATGGGCCTGCTCACCGTCGTCGCCAGGCGGCTGCTGGGCGGGCGGCTCGGCGCGCCCGGGACGCGTCCCCTGGTGCAGGTCCTCGCCAGCGGGTACATCGCGCCGCGCAAGACGATCGCGCTGGTCTCGGTGGCGGGCGACTATTTGATCGTGGGCACGACGGCGAACGATGTGGTGCCGCTGGGCCGCGTGAGCGACGCGGGGCGCGTGGACGCGCTGCTGGCCGCCTCCGGCTCCACGGGTTCGCCGGGCGGCGCATCCGGCTCCGGTCCCTTTGGCGCCTGGCTCCAGGCGCTGACATCGACTGGCGCGTCCGCGCAACAAGGACGGCATGGCCATGAATAACCGGGCGATATCGGTGATGGGATGGGTGGCAGCCGGCCTGCTGCTGGCGCCGGCCGTCGCCGGCGCCGCCGGCCCCTCCGTGAGCCTGGATTTCGGCTCCGAGGGACCCAAGCAGATGGCGGTCGTCATCCAGATTCTCATCCTCTTGACCGTCCTCTCGCTGGCGCCGGCGCTGTTCATCATGGTGACGTCGTTCACCCGGATCGTCATCGTGCTGTCCTTTCTCCGGCAGGCCCTCGGCACGCAGTCCGTGCCGCCCAATCAGGTGCTCCTCTCGCTGGCCTTGTTCCTCACGCTGTTCATCATGGCGCCGGTGGGACAGACGGTCTATGCCACCGCGCTCCAGCCGCTGCTGGCGGAACAGATGTCATACGAAGAGGCCTGGACCAAGGGCATCGAGCCGGTCCGCGGTTTCATGCTGCGCCAAATCCGGGACAAGGATCTGGAGCTGTTCATCAACTTGAGCCGCATGGAGAAGCCCGAAAAGGTGGAGCAGGTCCCGACGCACGTCATCATTCCGGCCTTCATCTTGAGCGAGTTGCGCATCGCGTTCCAGATCGGCTTCCTGATCTACATCCCGTTTCTGATCGTGGACATGGTCGTGGCCAGCGTCCTCATGTCCATGGGGATGATGCTCCTGCCGCCGGTCGTCATTTCGCTGCCGTTCAAGTTGATTCTCTTCGTGCTGGCCGACGGCTGGTACCTGGTCGTGGGGTCGATGGTCCGGAGCTTTCAGTAAAACCAGTGACGCGTGACGAGCGTGAGGCCAGAAAGGCGACGAACCATCCTCGTCACCGGTCACCCGTCACCTGGCACGCTTCCGGAGGAGACATGACGCCTGAAATCGTGACAGAGCTCGGCCGCCAAGCGCTGGAGACGACCCTCATGGTGTCGGCGCCCATTCTCGGGCTCAGCTTGCTCGTCGGCCTGCTGGTGAGCGCCTTCCAGGCGATGACCCAGTTGAACGAAGCGACGCTCACATTCGTGCCCAAGATCCTGGCCCTGTTCGGCGCGTTGCTCCTGTTTCTGCCCTGGATGCTGAATGTCCTGACCTCGTTCATGACGAATCTCCTCGTCAACATTCCGAACTACGTGCAGTGACGGCATGGCGCTGACCCAGACGATCCACATCCCGCTTCCCGGGCCCAGCGTCCTCGCGAAGGCGCGCGACACCCAGTCGCTGTCGACGGCGACCCCGTCGAACGTCGGGTTCGA
>CAZXRB010000095.1:0-12362 GCA_964642845.1 uncultured Nitrospira sp.
TGGATCATCCGTACATCCGCTACAACGTCCCCGAGGAAGTGCAGAAGGAAATCGAACCGATGGTCCACAAGCAGGAGCACTGAACACGGACTCAGGGGCGAGGGGCCAGAGGCTAGGGGCGAGAGGGTGAGACAATGAGAGGCAAAAGGAAGAGCGGTTTGTCGTTCACGGTGGTTCTTTCCTGCCTTTTCCCTCTTGCCTCTTGCCTCGTGGCCTGGAGCGTAGCTCACGCCAACCACGAATCCTCCAAGCAGCCCCCGCTGTGGACGCCGCTGGATGGCCCCGAACGGCTGGCGGCCATGGACACGCCCGGCGGCATGGTGAGCGTGCCGGCCGGCTGGTTCGTGATGGGCAGCGATCCGAAGGTGGACCGGGCTGCGGGTCCGCAAGAGCAGCCGCAGCATCGCGTGTATCTCGATGCCTACGAGATCGATCGCTACGAAGTGTCGAACGTGGATTATCTCCGCTTTGTCCTGGCCACCGGGGCCGATTGGCCGCAGTTCTGGCGGGAGAGCCCGTTTCCGGACAAAGCCGCGCTGCATCCGGTGATCAACGTCAGTTGGCGCGAGGCCGAGGCGTACTGCCGCTGGGCGGGCAAGCGGTTGCCGACGGAAGCGGAATGGGAAAAAGCGGCGCGTGGGGAAGACGGCCGCCTGTTTCCCTGGGGCAATGAGCCGGCCGGATGGATCAAGAGCAACATCGCGCATCCCGGCTCGAAGCGCGGGTTCAAATATCCCCCGCTGGCCAACATCAATCGGTATGCCAACGGCGTCAGCCCGTACGGCGTGCATCAGATGGCCGGCAACGTCAGTGAATGGGTCGCGGATTGGTTCGACCCGGAATATTACCGCCGGGGCGTTGACCACAATCCGAAGGGGCCTGACACGGGGGAGCTCAAAGTCTTTCGCGGCGGGTCTTGGAACGAAGACCCCGAGGTCGCGCGGTCGGCCGGGCGCAACGGCGGCGAGCCCGACCGGCGGAGCTATTTGACGGGAGTTCGCTGCGCGCGGTCGGAGAAAAACGTCACTGGTCATCTGTCAATAGTCAAAGGTGAAGAGATCCCTCCTAGACAACCATTGACCCAATGACCAGTGACCGATGACTTCTGTCTCAAGAAGGAGGCCACCATTGTGAAAGAGGAGGAACTACGAAGGTACCGAAAATGGGAATGGGTCATCAATGCGGTGCTCGTCATCGTGGCGCTGCTCATCATGGCGCGCATGGCTTGGGGGCTGGACACGCAGGACATCGTCGTCGAATGGACCCAGGCCGGTAAAAAGCTGGCTCAGGAACGGGCGGCGAACTGGAAGGCCAAGGACGGGATGGTCCCGATCCCGGCCGGAGAATTTCTGATGGGCAGCGACAAAAAGGTCGATCGCAACGCCTACCGCTCGGAATTGCCGCAGCGGCGCGTGCATCTCGATGCCTACGAGATCGACAAATACGAAGTGACGAATTTGCAGTACCTCAAGTTCATCCTGGCGACCGGCCGCAACCCGCAAATCGATTGGCGGTACGACGGGGGGAACTTCCAGGAGACGATGACGCACCATCCCATCATGCACGTGTCCTGGTACGACGCCGACGCCTACTGCAAGTGGGCGGGCAAGCGGCTGCCGACGGAGGCGGAGTGGGAGAAGGCAGCGCGGGGTGAAGACGGGCGCCTCTTCCCGTGGGGCAGTGAGTCCGCCGGGCTGACCCGGGCGAATTTCGGACGGACGGGCCTGTCCGGGCCGGTGCGCGATCGCCCGGAGCGGCTGTTGCTCTATCCACCGTTGATTTCGGTGGACAAGTATGAGAACGCGGTCAGCCCCTACGGCCTGTATCAGGCGATCGGCAACGTGGCCGAATGGGTCGCCGATTGGTACGAGCAGGACTACTACAAGATTGCGCCCAACCGGAATCCGAATGGGCCGGAAACCGGTACGCAGAAAGCCTTCCGCGGCGGCGGCTGGATGGACAGCACGACCACGATGCGGGTGGCCATGCGGAACGGCACCGATCCGAACACGAAGATCAACTGGCTGGGCTTCCGCTGCGCCAAGTCCGTTGCGGAGAGTAAGCAACTGTCCATGCTAACTGGAGCGGACAGATAGTCATCAGTCACCGGTCATTGGACGGAGGTTTCAAGCGATGACCGATGACTAGTGACCAATGACGGTATCGCTATGAAAAGTTTATTCACCCAGCTGATGTCTCGGGCCGGCGAGCGCCAATCAGCGCAGCCGAAGAACGGGGAGCCGTCTTCGGCGATCGTCCAAGGAGGGGGACATCATGCAGGTTCGGGCGAGACGCAGGAGCATTGGAGTGACGTGTGCCGCCGTTGCGAGCGTGCTGGCGCTCGCTGTCTGTGGTGTGTCGCCGGCTTCGGCTGAAGAGACCGGCAACATGGTGGTGTTCAAAGGCGGGTTCATGCGCCTGAACAGCGATCGGGGAGGCGAAATTTTTACGGACACCCAGAACGGCCTCGGCGGCGGGCCTCGCCGCAACGATGGGCAGAACGGCTGGTATGTCGGCGCATGGCTGGACAATGTCCTCTCGAAAGATACCTGGGGCATGATGAGCGGCGTGTGGGCCATGGGCGAGATCGGCGTGCAATTCAACCGGATCGCGTCGAAGACGGTCGTCCAGGCCGCGCCGGCCTTATTAGGGAACACGACTCCGAACAAGGTCCAGCTCACCATGGTGACGATCGACATCGCGCCGAAGCTCAAGTTCATGGAAGGGAGCGCGTTCCGGCCGTGGCTCATCCCGATCGGATTGGATATCCATGTGATCAGCCCGCCGTCCAACGGGACGCAGTATCTGGATGTTGGCTTGCAGTTCGGCGGAGGGTTCGAGTACCGCGTGTGGAAGGCGATCCATATCGGGGCCGACCTGCGCTACCATCTGGCGGCCAACATGACGAACACGACGAACAGTTACTTCCAAGTCGGTCCCTATGTGGGGATCGCCTTCTAGAGCAACCGGAACGATGCATCTCGTCGTACATGTGCCCTATGGCGCGACGGAGGAAAGCGAGCGCGCGCTGAGCCTGGCTCGGCGCGCGCCGTCCTTCACGGTCGAACGGGTGGAGAACCGGCGGATGGCCGTCGCCATCTTTCCCTCCCTTCCGGCCTGCATCGATCCGGCTCTCGAGCTGATCGGCGAAGCCGTGCGGCTGCCCGCGGTGTGGGCCAGCATGAACGCCGCGCCGGTCTCGAGCATGACGAAGTTGTGGCAGCGGCTGACCTGCTATCGCGACAGTTTGGCAGCCAGCGATGTTCGCCGGTACTGTCTGGAACAGTCCGCGCACTTCCACGCGCTCGTCGGGTGTGAAGGACACGAGTGCCCGGTGTCGTGCCAGTTCATCTGCCGGCCCTGCCTGCATGCGCGGGAAGACCAGGGAACGGTGCAGGCTCCCGAATCGTATGTCGCCGTCGCCGTGGCGGCGGAAATCGACTGGTGTCCCCGGCTGGCGCTCCCATCGTCGTCAACTCAGCTGATCTCACTCTCTCGGAATCTCCTTCGCTAGGTCACCGTGCCGTCGGCCCAATTCCTTCTGCTTTGGATGCACCTCATCTCGGCGGTCGCCTGGATTGGAGGCATGCTCTTTTTGTCGCTCGTCCTGGCCCCGCTGGTGCGGGGCCGTACCGCAGTGCCCGACTATGCCGCCCTCTTTCGCACGGCCGCACTGCGCTTTCGTCGAGTGGTGTGGACCGCGATGGTCGTGCTGCTCGGCACTGGGCCGCTGTTGCTCCAGAATCGAGGCTGGTCGTTGTTCGAACCTCAGCGATGGCCCGCGATCCTTCAGATCAAGTTGGGACTCGTCGGTCTGTTGCTGACCTTGACGGTGTCCCACGATCTCGTACTGGGACCGCGGATGAGCAAGATCGGAGCGCCACCGGCCGCAGCTCGCACGCCCGGTCAGAGGGCTCTGCTGCGTACGGCTACGTGGTTGCCTCGGATGGCGCTGCTGTTGGCGCTCGCCGTGGTAGGCGCCGCCGTGATCCTGGCCAGAACCTGAACCGCTGCCGCCTTCTGCAACAGTCGAGACGGCCGTTCTGTGGCGGCTCGCCTCTCAGCCTAGCCCGCGGTAAAGCGGTTTCCCACCGAACCACTCAATTTCACTCGTGAAGGTCGGATAAGCCATGGAGCAGTCTTCGGTGCTGTCTTTGCACCATCTTCTCAAGACCGTTGCGTCGACATCCAATGCGCGGCGACGTACGACTATGAATCCATTGAAAATCTATCGACTCATATGTACCGGCGATGGACGTCTCGCTCCAATCTTGGGTTGAGCGACTTCGTGAAGAGGGAG
The DNA here is from genome assembly GCA_964642845.1 of uncultured Nitrospira sp. GTDB lineage: Bacteria > Nitrospirota > Nitrospiria > Nitrospirales > Nitrospiraceae > Nitrospira_D. The sequence goes on from CAZXRB010000095.1 coordinate 4,301, forward strand.
GTTGACCATGGCACGTGTTGTCATCATCGGTGCATCGATCGGAGGATTGCCGGCGGCTTATGAGGCGCGGGCGCTATTGGACAAGAAACACAAGGTGACGGTGGTTTCGAATGTGGACTTCTTCCACTTCGTGCCGTCGAATCCCTGGGTCGCGGTCGGCTGGCGGAAACGGAAGGACATCAGCTTTGCGTTAGGCCCGGTGCTGGAAAAGAAAGGCATCGAATTCATTCACGCGGCTGCCGACCGGATCGAACCGGAGCAGAACCGCGTGATCACCGCCAAGGGCGAGGTGCCCTACGACTATCTCATCATCGCGACGGGGCCCAAGCTCAATTTCGGCGCCGTGCCGGGGCTCGGTCCGAGCGGCTATACGCAGTCCGTTTGTACGGTCGATCATGCCGAGCAGGCCTGGGGAACCTATCAAAGCTTTCTCAAAGACCCGGGCCCGATCGTGGTCGGGGCAGCGCAGGGCGCCTCCTGTTTCGGGCCGGCCTATGAAATGGCGTTCATTCTCGACGCCGATTTGCGCAAGAAGAAGCTCCGCAAGAAAGTGCCGATCTATTTCGTGACGCCAGAGCCCTATATCGGCCACATGGGGCTTGCCGGTGTCGGCAAGTCGCGACGGCTGATGGAAGATGAATTCGCCGAACATTCCATCAAGCCGCTTTCGAATGTCTCGATCAAGGAAGTGCAACCCGGCAAGATGCTGCTGGAGGACGGCCAGGAGGTGCCGTTTCGCTATTCGATGATCATCCCGCCGTTCGCCGGCGTGGATGCCGTGGCCGGCACGCCGGGGCTGTGCAATCCGAAAGGCTTCGTGAACATCGACAGCTACCAGGCCAATCCCACGTACAAGAACATCTATGCCGTCGGGGTGTGCGTCGCGATCCCGCCGGTGGAGCACACGCCGATTCCCACCGGGGCGCCCAAGACCGGGTACATGATCGAATCGATGGTGTCGGCGGCCGTCCACAATATCAAGGCCGACATCGAGAACAACGAGAAAAAGGACACGGCCACCTGGAACGCGATCTGCCTGGCGGACATGGGCGATACCGGCATGGCCTTTGTGGCGCTGCCCCAGATGGCGCCGCGCAACGTAACCTGGGCCAAGAAGGGCAAGTGGGTGCATCTGGCCAAGATCGCGCTCGAGAAGTATTTCCTCCTCAAGATGAAGAAAGGTGTGAGCGAGCCCTTCTTCGAAAAGGCGATCCTCAACGCGATGGGCATCAATAAGCTCGAGAAACAAGCGTAAATGGGCAAGAATCCTTTCCGCCGGCCCTGCCTCCCATGGGACAGGAGAAAGGAGGCGTCCCATGAAGCTGAACGAACTGTTGCGGTTGATTGCCGGGGTCTTCGTGCTGCTCGCTCTGTTCCTCGGAGCGACGGTGCATCCCTACTGGAACTACTTTGCCGCCTTCGTCGCGGCGAACTTGATCCAATCGGCGTTCACCGGTTGGTGTCCGATGATGGCGCTGTTGCGCAAGCTGGGTGTTGAGGAGTAGGGGGCGATTGGAAGAAAGTCGAGGCTTAGGTTAAGGTTCCTCGACCTGAGTCCGGTTTGTCGCGCGGCGAGAATGAATCGATATGTCGAGTAAACCATGGCCGTTGATGTTGGTACTGCTGGCCGCCGGATGTGGGTCGAAGGAAGACGCGCCCCCTGTGTCGGCGGCCCCGCAGACGAGCATCCAGGCGGCGGTCATCGAGGTGAAGGTGTCACCGGTGCCGGTCCGCGTCGAGGTCACGGGCCAAGTGGCGGCCGTCTATCAGGCCACGCTATCCAGCCGTATCCAGGGAACGATCGACAAACTGCTGGTCCGCGAGGGCTCGGAGGTCTCGAAAGGCCAGACGCTCATCCAGCTCGACAGCCGGGACGTGAAGGCCGATTTGGCCCGGGCCACCGCGGATGTCGAAAATGCGAGAGCGCAGCTCGATCGCATGACCTCGCTGTACAAGCAGGATGCCGTGTCGAAGCAGGAGCTGGAGAACGCCACACGCGCCTACAAGGTGGCCGACGCGACCCGCAAGGCGGTCCTGGCGCAGCTGAGCTACACGGTCGTAAGGGCGCCCTTCGACGGCGTGATTACCGAGAAGGTGGTTGAAGAAGGGGAACTCGCCTCGCCGGGCCAACCGTTGCTCAGGATGGAAGATCCCATGCGGCTCCGGCTCGAAGCGACGGTGGCCGAGGGGGATCTGAAGGCCGTCTCCCGCGGCGATAAGATCCCGGTGGCGATCGACGCCTTAGGCGGCCAGGTGCTCGACGGCGTCGTGAGCCAGATTCTGCCGGCCGGCGACCCTCAAACGCATACGTTTATGGTGAAAGTCGATCTGCCCGCCACGCCCGGCTTGAAGACCGGGATGTTCGGGCGGCTGCAATTGGACAAAGGTACCAGCCGGACGATCGTGCTGCCCTCGACGGCCGTCATCGAGCGAGGCGAGATGACCAGCGTCTTCGTGGTGGGATCGGATCGCGTCGCGCGTTTACGATGGGTGAAGCTCGGCCGCCGCTTCGACGGGAGAACCGAAGTGCTGTCCGGGCTGAATGAAGGCGAACGGGTGCTGCTCGATGGCTTGCGCGGGGTCGATGGGGTGCTCGTCAAGCCGATCGAGTCGGTGGCAGGGCCGTGAATGGAGCAGTTCCCAATGCTCCATGTTCAATGTTGAATGTTCAATGGGGAGGAACCTTTCAATTGAGCATTGAAAACTGAACATTGAACATTGTCCATGCCTTCACCGGAAACATACCGCCCCGGCTTATCCGGCCGCATCGCGGCCCTCTTCATCGGCAGCAAGCTCACGCCCCTCATCATGCTGGGCGCGTTGTTGCTCGGCCTCTTTGCCGTCCTCGTCACCCCGCGTGAAGAAGAGCCGCAGATCCTCGTGCCGATGGCGGACGTCTGGCTGCCCTTTCCGGGCGCCTCGGCGAAAATCGTCGAAGAGCAACTGACCAAGCCGTTCGAGCGCAAGATTTCCGAGATCAAGGGCGTGGAGTACGTCTACTCCATCTCGCGGCCCGGCGGCGCGTTGATCATTGTGCGCTTCTATGTCGGCCAGCCGATGGAAGACAGTCTCGTCGATTTGTACGACAAGTTGATGTCCAACCAGGACCTGCTTCCCCCCGGGGCCTCGCCGTTTCTCGTCAAGCCGAAAGACGTGAACGACGTGCCGATCGTCACGCTCACACTGTCGAGTGCGCGCTACGGCGAGTTCGAGCTCCATCGGCTGGCCGAACAGGTGCTGGAGGAAGTCAAAAAGGTGGCGGGCACCTCGGCCGGGTTCATCGTCGGCGGCCGGATGAGAGAGCTGCGGGTACAGATCGATCCCGCCAGAATGAAAGCCTACGGTCTCACCCCGCTTCAAGTGGCAGGCGTCATCAAAGGAGAAAACCAAGCGCTGCCGACCGGGCGGTTCGAAAGCCGCAATCAAAGTTTCCTGGTCGAAACCGGGCGGTTCATCCGCTCGCGCGAGGATCTGGAATCATTGGTCGTCGGCGTGAGCGAGCAACGGCCGGTGTATCTGCGACAGGTGGCCGAGGTCACGGATGGTCCGGCCGAGGCGACCAGTTACGTCTGGCACGGCGAGGGTCTATCAGCCCGTCACTTGTCGTTCGTGAAGCGTGAAGCGCAGGACAGCTCGCGAGATACGCTGCACGAGGAACGATCGACGCGCGAGGCCCCCGCCGTGACCGTCGCCATCGCGAAGCAGGCGGGCACCAACGCGGTCACGGTCGCGAGGGAGGTGATTCGCAAGGTTGAGGACATGAAGGGCCTGACCATTCCATCCGATGTGCGCGTGACCGTGACACGCGACTATGGAGAGACGGCGCGCGAAAAGGCCGACGAGCTGTTGTGGCATTTGCTCATCGCAGTGGCAGCGGTCGTCGCCTTTCTGGGCATCGCGCTGGGCCCGCGGCCCGCCTTCGTCGTGTCCATCGCGATCCCGTTGACCTTGGCCTTGACGCTGTTCACCTCGATGCTGATCGGCTACACCATCAACCGCGTCACGCTGTTTGCGCTCATCTTTTCGATCGGCATTCTCGTGGACGACGCGATCGTGGTGGTCGAGAACACGTACCGGCATTTGACCATGCGCCGGCGGCCGCACGACGAAGCCTCCATTCAAGCCGTGGACGAGGTCGGCAACCCGACGATCCTGGCTACGTTTACCGTCATCGCAGCCCTGCTGCCGATGGCCTTCGTCTCCGGCCTGATGGGGCCCTACATGCGGCCGATTCCGGTCAACGCTTCCATCGCGATGTTCTTTTCGTTGCTGGTGGCCTTCGTGGTGATTCCCTGGTTCTGCCGGACGTGTTACCAGGTGAGAGGCGAGGGGCTCGTGGCGAGTGGCGAGGGCTCAGCACCCAGCAAGCAGCACTCAGCACCCGACAACGAGGGGAGGGCGGCGCGATGGTATCGCCGGCTCTTGTCGCCGCTGCTCGCGCACCCGGTTCTGGCGTTCGTGTTTCTCGGCGTGATCGCGCTCTTCCTGGCGGCCTCGGCGCTCTTGTTCTATACGCGCCACGTCGTCGTGAAGATGCTGCCGTTCGACAACAAGAGCGAGATCCAACTGGTGATCGACATGCCCGAAGGCACCACGCTGGAAGAGACCGCGCGCGTGACCCAGGCGCTCGGCCGATACGTGGCCTCGGTGCCCGAAGTCCGGGACTACCAGGCCTATGTCGGCACGGCCTCGCCGTTCAACTTCAACGGATTGGTCCGGCATTATTATCTGCGCGACCAGCCGCATGAAGCGGACATTCAAATCAATCTCGTCGCCAAAGACGAACGGTCGGCGCAGAGCCACGAGATCGCCCAGCGCCTGCGGCCGGAGATCAACGGGATTGCGAAGCAGTACGGCGCCAACGTGAAGCTCGTCGAAGTGCCGCCCGGTCCGCCCGTCCAGTCGGTGCTCGTGGCGGAAGTGTACGGGCCGGATTATGCCAGGCAGATCGCCGTGGCGCGCGATGTGCGGAAGTTGTTCGAAGCCACGCCCGGTGTGGTGGACGTCGATGATTACATCGAAGCCGACCAGGTGAAATATGTGTTTACGGTCGATCGGGCGAAAGCGGCGCTGGCCGGCATTCCCTCGGAGGACATCGTCCGGACGCTCCGCATGGCGCTCCAAGGCACGCAAGTCGGCCTGGTCCACATTCCCCAAGAGAAGAGTCCGGTGCAGATCATGCTCCGCCTCCCGCTGGCGGAGCGAACGGGGCTCGAGCACATCGGCGAAATCGGCTTGCGGACGAACACCGGGGGCATCGTGCAATTGTCGGAATTGCTCATGATGGAGCAAGCGGTGCAGGACAAGGCCATCTACCACAAGAATCAAAAACCGGTGGTCTATGTCGTGGGAGACGTCGGCGGGCCGGGGGCGGACAACGCGGAGAGCCCGGTCTATGGGGTGCTGGGAGTCGGCAAACAGTTGGGCGAATACCGTCCGCCGGAAGGCTACCGGGTGGAGCAGTACTATGCGGCGCAGCCCTGGTCGGAAGAACGCGTCAGCGTCAAATGGGACGGCGAGTGGCACATCACCTATGAGACATTCCGCGACATGGGCATCGCGTTCGCCGTCGCGATGCTGCTCATTTATCTGCTCATTGTCGGACAGTTTCAGTCGTTCATGACGCCGCTCGTGATCATGGCGCCGATTCCGTTGACCCTCATCGGGATTCTGCCGGGCCACTGGCTCACCGGGTCGTATTTCACCGCCACGTCGATGATCGGGTTCATCGCGCTGGCCGGGATCATCGTGCGCAATTCGATTCTCCTGGTGGATTTCATTCAACTCGAAGAGCAGGCGGGCGTGTCGCTGCGGGAGGCGGTGATCAAGGCCGGCGTGATCCGCACCAGGCCTATCTTATTGACCGCCGCCGCGTTGATGGTCGGCGCGTTCGTGATCATCCTCGATCCGATCTTCCAGGGCCTGGCCGTGTCATTGCTCTTCGGAGTCGGGGCCTCCACTCTCCTGACCCTCGTCGTCATCCCGGTGCTCTACTACCATGTGATCGGCCCGCGCGAGGCGGCCGAAACGGCCTGTCCGGTCCCGCTGGCCGGCGAGACGAGCCTGCCCGGCGCCGAACCGTCCTCCAGGTCGTTGTAGCTTGCACGAACTCGATGCCGCCCGGATCTTACGTCCAACCGGGGTGGTCTGGACAGGACACGGCGATGGCGATCCCATATTCATGCACGATCGCTTCCGGGTGTTCCTAGAATGATCCCGAAATTCACTAGGGCAGTTCTTACCTTGAAAACCTGCCGGTGATGGCCGTAGGCTACCGCCCTTATGCTGACGAAACGCATGCTGTCGTGGGTTCGAGTCGGGTGCGTGCTGTGGGGCGCGTGGGGCGGATCGGTCTTTGCCGAAGAGACGAAGGAGCAAGCGCCGCCGCTGTCCGATTGCCGCTATGAGCGGCAGGCGGAGGGGGAAGCCAGCATCGCGTTCCCGTCGGACGACGTCTTCCGTCCCTTGCTGGCCGATCCCAAGCAGCCGCAGTTTTACGCGACCTGGCAGTTCACGCGTTCCCGGTCGGACCGGACGTATGCGAACGTCGGGGCCGTGGCGCTGGGAGAGACGTTCGGGTTTTACAGCAAACGCAACGGGTGCAACGGCTGGCAGGTGGGTCTGCTCACCGGCGTGTTCTCCCAATTCAATATGGACGCGCCGTCCACCGAGCTCATCAACACGGACTTCGTCGTCGGCGTGCCGATGACCTGGCGTTCGGGCAATTGGTCCACCCGGCTGCGCTATTACCACCAGAGCAGCCATGTCGGCGATGAATTCCTGCTCGGCCGGCCCGGATTCAACCGGCTGAATTTCAGCTATGAGGAGTTCGAGGCGATTGTGTCGTACGACTATCGATGGGCCCGGCTGTACGCGGGCGGGGGGGGTCTCACGCACCGGGAACCGGCCTCCTTCGACCGCCACCGCGTGCAGTGGGGTTTTGAGCTGCGCGGGCCGACCGCCCGGTCGCGGGTCCTCGGCGCCTTCTACGACAAGTTGCTCGTCACGCCGGTGCTGGCGGTGGACTTCAAATCCGTGGAGGAGCTGCGTTGGATCATCAACACGAGCGTGGTCGGCGGTCTCGAGTGGTCACGAGCCGGCTCATTCCGGCGGTTCCGCCTCATGGTGAACTACTATCACGGCTTCAATCCCTATGGCCAGTTCTTCGCCCAGAAGATTGAAACGGTCGGAGCCGGACTGTACTTCATGTTCTAGAGCAAGCCGTCTGCTCGCGTATCGGCTTGCTCAATGCGCAATGTTCAATGTTAAATGTTCACCGTGACGGGCGGGGAATCGTTCGACGGGCTTCGATTCATCACTGAACCTTGAACATGAAACAGTAACCATTCTCCGAAAGCGGGAGCGGCGCCGTGGACAAGAAAATCTCCTTTTCAATTTGGTACGTCTTTCTGGCCATCTGGGCCGTCATCCTCATCCACGATTTTCTGCTCGCCGTGCAGAAGATGGAAGAGTTGCCGTACAGCGAGTTCAAGTCGCTGGTGGCGGCGGGGCAGGTCGATGAAGTCGCGGTCAGCGGCCAGACGTTGACCGGCAAGCTGAAGCCGGCCGAGGGGGCGAAAGAGCCGAAGTGGTTTACGACCGTGCGGGTGGAGGACCCGGAGCTGGTTCGAGAGCTTCAGCAGCACGGCGTGCGCTTCAGCGGCGTGATCGAGAGCACCTTTTGGCGCGATCTGCTGTCGTGGGTCGTGCCCGCGCTCGTGTTCGTCGGCATCTGGTTCTTTTTCATCCAGCGGTTGGGGCAGCAAGCGCAGGGCGGGTTCATGCGGGTCGGCCAGTCCAAGGCCAAGATCTACATGGAGAAGGACATCAAGGTCACGTTCGCCGACGTGGCCGGCGTGGACGAGGCGAAAGAGGAATTGCGCGAGGTGATCGAGTTCCTCAAGACGCCCGACAAGTTCACCAAGCTGGGCGGCAAGATTCCCAAGGGCATCCTCTTAGTCGGTCCTCCGGGCACCGGGAAGACGCTGCTCGCGCGCGCGGTGGCCGGGGAAGCCGGGGTGCCCTTTTTCAGCATCAGCGGCTCCGAGTTCGTCGAGATGTT
>CAZXRB010000096.1:0-12285 GCA_964642845.1 uncultured Nitrospira sp.
AACTGCCACAAGCTCCGCGGCGAAGGCGGCAAGAAGCGCGGCCCGGAGCTGGACAATATCGGCAATCTCTTATCGCCGGAGGAGATCGCCAGAAAGATTCTCGATCCCAAGTCTTATAAGGCGGAAGGGTTCGACGCCGAGTACGAAAAGGGCAAGATGCCGGACAAGTACAAGGATCTGATGGAGCCGAAAGACGTGGAGGCGCTGGCCGCCTGGCTCGCCACCTTCAAGAACCCGTCCGTGAACACGCCCAAACCCATCAAGATGAAATAAGATGCAGCCCCGGTTGAAATCCAAGGTCCGGTGCAAGGACCGCGACATCGGCGAAGTCAGCAAGGTCGTCGTCGACCCGCTCTCCCACGAAGTCAGTCACATTGTCGTCTCCATGAACGGGCACGGCGAGCGCCAGGTGGCCATGGGGCAAGTCGAAACGGTGACCGAGGATCTGGTCGAGCTCCGCAGCCTCTCCTCGGACGTGCTGGCGCTGCCCCCGTTCAAGCGGGACGACTATGTCACCACGCACGAAGTCGAAATCGCCCACCTGGAAGAGAAGCTCCATGTCATGCCGGGCGAGGTGCTGGTTCCCTTCCCCGAGCTGGAGAAGAACGTCAAGCGCCGCACGTTCTTCACGAACCTGACCCATGCCATCGGCTTTCTGATCGGCCTGCCCATCGCGTTTCCCGTCCTCCGCTATCTCATGAAGCCGATGTACGCCCCGTTCGACAACAGTTGGCTCAAAATCGGCAACGTCGCGAAGATCAAGCAGGAAGACATCGGCGTGCAGTTCAAGTACAAACGCAAGGTCAAGGAAGCCTACATGCCGGAAGCCGAGATCGAGAAAAACGTGTGGATTCTGAAGGCCACGCCGCCGGTGCTCGACAAGATCTATCAGGGCAAGGACATGGAATTCCGCGACGCCGGCGGAAAGACCGTCTGGACCAATAAGAAAGAAATGCCCTACGTCGCCTACTCCGGCAAGTGCCCCCACCTGGGCTGCGGCTACAAGTGGCGGCAGCACAAGGTCCTCGGCCAGGTGTTCCTCTGTCCTTGCCATCTCAGCATCTATGACGCCGCCGGCAAGGTCCTCGACGGCCCGGCTCCCCGGCCGCTCGACGTGCTGCCGATCAAGGTCTCCGCGGCCGGCGACGTGGAAATCATCGACATGGAATTCAAGGCGGGCACGAGAACGCAAATCCGGATCATCTAACCGCTATGCAACCAGTACCCTCGACCAGCGCAGAACCATCGGTCCTCGAAAAAGTCATCGCGTTCGTCGATGAGCGCGTCGGCCTCAAGACCATCCAGGCGAAGATGCTCAACGAGCCGGTGCCCGGAGGGTCCCGCTGGGCCTATGTGTTCGGCTCGGTGCTCCTGTTCATCTTTATCATGCAGGCGGTCACCGGCGTGCTGCTCATGTTCTATTACGTCCCGACCGCCGATCACGCCTATGCCAGCACCCAGTACATCATCCACGACGTGGACTACGGCTGGTTCCTGCTCAGCTACCATTTCTGGGGCTCGACCGCGATGGTGGTCTGCGTGTTCGCCCACATGTCGCAGGTCTTCCTCTGGGGGGCCTACAAGAGCCCGCGCGAGATGATTTGGCTGGTGGGGCTCGCGCTCTTCGGCATCGTGATGGGCTTCGGCTTCACCGGCTACCTGCTGCCGTGGGACCAGCGCGCCTATTGGGCGACGACGGTCGGCGTGGAGATCATGGACAAAACGCCCGTGGTCGGCGATTTCATGGCCCGCTTCCTGAAGGGCGGCCCGACGCCCGGACAGATGACGCTCAGCCGGTTCTTCGTCATCCATGTGATGATCCTACCGGCGGCCCTCATGGGCTTGGCCGGGCTTCACCTCTTCTTGTTCCGCAAAGCTGGCCCGGCCGGTCCGTTCCGCGGGACGCCGGAAGAGCTCAAGGCCAAGACCGATTACTTCTTCCCGCGCCAAGTGTGGAAAGACATCGTTGCCATGGCGACCGTCTTCCTGTCGATCTGCGCGCTGGCCTTTTGGGAGCCGGTGGTGTTACTGGAGGAGGCCACGCCCGATCCCGGCGACTACCATCCCGAACCGGAGTGGTATTTCCTGTTTCTGTTCCAGATGCTGCGGTTGAAGATCTTTGCGGGGGAATTCGGGCAGTTTTTGGGCGCGGTGGCGCTGCCCGGGGCCTTCATGGCGTTGCTGGCGGCGCTGCCGTTCATCGATCGGGATCCCGAGCGCAACATCTTCAAGCGGCCCGTGGCCTTGATCGGCTGGATCCTGGTGATGACGACGATCCTGATTTTCACGGTCTCTGCGATTATCAACCGAGAGTTCCTCGATTAGCGGCCGTGCTCGGTCGCAGTGGGGCATCATGACCGATCGGCAGTTTCCCTCTCCTCTGAACTTGGGCCTGAAGCTCCTCTGGTTTACGTTCTGGACCGGCTTCCCGATCAAGTTGGCCTTTGCGCTCCTGTTTCTCGCCATGGGGTTGATCCACTTCGAGGCCCGCCTGGGCCTGGGCTTCATCATGATCCTGGCGAGCCCGGTCACGGTGTTCGCCGCGCCGATCTTGATGGCGGCGCTGGGCGCCCACTGGGGTGAAGGTATCGGGCTGGGGTTGCTGTTCCTGATTGCGATCCCGATCGACATCTGGGCCATGGGACTGGTCGCGCGGACCCTCTTTCTGGATCGGCTCCAGTTGGAACCGCCCGAGGGGCTCGGCCTGTCGCTCTGGTGGAAAGGCGCGCTCGCGGGCGCCGTCTATCTGCCGATCTTGTGGGTGATCGTGAGCACCGTCACCGACACCGCCATCTCCGTGAGCCATGCTCTGTTCGAGACGGAGCTGCTCAAGGGGATTCCGGTCGCCGAAAAGATCGGCATCGAGCTCACCCTTTGGGGCAGCGTCTCAGCGGCCGTGCTCATCGTGTTGTTGCTCGGCGGCGTCTGGATCGTCGGACGCCTCGCGCAGCAGGAAGCGAAACGGGCCAGGCCGGCGACCGATGCCTATCCGAACCTGGTGGCGCGCTGGGACTGCATGCGCGTGCCCGCCGATCAAGGCTTGATGCTCACGGCGCTCACCGGAACCGGCGTGGTGTTGTCCTTCCTATTCTGGGCGGCGCTGCCGGTCAGCACGCCGCATCCGCATGAATGCTGCAAGAAGCCCGAAGCCAAGGTCCAGCCTCCGGTCAAGCCGCTGGAGGTCCTGAAGAAGAACGAACAACTGCTCGCGCAATTGGCCGCGCAGGTCGAGGCGATCGAAAAGCAGAAGGCCGAGGAAGAGGCCGCCAAGGACAAAGACAAAGGCAAGGGCGGCAAGGCCAAGGCTCACGCTGAACCAGCCGGCCAGGGCAACAAGAGGTGAGATCCATGACGCACCAGGGTGGAAGATTGACAGGCCTCCAACGGAGGACGGGCGCCTCGCCGATGGGGGTGGGCGGGCTCCTCGCCGCGGCCGCCGCATTGGCGCTTCCGGCGCTCGGCATCGCCGCCGATTCGGGGGGCACGGTGACCACCGCCTATCGCGACATTCCCGGCATCGGCAGCCGCAACATGGTCTGGATCGTCGCCCAGTTGCATCTCCTGCTCGCCGGGTTTGTGCTCGGCGTGCCGATCTTCGCCTGGCTCTGCGAGGTCGTCGGCTGGAAGACCGGCGAGAAACGCTATGACAAGCTAGCGAAGGAATTTACCAAGCTGCTCACCTCCTCCTACGCCACCACGGCGCTGTTCGGCGGCATTCTCTTGTTCCTCCTGATCGGCTTCTATCCCAAGCTGATGGCCTATCTGACCGATATTTTCTTCCCCTCGTTCCTGGTCTACTGTCTGCTGTTCCTCCTCGAAACCGTGACGCTGTACCTCTATTGGTACGGATGGGATGCGATGCAGGACGGCGGCAAGAAGACCTTCCATATCTTCCTCGGGTTCCTGCTGAACGTCTTTGCCTTCTTCATCATGATCGTGCCCAACTCCTGGGCGACGTTCCAGGCCAGCCCCGTCGTGATCGCGGAAGGCACGGACATCCAGCGCGCCTGGGCCGCCACGTGGAACCCCACCTGGTGGCCGGTCAACATCCACCGGCTGATCGCCAACGTCGTGCTCGGCGGCTACATCTGCGGCGCCTATGCCGGCATCCGCTATCTGGCCGCGCGTGGCGCGGAGGAGCGCGAGCACTACGACTGGATGGGCTACGTCGGCAACTTCATCGGCGTCTTCGGCCTGCTGCCGCTGCCCTTCGCCGGCTACTGGCTGATGCGCGAGATCTATCAGTACAACCAGCAGATGGGCATCACGCTGATGGGCGGATTCCTGTCCTGGTTGTTCATCCTGCAGGCCATGCTGATCGGCGTGCTGTTCCTCGGGTCGAACTATTACTTCTGGCTCGGGATCACGCACCGCATTCCGGGCTCGGAGATTCAGTATCGCCGGCCGATCATGGCCATGCTGATCATCCTCCTCCTGTGTTTGGGCGTGTGGATGACCCCGCACTCGCTGGTGGCCAGCCTGGAGGAAGCCCGCAAGATGGGCGGCACGCACCATCCGCTGCTCGGCGTCTTCGGCGTCATGTCGGCCAAAATGACCGTCGCCAATCTCATGATCCTTGTCACCTTCATGAGCTTCATCATGTACTGGCGGGCCGGCAAGCAGGAAATGGCGACCTGGGCGAAGGTCGCGAAGGCGGTGATGGGGGCCGTTCTCGTCCTCGCGGGTATCGCGGTGATCATTCTTGGGGTCTGGGGCTATTTCGTGCCGGCCATCGTGCGCATCAATTATTTCTCCACCTCGCAGGTGTTGATTGTGCTGTTCGTCATGCTGACGATCACGCCGTTGACGGCGTTGCTGCTGAAGAGCGCCAGGACCACGACCGAGATGGTCTGGGGGCAGATGCCGCCGCGCGCCGGGTACGCGCTGGTGCTGAACTCGGTGATGGTGATCCTCCTCATGACCTTGATGGGGTACGCGCGCTCCTCGTCGCGGGTCCATTGGCACGTGTACGGAGTCATGCGGGATTCGTCGCAGTACGCCTATTCTCCGGCGCTGGGCTACGCCGCGGCGTTCATGGCGCTGAACACCTTCCTGTTCTGCCTGTTGGTCGCGTTCATCTTTTGGGTCGCCACCATGGGAGACAAAGGCAAGGCCGGCCACACGGCGCCGGCCAAGGGCGAGCTGGGGCACGGGGCCGTGCCGGCCATGGCGGGCGGATCGCCGGCGAGAGAGCAATGATCAGTGGCCAATGTTCAATGCTCAATGTTCGGGCTCATTGAACATTCAACATTGAAAATTTGAGCGAGGCGCTATGAGTGAAGTGGTCCAGTTACAGTTGATCGGTCTCTCGGTCGTCGGAACCGGGATCGTCATCCTGTTGTTCATTCGCGCGCAGTTCCTCCGCGTGATCGGCTTCGTCGCCATCGTGTTGGGGCTGTTTTCGCTGGTGGCCTTGGCGGTGCCGCAGATGGCTTCGCTGCCGCCGGCCGAGGAAAGCATCGACATCGCGAGCATCAAAACGCCGGCCGACATGGCGGCGATCGGCCAGAAGATTTTCTTCAGCAAAGGCCAATGCGCGCTCTGCCATTCCATCGGCCCGAGCGAATCGGCGCGTTGCCCGGATCTCAAGGGCATCGGCGCCAAACTGCGCCGCGAGTTCATTTACGAGAGCCTGACGCAGCCGCAGGCCTATATCTATCTCGACTACCGCCATGAGGGGCCGCCGAAGGAATATCCGGCGCGCATGCCCTATATCAACAAGAATCCCATCGGTCTATCGAAGAACGAAATCCTGTCGGTGATTGCGTTCCTGCAGCAAATGAGCGGGGAGCCGATCTCCGTCAGTCCGTCCGAACTGGAAATGCCGTCGCAGGCGCCTGCGGCTCCGGCCAAGTCCGCCGAGTCCGGTGCCGTCGCGGTGGCGCAGGCACGTTGAGGAGGCACGTTATGGGTGGGCCGTTAGTCAAGCCGATCATCCTCATCGCGGTCGTCTATGTGATTCTGAAGTTCGTCGTGCCCAACATTCCCGGGTCGGCGCCGTTGCCGTCGAGCCTGATTTTTCTCTACCTCATGCTCACGGCGACCGGCATCGTGATTTTCGCGACGCTCAGCAGCGAATCCAAAGACGCCTTCTGGGGGCCGATCCAGCGGTTTCTCACGGGCGAGGGGATCGGCGCCTTGCAGACGGCGCGCTACGCCGTGCTGGTGCTCTTTCCCCTGCTGGTGGGGTGGCAGACCTTCGGGAGCACCGCCCCGAGCGATCAGCCGCCGGCGGAGAATCGCACCATCCATCCGGCGCCGCCGGGCGAATACACCGGCCTCTCCAATCCCGTGCCCAAGACGCCGGAAAACATCATGCAGGGCAAAGGGTTCTACGCCGCATTCTGCTCGCCCTGCCACGGCGGGAATTTCGACGGCAAGGGGCCGGCCGCGCGCGGCTTCAATCCGCCTCCGGCCAATTTCTCGGATCCCACCACCATCGCGATGTTGCAGGAGAGCTACCTGTTCTGGCGCATCAAGAAGGGCGGGGTCGGGTTGCCGATCGAGGGGATGCCGTGGAAATCGGCGATGCCGCGGTGGGAAGTCGAGCTCCCGGACGAATGGATCTGGAAAATCATCATGGGCGAATACGACGGCGCTCACCAGTCGCCGAGAACCTGGGAATAATGCGGCGAGGGGCAAGGGGCGAGGGGAGGGAGAAGTGAAACGGCCTGAGCGTTTGGAGGGATTCCGAAGGGCAGTGATCCTATCGTTGGTTGGATTCGTGCCTCTAGTCGCTGGTCTCGTGCCCATCGCCTACGGACAGGAAAGCGTGGCGGTGCGCGCGGGGATGGCGAAGGGGCCGCTGCCGGCCGATGATCCCACCGCCGCCGCCTGGAGCAGCGTGCCGCCGGCTCAGTTCCCGCTGTCGCCGCAAGTGCATTGGCAAAACCGGATCCAAGAAGTCACGGTCAAGGATGTCAAAGTGCGGGCCCTCCACGACGGGACGCAGCTCGCCATTCACCTGGAATACGAAGATCCGACCGAAGATCCCGACGACGCCGCCGCGCTCGAGTTCATGGTGGGCGACAAGAAGGCGCACTTCGCGCACGGCCAGCCCATGCTCCAGGTGGAAGGCGGACCGGTCAACATCTGGTACTGGAAGAACAAGGAGAACAAGGCCGTTGACATGAACGCCCAAGGCTTCGGCACCCTGAAGGCGCAGGACCATCAGGATGTGAAAGCCAAGGGCGCCTATTCGAATGGCACCTGGAAGGTCGTTTTCTCGCGCCCGCTCGCCACCGAGCATCCGGAGGCAGACGTGCAGGTGAAGCCGGGCGAATTCATCAACATCGCGTTCGCCATCTGGGACGGGAAGAAGGACGCCAGCGGCGAGTTGCGCGAGAAGGGCTCGCAGAAGGCCGTCTCCTCCTGGTGGTATTTCCGCGCCGAGCCGCCGCCCGATTATTCCCCGTATCTCTATGCGGCGCTGGCGGTCGGTCTCGCGGCAGGCTTTCAGTTCGTGTTGATCCGCAAGCTAAAGAAAGGGCAGGCAGCATGAGCGCGGCAAGGCTGCAAGTGTGGGGCGCGGTCGCCGGTCTCATCGGCGTGTGGGCGATGGCGGCCGGGGGTTGTGCGAGCGAACAGCAGCGGAAGGGCCAGGAACTCTACGCCCACTACTGCATGCACTGCCACGGCGAGCACGGCCGGCAGAACGAAGGGTTCAACTGGGCGTCGATGTCCGACCCGAAGCCCAAGGATCTCTCCAACAAGTCGGAGATGAGCACCTTCAAGGACGAGGACATCTTCAACACGATCTCGCGCGACATGAAGGATACCGGGCCGAACGGCGACAAGATCGGCGACGACGAATTCGCCGTGCCCACCATGCCGACCTTCAAGTACACCCTGTCGGAAGAGGAAATCTGGGCCATCGTCGCATACGTTCGCAGCCTGCATGGCATGAAGCTCGAGTTCAACGTCGAGAATCGGAAAAAGGAGCTCGAGAACGCCTACCACACCGCCCAGCAGAAGTACGACGAGGCCAAGCGAGCCTACGAAGCAGCCGAAAAGAAGGCCAGCGAAGAAGCGGACAAGAAGGGCGTCGACGTCGACGAGTCCGTTTACGCCAGGGAGCAGGCGGCCATGGTGGCGGCCAAGAAAGAGCTGGATGCGGCGCAGATGGCCTTGAACAACTTCACGACGCGTCCCGGCAAGGGGGTGAACGTCGCCCGTCCGGATCTCACCATGACGCCGGAACAGAGCGCGCAACTGGCGGAGCTCGGCAAGCGACTCTACACCAATAAATACGGCTGCAACGGCTGCCACAGCATCGGCGACGAAGGCGGGAAGGTGGGGCCGGCGTTGGATCGCGCGGGGTTCCGGTTGAATCCCACGTGGGTCTATCGCTGGATCAAGAATCCCCAGGCCATGAAACCGGACACCCGCATGCCGGCCCTGGGCTTGAGCGATGCGGATGCCAAAGCCGTCACGATGTACCTCACCACGCTGCGCGCGCCGAAGACCGAAGAAGTGGTGGCGGAGAAACCGGCCAGCTGAAGATCCGGTTCTTCCCGCCGGCGAGGCCGAGCCCCTGTGCGCCCCACGGCTGCGAAGCCACAGGAAGCGGGTTCCCTACCAGTAGCCTGCGAGAAATCCCAGGAAAATAGCCGCGCCGGCCAGGACGTGCGCCCGAAACAGAGCGAAGGCTTGAAGCGGAGGGATCGGCTCGCGGAGCCGCAGGGCTTGCGCGGCGAAGAACGCTCCGACCGCCGCCAACACACCATAGTATGGCCAGCCGATCCCGCCGAGCCAGCCCGCCCATCCTAACAGAAGCAGCATGGCGGCCAGGGCGGCGCCCACCGCGAGCCAGACCGAGGTGCCGAACAGCACGGCGGCGGATTGGACTCCGATGCGGCGGTCATCTTCCTGGTCCTGCAGCGCGTAGATCGTATCGTACGCCAGCGCCCAGGCCGCCGTGGCGCCGAAGAGCAGCCACGTCGAGAGCTCCAGGCGCCCCCGCACAGCCGCCCACGCCATCACGGCGCCCCAGCCGAAGGCGAGACCGAGCATGGCTTGCGGAATCGACAGCCAGCGTTTGGCAAAGGGATAGAGCGCGGCGAGCAACAGCGCCACGGGTGCCAGCCGTTGCACGAACGGGTTCAACAGCAGCAGCAGCGCGCCGGCGCCGAGCAGCAGCACAGCGAGCACCAGCAGCGCCTGTGCCGCGCTGACTTCGCCGGACGCGAGCGGCCGCGTCTTCGTCCGCGCCACCTGGCGATCGAAGGAGCGATCGGCCAGATCGTTGAGAATCACGCCGGCGCTGCGCATCAGGAACGAGCCGGCCGCAAAAATCAGCAGCAGATCGAGCGGCGGCAGGCCGCGGGACGCGAGCACGAGGGCCCAGAGCGTCGGCCATAGCAGCAGCAACGTGCCCGTCTGGTTGCGCAAACGGATCAAGCGGGACAGGGCCGACCAGGGCAGCGTCGACAAGCGGGCTGGCATCGCAGCGGGGGACGGCATCCGACGACCTTAGCCCAGCGCCGGAAACCCTGTCAATTTGCTGAGGTTGTGCTGGCTTCGGCATTTGGGTATAACCGAAACGTGCAAGGCAACGTCTCAGGGCGACGACGAGGGGGCCGGTCGTGCCGGCAGGCGACGTGCTTCATGATGGCCGCGCTGGCGCTGATCGCCGGCGGTTGCTCCTGGTTCAAGAAGGGCGACGGGCTGGCGGGCGTGCAAGCGATTCCACTGGCGCCGGTCCTCCGCCTGTCCCCCCAATTTACCGCGACCACCATCCCCTATCAGGACGCCTGCGGGCAAGTGACATCGTTCCCGGCGGGAGGGGTGCTGGCCGAAATCCTGCCGCAAAAGCTTGGGCGTGTCTTCAAGGGCTTGACCGTGGAGTCCGCCCAACTGCGGCGCCCGGCGCCTGACGGGGCGATCGACGTGGCGGTGGGATTGAAGCAAATCGACCTCGCCATCTTCAGCCAGGCGAAGAAACGGTATCCGGTGGCGGTGAGCCTCGGAGTGGATCTGGTCTATCTGGCCGACGACGGCACGGCGCTCTTCAGCAAGAAATTGCAGAGCGTCGGGCATAGCGACGTCGATGTGACCGGCCAGGGTTGCGACGTCACCGGATTGGAGCCGGCCGTCCGGGAGGCGGTAGAGCTCGTGAGCGAGGGCTTGGCGCGCCACCTCGCGGAATCCATCCGCCTGAAGGAATATGCCGAGCGACAGAAGTCCTCATCGCCGACGGCCGCGGCCCCGGAACCCTCCACGTCTGCGCCGGCTCCGGTGGTTCCCGATCTCCCGCCCGCTCCGAATCCGGCTGCTGCGCCTGAGCCTCCGCCCGCGGGAACCCAGCCCCGAACGGCCGAATCGCCCTCGGACGCGGGAGAACAGGCGGTCCCGCTGCTGTTCAAGGCGATCCTGCGGGATGAGAACCGCGACCAGACCGTCCAGCCCGACGAATCACTTACCATTGAAGTGGAAGTCAAAAACAATGGCACTGCCGAGGCGAAAGGCATCGAAGTCCTCCTCGGCGGCACGCCGGCGCTGACAGGACTGTTCCCGCCGAGCCTGTCGATCGGCACGTTGCAACCGGGGGAGCTCAAGCGCGTCACGAGCACCGCGCGGATCCCTGCCGGCGCGGAACCGGTCCCGTGTGAGTTGGTGCTGAGCCTGCGGAGCGCCACGCCGGTGGCGAGCGTGCCGCTCGACAAGAAATTCTCCGTGCTGATCAAGCCCGAGGCGGCCACCGCCGAAGCCGCTCCCGACGTGGACCAACCGCCGAAGTCCGCCGTGCTGCTCAAGCAGCCGAAGGCGCTGGTCGTGGCCATCGGCGTCGGGCGGTTTCGCGACGCGCAGGTGGCGCCCGTGAAGTATGCGGGACGCGATGCGGAGGTCATGGCGGCCTACTTGCGCGCCATCAGCGGGGTCACCGACGACCGCGTGCGGGTGCTGATCGACGCCCATGCGCTCAAGCAGGATTTGGTCGAAACCTTTGACGAGTGGCTGCGGAAGAAAGCCGATCCGGCTACCACGGTCTATGTCTTTTTTGCCGGCCGCGCGCTCGTGGACGGGGGGACGGGGGCCGTCTCGCTCGTGCCCTTCGACGGGACGACGTCATCGGTCAGCCGGCTCTACTCCGTCCGGCGGCTGCAGGAAGGCCTCGCACGCGCGGGAGCCCAGCGGGCCATCCTGATGTTCGATGTGTCGTTGGAACCGGCGCCGGGCGCCGATCCGGCCGCCACCGCGTCCCCCGTGTGGGACACGTTCGACGGCGAGCGCAAGGACCAGATCATGTGGATGGTGGCGCACAAAGGATTGCAGGAGTCCCATGCCTACGAGCCGGGCCGGCACGGCTTGTTCACCTATCACCTCCTGCGCGGCCTCCAGGGCTTGGCCGATGTCGACCGCGACGGCACCGTCGTGGCCGGGGAACTCTGCACCTATGCCCGCAGCCACACCAGCCGCGTGGCGCGGGAGTTCGGCAACGAGCAGGACCCGCTCTGCGTGCCCCCGCCGGGGCAGGGCGCGCTGGTGCGGATTCACCCCATGGCGAAGGGCAACAATCCCAAGCCGGCCACGGTGAAAAAGGACGAGCCGGCATCTGCTTCCGAGCCATCCCCCAAGCCCTCCGCCGACGTCGGCCCAGGCCGCTAGCCTGCACTTTCCCGAAGCGCGTGCGTTGACACCCGTTCCGGTGGCCGGTATCATGGCGCCTCAACGCGTTGAGGCCCTCCAACCAAGGCCTTGATCTCTCCACCGCCCAGGATGCCGGCGTAGCTCAGTTGGCAGAGCAGCGGTTTCGTAAACCGCAGGTCGCTGGTTCGATTCCAGTCGCCGGCTCCATACCTTTCATTAACTTACCTTCACGAGTTTTGTAAAAGCCCACTCCCGACGCGTTTTCGTAACATCTTTAGGTAACAACAGGCTCACACCCCGCTTCCACGGTTCTTCCTTCTCTCCGGTATCCCATGCTAAGCTGCCCGCCGCATAAGACCCGGGGGTTTCCAGCGAGATGGTGTGGTTGCTGCGGTGGATTTGGGATCGAATTTCTGATCTGTCCACGGCCCTGGAGATCTTGGACTGGTTTGACCGAAGCAGTGGTTGATTGCCGGGCTCGTTGGTGCTGCAGGTTTTATCTCGGCTGCCCTTCTAAATGCCCCCGTCTGGGCCCTTCTGGCTACCTGCTTAGCGTCTTTCTGCATTGTGCTCGGATGCTTCATTTCGTTCGATATCCTGCGAAGCCGAGCTAGTGGCGCTCCGAGTGGCCCCCCGATACGACTAGAACCTATCTCAAAATGGTTGTGCTCATCAGAAAAGTCCCTATAATGCGCC
>CAZXRB010000097.1:0-12182 GCA_964642845.1 uncultured Nitrospira sp.
GATCGCCGGGGCGCACGAGCAGGCGCGCGACTCTGCCCGCAGCCGGCGCCGGCACCGGGACCGTGGCCTTGTCGGTCTCGAGCTCGACCAGCGCCTGGCCTTCGGTGATGTGATCGCCCTCGCGGACGAGGACTTGGACGACGTCGCCGCCTTCGATGCCTTCCGCGAGGAACGGCAGTTCCACTTTCATGCGGCGTGATCCTTGATGGCGCGGTGATTCTTCATCGGGTCCACGGCGCCTGGTCATCCGTCCGGACGCCGAGGTCCTGCGCGGCTTGCCGGACCCTGTGCGCCTCCACCGTGCCGTCCCGGCGGTGCAGCGCGTACAGCGCCGCGACGGCCAGATGCTCGGCGTCGATTTCGAAAAACCGGCGTAGCGCTTGGCGGGTGTCGCTCCGGCCGAACCCGTCCGTGCCCAGCGCCAGCAGGCCGCCGGGAATCCACGGTGCGATTTGCTGCGGGACCAGGCGGACGTAATCGCTCACGGCCACGCAGGGACCGTCGAGCGCTTCCACGGTCTTCTGAAGGTAGCTCTTCCGCGGCGGCGCCTCCGGATGCCACATGTTCCACCGCTCGGCTTCGAGGGTCCGGAGCCGCAAGGTCTTGTAACTGGTCACGCTCCACACGTCCGCCGCCACGCCGTAGCGCTGGAGCAGCAGCGCTTGCGCCCGGAGCGCTTCGTTCACCAGCGGGCCGCTCGCCAAGAGATGCGCCCGGTGCTTCGCCCGCTCGGGAGCCGGCCGGAAGCAGTACAGGCCTTCCCGAATGCCTTCTTCGGCGCGGGGCGGCATGGCCGGCATCGGATAGAGCTCGTTGTAGAGCGTGATGTAATAAAACCGCTCCTCCTGATGTTGATACATGCGCGTGAGGCCGTCCTGCAGAATGACGGCGAGCTCGAACATGAAGGCCGGATCGTAGGCGGCGATCGTGGGAAAGGCGCTGGCCAGCAGATGACTGTGGCCGTCCTGATGCTGTAAGCCTTCGCCTTCCAAGGTGGTGCGTCCGGCCGTGGCTCCGAGGAGGAAGCCGCGGGCCCGCATGTCGGAGGCCGCCCAGATCAAATCTCCGACGCGTTGAAAGCCGAACATCGAGTAAAAAATATACAAGGGAATCGTCGGCAGGCCGTGCGTCGCGTAAGCCGTGCCGGCGGCGATGAAGGACGACATCGCGCCCGCTTCGGTGATGCCTTCCTCCAGGATTTGTCCGTTGGTGGCTTCGAAGTAATAGAGCAGCGCGCTCTTGTCGACCGGTTCATAGAGCTGGCCGATATGTGAATAGATCCCATACTGCCGGAAGAGCGCCTCGAGTCCGAACGTGCGGGCCTCGTCGGGAATGATGGGCACCAGGTGCTTCCCGAGCTCCTTGAGGCCCAGCAGGCGGCCGAGCATGCGGGCGAAGCCCATCGTGGTGGAGACGGCGCGGTCCCCCGATCCCTCGAGGAACTCCTTGAACTGGTCGAGCGCCGGCGTCTCCAACGGCTCGACCTTCACCCGCCGTTCCGGGACGGACCCGCCCATGGCTTTGAGCCGCCCGGCCAGATAGACGGCCTCCGGACTGCCGGCCGGCGGGCGGAAAAACGGCGTCGAGGCGAGTTGGTCGTCCGACACCGGCACACTGAACCGCGTGCGGAACTCGCGCAGCTCCTGCTCGTTCATCTTCTTCTGCTGGTGCGTCACGTTGCGGCCTTCGCCCGCTTCGCCCAGTCCGTACCCCTTGATCGTTTTGGCGAGGATCACGGTCGGTTGCCCGCGATGCTCGACGGCGGCTTTGTAGGCCGCATACACCTTGCGCGGATCGTGGCCGCCGCGCAGCATTTTGTGGATTTGCTCGTCCGAATAGGAGGCGACCATCTTGAGCAGCTTGGGATCGGCGCCGAAAAAATGTTTCCGCGCGAACGCGCCGCCTTCCACCGTGTACTTCTGATACCAGCCGTCCACGACCTCACCCATCCGCTTCACCAACAGGCCTTCGTCGTCCTGCGCCAGCAACGGGTCCCAGTCGCCGCCCCAGATCACCTTGATGACGTGCCAGCCGGCGCCGCGGAAGATGGCTTCCAATTCCTGGATGATCTTGCCGTTCCCGCGCACGGGGCCGTCGAGGCGCTGCAGATTGCAGTTGACGACCCAGATCAGATTGTCCAGCCGCTCCCGCGAGGCGAGCGTCAGCGCGCCGAGGCTTTCCGGCTCGTCCATTTCGCCGTCGCCGACGAACGCCCACACGCGCTGTGGGCTCGTGTCTTTGAGGCCGCGGTCTTGGAGGTACCGGTTGAACCGCGCTTGATAGATCGACATGATCGGGCCGAGGCCCATCGAGACCGTGGGGAATTCCCAATAATCCGGCATCAGCCAGGGATGCGGATAGGACGACAATCCCCGGCCGTCGCCGGTCAGCTCCCGCCGGAAGCGATGCAGCGCCTCTTCCGGGAGACGGCCTTCGACGTAGCCGCGCGCATAGATGCCGGGCACGGCATGGCCTTGGATGTACAGGAGATCGCCACCCTGCGGGGAGTCCTTGCCATGCACAAAATGGTTGAAGGCGACTTCATATAAGGTGGCGGAGGACGCGAAGGTGGAAATGTGCCCGCCGATGCCGGGATGCTCCTTGTTGGCCTTGACGACCATCGCCATGGCGTTCCAGCGAACGAGGCTCCGGATGCGGCGTTCGAGTTCGAGGTTGCCGGGATAGGCCGGTTCCTGCGCGGCAGGGATGGTGTTGACGTAAGGCGTGTTGAGGGGGCTCGCGACCCGCGCGCCGCGTTCGCCGAGCCGGTCACGGAGCCGGTCGAAGAGATACGTCGCCCGCTCGACGCCTTTGGCCTGAAGCACATACTCCAGCGAATCGAGCCAGTCTCGCGTTTCTTCCGGGTCGGCATCGGTCTGTGCAGGGAACCTGCGATCGTCGTCGGGCATGCGGTCCTCTACCGGGCGGCCTGTGATCCATTATATACGCCTCCTCATATCGCGGATACGGTGCGTTGGAGCGAAACTCGGGATAGAGATGCGGAGCGTTAATCCACCCGGATGGTCGAGGTGGGCGTCATGGAGCCGGTGAGGTTCTCGGGATCCAGCCAGACGTTGTAGCGGATCGTGCCCGGCGTGGCGAAGCAGAGACTCACGTAGCTTTGCGGCCGAATGGCCACCAAATCGTCCATCATGCCGAAGCGCTTGAAGCCTTTCTCACAGGCGACCTGGTCCTGCCATTGCGTGCCCATCAATCCCAGCTTCACCACATTGGACCGCCGATTGTGCCAGCGGATTTCATCACCTCGTTGCACATACAAGAGACGCGGTTCGACGCCGTCGTCAATGTAGACGTCGTACACCGCCTTTGCCTCCTGGACGGGGTGGCTCGGCGCGCAGCCGGTGATGATCGCCGCGATGATCGCCGCACAGAAAGCGAACACGTGTGGACGCGACACAGCCATATCCGTTGTCTCCTCCGGTCTCGTATGAGAGTGAAGCGGTGCTTGATGGCTGGGATTAGCGTCGGCCGTCGCCTTTTGAGCCGCCCCGTCCGGAACCGGAGCAGGGCACCGGCTGGTCGACCGAGACGATGTGCCGCGACGGCACCCACATGACGTTCCCGCCGAACGGGCGCACGCGGTGGGCGGGTTCCAAATCCTGCTGATGACTGCGGTTTTCCAGAATCAGCGGATCGACGACGTCGCCGCAATTCATGCAGCGCCATCCATCGTACGCCCAGGCTCCCACGGCACTGCCGAGGTTGGCGAAGTGCGACCAAAGGTGAAGCCCTCCACAGCGCGCGCATCTCATGTCGTCACCTGTTCCTCCGAGAGATGGCCTCCCGTTCGAGCGATTCGGCTCCGCCGCCTGTGTGTGAGAGGCCTGGGGTCCTAGGCCGCGTTCGGCCAATCTCGGTCTGTCGGATCCTTCTCCCTGTGCTCCTCCTCCTCGGTCTTCGGTGACTCCTCCTCAAACGTGGCCCACATGGCGACGGCCCAGGTGAGCAGCGTCAGGACGAAGAGGGCGATCACGGCCATCATGGCCGAACCCCCGTTCCGTATCAGCAACTCGCACGATGCCCGCCGAAGGGGCCGGGTCGGGAATGGGCACCAGGTCCGGCGTCGCGCCACCGTTCAGGAGAGGGGGCAGTGGAGCCTTGGGCTAAACGGTGCCGCAACGCGGCTCCGGGGTCCGACCCGGCCATAGAGAAGTGTCCCGCCGACGGCCTCACCGTTCGGCGCTCTTCACAAACACCGTCACACATTTCCGCCGAAACAGCTCGGCGTCGAACGGTTTGATCACATATTCGCGCGCGCCCTGCTTGATGGCTTGCCGGAGCTTGGCGATGTGTCCTGCATCGGACATCACGATGACGGGCACGGTCGGGAAGCGGTCCGTCATCTCCTGCAACACCGCCAAGCCGCCCAACACGGGCATCTGGAGCTCGACGACCAAGCCATGAAACGGCGCGCGGTCCTGGTCGTACGCCAGGCGGGACAACCCCGACACGCCGTTGTCCTCCGCCGCGACGTCGAAGCCGAGCGCGGTCAAGTGGGCGGAGACGATCGCGCGCATGTCGTCGTCATGGTCGATGACCAGGATCCGGCGGCGGTGCGCGGCGGCTGCCGGCGGATCCTGCGAGACGTTCTGCTGTGCCGACGAGGACACGATCATTCCCACGATCCGGCTGAATCCGTCGTCGTACGAGACCGCCGCCGTCCCACCGCCACGGGCGCCCGGCGGCGCCGGGTATGCGGATGGACCGGTTCGGCGGGGAGCACACGATGTCGCAGGATCGTGGCGTCCTGAATGTCCCCGCAAATCAGGCAGCGGTGGCCCAAGAACGACATCGCGCCGCCGTCGGCGTGATAATCGACGAACACTTCCCGCACCACCAGACTGCCGCACCGCAGACAGCTCACCATGCTTCCCGCGTCCTACACTGATCGAGGGGGACCTGCGCGAGACTCACACCGGGCAGTGTCGATCCAGCGGGCGGCGTGGCAGACGGCGCCCGGTACGCCACCGCGGGTTCCTCTTCGAACGGTTCCTCCTGCTTCCAGACATGGCGGATGACGGTCCGAATCGTGGACGCGAGCGATTGCACCGATCCCTTGATCAAGTAGCCCGAGGCGCCGGCTTCAAAGGCCTTGGCCATCACCTCCGGTTCGCCGTGAGAGCTGTGAAAAATCACCCGGCAGGCCGGCAACGAGCGATGGATTTCGCGGACCGCGTCGATCCCGTTCAGGACCGGCATGTCGATGTCGGTGAGCACGAGATCGGGCCGCAGCGCCTGGGCCGCCGCCACGAGCGACTGGCCGTCTTCGGCCGTCCCCACCACCAGATGTTCGGGTTCGAGCCATGCCTGTAGCAGTGTGAGAATCTGCGGATGATCGTCGCCCAAGACGATCCGGAGACGTGTCACGGGGCCACCTCATCTCGGTGGAGTTGGATCGCCAGCATGCAGGGAGGAGGATACGCACGGCGGCCCAAAGGAGAGAGCGCGAACTTACCGGCGCAGCCTGGGGAATGTACTTGAGGAGGCGGAGAGGACTACCGGTACGCAGGGTCCCGCTACGAAGCGGTCACCAGCCCATGAGCGACCGCGTACTTGACGAGGTCGGCGGTCGTATGGAGGTTGAGCAGTTCCATGATCTTCGCCTTATGGAATTCGATGGTGCGGTGCGACAGTTGGAGTTGGGTGGCGATCTCCTTCGCGGAGTAGCCCTCCGCGACCAGTTGGAGGATTTCCCGCTGCCGGGCCGTCAGATCGTCCGCCGCCGGAATGCGCGGGCGCCCCATGGTCACGAACGTGCTGATGACGTCCTTCGTGATCAGCGGAGTGACGTAGTAATCGCCCTTCATGACCGACTGGATCGCTTGGACCAGCTCCTGAGCGGCGGACCGCTTGAGCAGATAGCCGGACGCGCCGGCCTTGAAGGCTTCGTTGACGTAGGAGGGATCGGCGTGCATGGTGACGAAAATGATCTTGATCTCGGGGCATTGCTTTTTCAACATCCGGGCTGCGTCGATGCCGTTGAGGCGCGGCATCGAGATGTCGAGCAGCACCAACTGAGGTTGGAGCCGTTGTGCGGCTTCCAACAGCGCGCGGCCGTCCTCAGCGGTGCCGACCAATTCGCAATGCTCCTCGAGCAGACGCCGGAACCCTTCCAGCACGAGGGTGTGATCATCGGCGAGCAACACGCGTGGGTGACTCATGGGGCGCTCCTGGTAAAGGAATCTGTACGACGATCTGGGTCCCGTGACCCGGCTGCGACTGAATCTCCAGACGGCCTTGCACGGATCGGACGCGTTCGCGCATGTTCACGAGTCCGAGTCCCAAGTGCGCGGCGCGGACCTGCTCCACGTCGAAGCCGACCCCGCCGTCGCGTATGGATAGGGTAACCTCCTCGCCGTCGCAGGTCAATTCCAGCTCCACGCGGGACGCCCGGGCATGCTTCCGCACATTGGCGAGGCTCTCCTGGGTAATCCGGTACAGACAGGACGCGATGTCTTTCGGCAGCGGGTCGGCGCATTCCTGCTGGACGACGATGGTCTTGATGCCCGTCTTCGCCGAGAATTCGTCCGCCAAATACTGCAGGGCGGCGAACAGCCCGAGATCGTCCAAGATCGAGGGATGGAACTGATAGGCCATCCGCCGCACGTCGTCGGAAATGGCGGCCAACCGCTGCGTGAGCGATTGAAAGGCTTCGCGGGCGGCGTCGGCGCTGCCCGGCGGATGGGCCTCCAACCGCCCGAGCTCGATGGCCAGCAGGGCCAGTCGCTGGTTGATGTCGTCGTGCAGCTCGCGTGAGATGCGCCGCCGCTCTTCCTCCTGCGCCGTCATCAGCTCAGCCGTCAGCGACTGAAGCTGCCGCTCCGTCCGGAGTCGATCGGTGATGTCGCGCAAAATCATCATGTAGGTGGCGGTCTGTCCGACCGTCAGTTTCGACAAGCTGGCTTCCGCGGGGAATTCGGTGCCGTCCTTGCGGACCGCGAACACCTCGTGGCGATGCGCGGTGGCCCGTCCGTTCTCCAGTCTTCCGAAGAACGCCGACCAACGGTCGGGGGCTGCGTCGCGGTCGGACAACAGCCGGTCGATGGATTCGCCGAGGATTTCATCGGCGTCATAGCCGAAGAGTTTCGCTGCGCCTTGATTGAACAACGCGATGGCCCGGTCTTCGCCCGTGACGATGATGGCATCCTCCGCCATGTCGAGAATGCCGGCCAGCCGGCCTTGGGACAGCCGTAACGCTTGCTCCGCCTCCATCCGTTCGGTGATCTCGGACACGAGTGCGCGATTGACCCCGGCGAGCTCCCGAGTGCGGTCGAGCACCTTTTCTTCCAGGGCTTCGTTGGCCTGCACGAGCGCGGTCTCGGCCTGCCGCCGTTTCCAGGCAAACCAGACGAGCACCCAATCGATGGCGATCGAGAAGATCCGGTTGCCGATCGGGATCCAATCCGGAAGCTCGGGGAATCGAGGACTGAGAAAACCGCCCAGCACCGTGAGGCCGGTCACGATCCCGGCCGTCACCGCCGGCATCCAGGTGAACCGCGAGGTCGTGGCGATGAGCACCACGCCCGCATAGAGAATATGATTGGCGAAGCTGAGCGGGGTGCGGATGTCCAGCACGAACAGGACGGCCAGCAAGACCAGCATGACGCCGGTCCGAAGCCCTTCTTGTTGCCAAGGTGTCATGGTCGTCCCGCAGAAGGCAAAATTATGCGGGCGGGAGGCGGCGCTGTGCAAGGCCTGCGCGCGCCAGTGCGACGGTGCGGCACCCCGACTCTCCGAGAGGCGAGCGCGAAGCCATGCCGGGGCGCCATCCGATCGTCCGCCTCGTCAGCGAACGCCCGATTTATCCAGGCCCTGGTGTCGCGCGTCCGCGGTCCTCTTGCTGCGCGGGAGAGATCCGCAGTGCTTGGCGAAGGCCGATCGTCCGCCGTCCGGCCGGCCCCCTCGGAGAGGCCCTTGCATATGGCGGTGGCTCCCATCATAGTAGCGTGTCCGGGATGGCATGGCGGCGAGGTCTCGCATGATATCCACGGTAGCGGGTTGGTGGCGCCAGTTGTCGGTCCAGCGGAAAGTCTGGACCGTGCTCGGCCTCCTCCTGCTCCCTCTTCTGGCCTCTCTCTCACTGCACCTCTACATCACCGGTCAATTGCTGGCGATCCAACAGGAGCGCCAGTCCGTGCTGCTGGCGCGCGAATACATCCATGTGATTCATCGGTTGGCCATCGACGGCGAAGATGCGTACCACGGGTATGTGTTGACGCGGCGGCCCGAGTTCGCGGCGGCGCTTGCCAAGACGGAATCCGAACTGGCACGGAGGCTCACAGACATCGTCACCGTGGCGACCGGCCGCAGCACGGCCGCCGACGAGCTGCACGGGATCGTGCCGCAGTTGCAGGACGTGCTGGCCTCCCTCCGAGCCATCACGACCGGCGTGCAGGAACATCGCGCTCCGCACGTGCACGGAGGGCGGGGTCATCTCCTCTCCGACGGGCTCCGCAAGGAATTGCGCGCCATCGAGGACCGGCTGGATGTCGTACGCCGTACGCTGAATGCGCGGGCCGAGCGCTTGTCGGCCTGGGGATTCGTGGAGCTGTGGTGCGCCCTCGCGGGCGCCATGCTGGCCGGATGGATCGGGTCGCGGCTGCTGGCTCGCTCCATCACCGACCCGATCGCCCGGCTGCAGACCGCCGCCGCGGCATTCGGCCGGCAAGTCGATGCCGGCTCCTTCGCGTCCTTGCTCCCCGGTCAGGATCAGCAGGCCACCGACGAGGTGGGCCGGTTGGCGCAGGCATACCATGACATGGCGATCCGCATCGCCGCGCATATCCGTGAGCTCGAGACCTTGGAAGCCATCGGGCAGGACATTACGGCCATCGGGCCCGACGGCCTCGACGGCGTGTTGCGGCGCATTACGGACCGCGCCGCCGAACTCGTGCAAGCCGATGCCTGCCTGGTGATGTTGCGCAACGACAAGATGGGCTGCTGGGTGGTCGAGGCCGCGTCGGGCGCGTGGAACGAACGGCTGTACAAGACCGTGATGCTGTGGGAGGAGTTCCCCGTGTCGGTGCAGGCCTATGAGACGGGCCGGGTCGCCTACGGCGTGGATCTGCAACGCGATCAGCGTCCCGCAGTGGTGCGGCGCAATCTGCTCGGGAACAGCATGATTTCCGTGCCGCTGCTGAGCCAGGGCCGGTCCTTCGGCGTCTTGGTCCTGTTGAGCCGGCATCGCCGTACGCCGGATCAGTGGAACGCGCACTTGGCGGTCGGGCTGGCCCAGCAGGCCGCGGTGGCAATCGCCAACGCGCGCCTCTACGAGGCGGCGCAGGAACGGCAGAAAGGCCTCTTGGCGCGGCTGCGGCATCTGGAATATCTCGCCGGCGCGCTGGCGCATGACCTCAAAGGGCCAGGACAGCGGATGCAGGAGCTGACCGCGTTGATCCACAAGGAATATCACGGACGATTGGACGCCCGGGTGGACCGCTGGTTGCACTTGCTGCGTGAAAACGGGCGTGAGCTGGTGGAGCGGGTCGAGGGGATTCTGGAGGTCGCCCGCGTGGGAGCCGGTGCGGGACCGATCACGGCCGTCGACCCGGCGCTGGTCCTCGCCGATGTCCTCAAAGCCTGGGCCGGCGATCTGGAACGGCGAGCGGGGCAGGTCGTCGTCGAATCGGGGTTGCCCCTGGTGGCCTGCCACGCCGCGTATCTGCGGCAAATCTTTGAGAACGTCATTTCGAACTCGCTCAAATACGCGGCACCGGACCGGGCGGTCCGCATCCACGTCAGCGCCCGGCGGCAGGAGCACATGGCCTGCTTTTCCGTGCGCGACAACGGCATCGGCATCCCACCCGCCTATCGCGCCAAAGTGTTCGAGCCGTTCGTCCGGTTGCGCCAATCGGAGGCGGAAGGCAGCGGGATCGGCCTGACGATCGTCCACCGCATCGTCGAACTGTACGGCGGCGCGGTGTGGATTGAAGGAGAAGAAGACGTCGGATGCACGGTGCGCTTTACACTCCCGTGGTTCCACGACGCGGTGCGGACGGACACGCCTCTGCCGTCCTCCGCTTCCGCATGACCCCGCTGAACAGGCAGCACGGAGGATCACCATCATGCCCGTTCCCGCGTTGGATCGCCCCGCAGACAAACGGAGACCGAAAGCCCCGTTCACCATTCTCATCGTGGAGGACAACCCCACCGACGTGGAGTTGATGCTGCATGCCTTGGAGCAGGCGGACCTGAAACCGCTGGGCGGGGACTTTGAGATGGAAGTGCGTCCCACGGCCGAAGGCGCGCTGAAGCTGCTGGGTGAACAGGCGGTCGATCTCGTCTTGGCCGACATGATGCTGCCCGGCATGGACGGCCTGGATTTGGTCAGCCGTGTTCAAGCGATCGACCGGAACCTCCCCGTCCTGGTCGTCACACGGATGAACGAGGTGGCGTCGGCCGTGGAAGCCATGCGCCGCGGCGCGTTCGACTATGTCATCAAGCCGGTGACGCCAGACACGCTCGAAATGCGCCTCCACCGGGCCATCCGGATCTCGGAGATCCTCCGGCGGCATGCGGTGTACGAGCATCAGGATCGCCAGGAGGCCGCTGCGCTGACGCTGGTGGGCGAGAGCGCCGCCTTCGAGCGCATCATGCGCAGCATTCACGACGCAGCCCGCGTGCGATCGACGGTGCTCATCACGGGAGAGACGGGCACCGGCAAAGGGATGATCGCGCGCGCGATCCACCAGCAGAGTCCGGAGCGCGACCGGCCGTTTCAGGTGATCGATTGCACCTCCATTCCGGAAGGCGATGGAAAGCGAGCTCTTCGGCCACGTCCGCGGCGCGTTCACCGGCGCCGTCAGCGACAAACCGGGGTTGATCGAATTGGCCAACGGCGGCACGGTGTTCCTGGACGAAATCGGAGAGCTGCCGTTGACGTTGCAAGCCAAGCTGCTGCGGGTGCTCGAAGAAAACGAAGTGCGCCCGATCGGGGGCACGCGAGTCCGCCGTATCGACATGCGCTTTATCGCGGCGACCAATCAAAACCTGGAGGAGCGGGTGAAAGCGGGCACCTTCCGGCGGGATCTGTATTATCGGCTGGCCGTCGTGTCGATTCCCGTGCCGCCGCTGCGGGAACGGCGGACCGACATCCCCGTCATGGCGCGCCATTTGCTCATGCGGCTGACGCGCGAATTGGGCCGGGCACGGTGCCATTTTGAAGAGCGCGCGCTCGACGCGCTGATGGCGTACGACTGGCCCGGCAATGGACGGGAATTGCGCAATGTCATCGAGCGGGCCGTCATGCTGGCCGTCGATGACACGATCCGGGCACGCGATATCGCGGCGCTCCTGCCGCGCCGGGAGCCGGACGAGCCGGCCGGCCGGTCTCATAGCCTCAGTGTCCTGCCCTATGCCGAGGCCAAGGAGCGCGCGATCGAGGAATTTACGAAAGTGTATCTGCGGGACAAACTGGCGGCTGCCGGTGGCGTGATCACCAAGGCCGCTGAAAGCAGCGGCATACCCCGACAGCATTTCTCTCTGCTCATGAAGCGGTTTCTCGGGCGGGATGCCTCGGAGGAAGAGTAACCCGTCTCGTTTTGGTAACCGATAGGATGAGTTGTTCCGCCTGGTGTGGCTGGTGTGTGTCTCGCCGTTTCCTTTCAGTAACTTCTGCTTCATTCCAATCTCTCGAATCCGGGCGTTTCCTCCGTCCACGATTCCTTCGCCGAAGACGAATATGCGGATATGCTCCGCAAACGTCTTGAAAGCATTGAGTCATTCGGACGCCTCTCTGGAGCCGCATAACCCGATATTCGCGTTTTCTTTTTAGCCTCCGTCCCGCGCTCCCCAAATCGGTGGATCGGAATTGAAATCCATCAATATTCACGAGCGGTTAGCGCGATCTCACGAAGAAACATCCTTTCAAGACTCCCCTGGCAATTCCTTTGCTCTTTCTCGCGGCTACCAGGCGAGCGTCTGTCTTTTGTCATGGCGGTCGCCGGACGAAGGAAGGGAGGTGGGATCGAGACAGCGGATCGTGCAGAGGTGCAGTGAGACCCTTTTTAGCAGGAGGTTACTTATATGTTTTTGTCACGTCGGCAATTCCTCAAAGTCTCATCGGGTACCATCGCGGCCGCGATGCTGGCGGACAGGGCGTTGGCGCTGACGGCGCTGCAGCCGGTCATCGAAGTCGGGAACCCGTTGGGCGATTATCCGGA
>CAZXRB010000098.1:0-3799 GCA_964642845.1 uncultured Nitrospira sp.
GGTATTGCAGGACCCGGCCTTGCTCGTCGAGCACGAGTTCGCACATCACGGCATATTCGAGATCGTCCGGCAATGACGATGCCGAGCGGCGCGCTGCAATTTCGGCCAAACGATACCCCTGGCGCCGATAGGCCTCATGAGTCAGATGGGCCTCTCCAATCCCGGCGCCGTGTGGAACCGTGGGACGTCACAAACGGGGCAAGATCTTACCTTGTGCATTACCGAGCGACTGAACCAGTTGGCCAGCGCACTCCGCCGCAGAATCTAGTAACATGTTACGAGAACATGTGGTAATCTGTCGTCGGGAGACAACGGAAAAGGGAAATCCTATGCCCTCTCAGACGCGCCTGACCCCGAAGGAAAAGCAGAGCCGTTACCGGCGCCGGTTGCGCCGCAAGGGTTTGCGCCCGGTGCAGATATGGGTTCCGGATACCCGCGCGGCCGGATTCTCTGCTGAATGCCGCCGCCAGGCGCGCCTCGCGGTCCGGGCCGCGCAGGAGAAGCCTGTTCTTGATTTCATCTCGGAGATCGCCGCTTGGGACAACGGGTGAAACGCGGCGATATTGTCGCCGTCGCCGCCAAGGGCCACTACAGCGGAAAACCGCGGCCCGCCCTTATTCTGCAATCCGATCTCTTCTCTGCGCTTGGAAGCGTCACGATCTGCCTCCTGACGACTGAGATAATCGACGCGCCCCTTTTCCGCCTTTCCGTTGAGCCCTCGCCGGAAAACGGCCTCAAGCAGCCCTCGCAGATTATGATCGATAAAATCGTGACCGTTCCCTCTGACGCGGTTGGCGCCCCCATCGGCTCGCTCGATCACGATGTGATGGTCCGCGTCGACCGCTCCCTTGCCGTCTTTCTCGGAATCGTCTGACTTCATCCCTGCTGGAGCGGCATCCCGTGCCTGCTCGTGGTCTGTGAGAGGCGCGCTTCTCTATGCGGGCGGAAAGAACTTCACGATGACCACGCGGTCCATGCCCTCGGGGGGCGGCCGCACTTGCGTCACTTTCGCGAGGGCATCGAGGGCGGATTGATCGAAGAGGAGGCTGCCCGAGGAATTGAGCAGCCGGTATTGCAGGACCCGGCCTTGCTCGTCGAGCACGAGTTCGCACATCACGGCATACTCGAGATCGTCCGGCAACGACGGCGGCTGGTGGTATTGGGCCTGAATCATCGCGGTGAGAATGTCTGAATAGCCGGCGAACCGGCCGCGGCTCTTGCCAATGGCAAAGGGATCGGCTGTCTGCGGCGCGGGGGCCGGCGCGTCCGACGCCTTCGGCGGCGGCGGCGCTTCCGCCTGTGGGGGCGGGGGTGGCGGCGCCTCTTGCGGCTTTGGCTCAGGCTTCGGAGGCTCCGGTTCCGGTTCGGGCTCCGGTTCTTTCTCCGGCGGCGGCGGGGGCTCTTCCTTCTTGAACGCGTTGAGCTTGTAGACTTTGATGAGATTTTGGCCCCACTCGGTCTGCGATATCCAATAGAGACCTGCCCCGATCCCGACGTGGACCAGGCCGACAATCAACAGCGTCGTGCCGAGCTTACTCTTTTTCTTTTCGAAACCCTTGTAGCCGCCCACAAAAACGTCCTTCGTATCTCGTGAAGCGTATCTCGTATCTCGCTCGCGAACGACGCTTCACGAGATGCACTTCACGCTTTCGAGGTACGCTTCACGAGATACGAGATACGTTACTCATTAATAGGTTTCGTGGCAATGGCGAGGTCTTCCACCGGAATGCGCTGGAGAATATCCAACACCGCGACGACATGTTTGTATTCAACACCCGCATCGCCGCGCAATACGAGAGGCAGCTTGCCGCCTTTGGCGGCCTTGAGATCGCGGATGAGTTTCTCCAGTTCGCTCAGCTTGACCTTCTCCTCGTCCATGTAGACGTCGCCGTTCTTTTTCACCGAGAGCGTCGGCGTGTTGCTTTCCATGTCGGTCTCGTGCGGGGTCGATTCCGGCAGCTTCAATTCGATGCCCTGTACCATGGCCGTCGTCGTGATGATAAAAATGACCAACAGCACCCAGGCCAAATCGAGCAACGGCGTAATATTGATGTCCGCCACCGCGCCGTGGGATTTCTTGGAGAAGCGCCTCATGGTTTGTCTATCTGGTCTGTCTGGTCTGTCTGGTCTGTCTCGTCTGTCTGGTCTATCGGGTCTGTCTGGTCTGGTCACTCATCACGCATCACTCATCACGTCTTCAGTGCGCTGCCGCGCCCATTGTGTCGCCTTCTTCGGAGGCGGCGCTGCGCGGGCGCATCTCCTCCAGCTCCTGTTCTGCCGCTTCGAATTGATCTTTCGGGCGGAGGTACTCGGTCATGAAGACGGTTTCGATATGCGCGGCGAAATTGTCCATCTCCATCGTCAAGGCTTTGATCTTGGTGACGAGGAAGTTGTAGCAAAAGAGGGACGGGATCGCGACCATCAGGCCCGCGACGGTCGCAATGAGCGCCGACGCCACCCCGGGCGCCATCGTCGTGAGCGTCGCCTGTTGCGCGCGGCCGATGCCGGAGAAGGTGTCCATCACGCCCCAGACCGTGCCGAGCAAGCCAATGAACGGCCCGCCAGAGATGGCGGTCGCGAGAATAATCA
Source organism: uncultured Nitrospira sp. (assembly GCA_964642845.1). Classification (GTDB taxonomy): domain Bacteria; phylum Nitrospirota; class Nitrospiria; order Nitrospirales; family Nitrospiraceae; genus Nitrospira_D. The sequence continues at coordinate 2,590 of CAZXRB010000098.1, forward strand.
TGCCCGATTCCAAGCCCACGGCGGATTCGCCGAGCACCCGCTCCAGCGCGATGCGGACGGCGCTCATGCCGTGATGCGGGACCTTGTCGGTGCCGTATTTCTCCTGCTGCACCTTGAGCTCCTCGCAACCTCCGTAATACAGGTCGTACATGGGCGAGCCTTGCAATTGCTTGATCGGCCCCTTGTTGAAGATGACCAGCGGGCTCTTGGCTTTAGAGTAATAGCTCAGGAATACACCATTCCGCTTCTTGGCCTTCGCCAGTTGACGGAACTTGTTGATGATGACGGTCCAGCTCACCAGTGAAAACAGCAGTAGGACGGAAATGGTGATCTTGCCTTCCAATGTCGCGTGGCTCAATGCGAACGCGACGCCGCCCGAACTCATATCCATGTGCCTGTCCCCTTTCCGATCAGCTGCCGGATGCTGGTTGCGCTTGCGGCTTCACATCGACCTGGATCACAACGCCGCGCTTCACTTTCACTGCCTGCAAGCCTTTTGATTTTCCGTCTTTGCCATCATTGCCGGCTGCGACCTGCTTTTCCGCCTGGGCGCGGGCCTGCTGCGTTGACGATTCGGTCGACTTCTCCTGCACGCTTTCGACCGTTTTCGAGGCCGTGGCCGACGTGCTCGACGTGGCCGAGGCCGTCGCGGACACCGTGCCGGTCACTCCCGCCAACCCGCCGCCCAGGGACGAGCCACCGGCGCTGGCGCCGCCGCTCACGCTGCCGCCGATCGCGGCGGTTCCCGAAAATGCTCCCACAAAGGAGGACAAATCTCCCTTCACGGCGCCCTCGACGTCGAACTGCACCTCGCCTTCGATCGTGCCGCCCTGCAAGTCGAGATTACGCCCGGCGAAAATTCTGATCCGTCTTCCCCTGATACCGGCCGAGGGCACAACCAGATCGCGGCCTGCCCTTAAGGTAATGTCGCCGAGTTCCAGCGGCAGATTTCCTTTATCAGGATTCTGCCGGATGAACTGCTCGAATATCTGGCGGAAGGCCGGTTCTCGCGCCTCCACCATTTGCGCCAGCTGACTTTCCAGAGGCTCGGTGTTGCGGCCCAGGAAATTTTGCTTGACAATCTCGCTCTTCAACGCCGTGATCTCCGGCGTGTCGAACTTCGGGAAGTTCAGCGGGAATTTCGGGTCGCTTCCATGGTGGGTGAAGATGCCGCTGCCGGGAACGAGGAACTCCTGAAACCGGGGCGCTC
>CAZXRB010000098.1:3853-12130 GCA_964642845.1 uncultured Nitrospira sp.
CGTTGCGCCCTCCGCTTCCCGCATTGATCTCCCCTTCGACGGAAGAGACGGAGATATTACCGCCCGTGAGCGTCGCAATCCGCGACTTGAACACGTCCACGTCGCCCTTCGTCTTGATATCGATATTGCCGCCGCGGATGGTTACAATCCCGGAATTCGGATTGGACCCAAACGTGCCGACCGTCAGTTTGCCGCCGGTTGATTGCTCGATCGACACCTTGGCGGCGTCCACGAGTTGGATCTGCCCCTCGACCGACAGCACGATCTTGCCATCGACGATGACCGGCTTCCCTTTTACGAAGACCGGGGTGAAAGGCTGGCCATCGATCAACTCGCCGGGGCGATCCAGCACCACCGTCGCCTGCGAAACGACCGGCTGGCTTCCGTCAAGCACGAGCGGGACTCCTTCCACCTTCACCTGCTTCCCATCCACCAGCAACACCTTCGAGACGGGGTCGATGACGCCTTGCACCAATTGATCGGTGGCACTGCCATCCGAATTCAGGGCCGGCTTCGTGCCCAGCCCATGGATCCAAATATCCGCGCCGTTGTGGCTCACGATGCGCGTCTGGGTCATCGAGATATCGTTTCCCACTGCGATATCGATCGAACCGGGTAGACTGACCTCTCCGGAACCGAGGCTGACGCGATGCTGGACGCCGCGGCCATCGCCAAGATCGAGATGGCCAGTTCCTACGACGGGATTGCCCTGGACGTCCAGCGATCCGACTCGAACCTTGGCCGCTCCCTTCCCGAAGAACTCGAGTCCGGTTTCGACACAAGAGGGACAGTTCCGGCTGAATCCCATGTTGCCGCCGGCGGCCACGGTGGCCGTGACGCCCTCAGGGATTGAGGTAATCAGGGTAAATTCTCCGCCGGTTCGGGCACCGGAGACCGGATCCACGATGGTGCCGATGTCCTTGGCCGCCTCCACGCTGACCTTTTTCTTGAACACGGGCGATAACAGGTTGAGGACCAAGGAATAGATGCTGCCGGTTTCGCTTTTGAGCGCAATGTCCTGCACCGGATGATTCGGATCGACCCGCTGAGGTAACGGCTGAGTCGAACCTACCTGGTTTGAAAAAATGCCTTGCAGATCTTTGATATCCCCTTGCCGCAGGATCACAACGGGCGCGTTCGAGAACTGCGGAATGGATGGCCACTGCGCCTCCGTGAACTCCGACTCCCTTGGCTTCTTGTTGATGGTGGCTTGCGACAATTGGCTCTCTGATCTGGCGATGAACCGGCCCAACGCAGGGTCCTGCGATGCGGTCGGCAGAAACAGCAGTTGCCAACTTCCGGTTGCTTCGTTGTCCCCCACGAAGACCAATTGATAGCGCGGGTCCTTTCTCGTCCCCACGCTCCTCACCGTCCCCGCGAGGTCTTGCTTGGCGAAGAAATTCAACCTTCCCGTGATGGACGGCCAGAAGTTGAGATCGGATTCGATCGCGATTTTCCCCTCAGGCGCTTGCGCATCGAATGACGCCGGATAAAACTTTCTCGCCAAATTGATTCCGCCGGCTGAATTAGCCAACTGGGGGTTCAGAAAAATATCGCCTTTCGTTGACAACAGTGACACGCTGCTATCCGGATGAGACGTGACATAGAAATCTCCCGTTCCGAACACGTCTTCTACCAATCCTCTGTCCTGTACAAGCCCGAGATAGATGTTCCCCGGTGCAGTCACATTGACGGCGGTCTTGTTGGAATCGATCAACTTGCCCTCGCTGTCGATCTTCCCTCCCCCCACGGTCAGGTTGGCGTACAGTGGCTGGGGGCTCGGATTGCCGTCCCATCCGATATGACCGCCGGTCGGATGCTGGCCGGCACCTGCTCCTACATTGGTGCCGACATTAACGTTGGCGGTACCGTTCCCAAGCAAGAACCCTGGGCCAATCTGTTGGTTGCCTACTAAGCCGCCGAGGAAATTCCTGCCGACGTTCAAGGTAAGATTGCCAAACTCGTTCAGCCGGATTCCCGTTACGGTGCTGTTTAGCACTCCGCTGGGAGCAACGAGGTCTCGATCGGTCGTAATCGAGATGTCCCCACCTGCAAAGGTTTCCAGCATGGGCTGTCCACTCAAGGTCGTGTTCAGCTGTGTGAACTTGACGTCACCAAAGGCCGTCGGGCTGCGGCCGGCCTCTACCGTGATTGACCCGCCTGAACCCGTCGAGATGACCGATCCTCTGATTTCGATGTGCTCGTTGGCCAAGAGCTTGTAATCCCACCGGCTGCCAGCCGCGCCCTGCCCGCGCTCGCCGTTGGTGATGCTCGCGTTGTTGAACAGAAGATTTCGTCCGGCATTGAAGGTCAACGTGCCGAATTGGCCCTCCGGCAACAGCCATTCGGACAAGTCAAATCGCGCCGTCACAGTGAGATCCGTTCCGGCGGCCGACTGAAACTCGATGTCGTTGAGCCCGGTGCCGCTGAAACTGCTCAGCACGCTCGTGGTAATGGGGTTGTGTTCGTTGAACACCGGATCAATGAGCAGCTTGCCGCCGCGATAACCGGCCAGCGCATGGGCGCGGAAGGCGCCTTCCCAACTTACCTGGCTCGCGCTCAGCTCGATGAATCCGCCGTGGCCCCCCTGCGCGCCGCCGGACACGTCGATGAGCGCACCGTTCTGAAACTCCGTCCGGCCCGTCGCCAGATCCGCCTTGGCGATGACGGTGCCGCCGCGCGACACGCTGGCCGCATCGCCCTTCGCCACGATCCGGCTGCCGTCGGCCAAGGTCACCGCCTCGGAGGCGATCAATTCGACGCGCCCGTTCACTTCCCGTATGCTGTTGGCCTGGATGAGGCCCGACTGGTTGACCACCTTTCCGAACAGGCTCACTTGTCCCGCATCCGCGATCAGATCTTTGAGATTCGTGGCGTGCCCGGTGGGCGACTGCACTTCTACGAAGAGGCCGCGCCCGTCCGGACGATTGCTCAGATAGGCGCTCGCGCCGGCCGCGAGCGCGATGTGGCCCTCGGGGCTCTTGATGATGCCGGCGTTCTCGACGTTGTGCGCGAACAGGTAAGCGCCGAACGGTCCGGCCGTGATCTGCCCCTCGTTCCGCACCATGCCCCCGAGCGAAGTTTCGGCGAAGCCGAAATGCGTGGACGCGCCTCCGAACCGGTAGAGCCCCGCCAGAAAATCCGCGTCGGTCATGTGCAGCGTCGAGGCGACCAGCCCGCCGACGTTCACCTGGGCGTTGCGGCCGAACAGGACGCCGTTCGGGTTGAGCAGAATGACGGTGCCCGTGGCGTTCAGCATGCCGTCGATCATGCTGGCGTGGGCGTCGAAGATCCGATTGAGCGCGATTCCGCCCACCGGCTGCAAAAAGCTCGTCACTTCATTCGGCGCGATGTTGAACTGCCCCCAGTGGATGATGGCGTGTGAAGACGCCTGCTGGATGGTCACGCGGTCCGTCCCGAGGCCCGCGACCGTCGCCTCGCCGGCGACCACGGCGGGGTTCACGGGATTGGCCCATGCCTCTCGGAAGGCAGGGACGGGAAAGAGAATGCTGACGACGAGGGCTCCGATCAAGAGATGCCGGCCCACGCGCGCCCAGGCACGCAAAGTCCGCTTCAGTTTCTTGCCGTCCACGGTCAGATGTCCGGTCACGGTATAGACGGTGGCTCTCATAACGGCCTCTCTCGTTCAATAGGCCAACGACAGCATGAAATGCGCGAACGAATCTCCGCGTCTCGTCGCCGTGGCATCCCGCAGGGCGTAGCCCTGGTCGAAGTGGAACGTCAGGTTGTAGGGGACCAGCTTCGCCCGCAGCCCCGCGCCCACGCCTTCCAGGCGGAACTCGTTGCGTTGCCCCGCCGGCGCCCGCGCGATCCACAGATTGGCCGTGTCATAGAACGCCGCGATCTTCCACTCGACCTTGACTTCGGATGATCGCCGGCGCTGCCAGATCCAATCGATCGGGATGTCGATCAAGCCTGGCGACGTGATCTCGGCGCGTCCCCGCACTGCATGATCGCCGATCGATTCGCTCTGGATATAGCCCCGGACCGAGTCCATGCCCCCCGCAAAGTATTGCTCGGCCGGCACCAGCGGCTCGTTCGCCCATTGCCCGTCGGCGTGCAGCGCCAGGTTGAATCCCCACGGCAAGGGCTGGGCTCGATCAAACGTCGCTTGCAGCACGAAGAATTTTCCCGTCGCGCCGGCCCGGTTGCCCGGCTTGTTGAACGGATCGTTCGGATCGCCGGCGAAGTCTTCTCTCTTCCCGCCCGGAATGACGGGCCAGTAGCCTTTCGCGGTCGCGGACAGCAGCGTGACGCCGTAGGAATCGGGATGCACGGCTGAATACCCGAGCGACACGGGGGTGTACTGAATGGGACTCAACACCACCGCCGTGCCGAGCGTGCCGGGGAATGTGGCTTCGGTCTTTTCCAATCGCTTGTAGTCCGCGCCGAGCGTGATGGTATGGGTCAACGCGCCGCCCTCGAAGATCGGGAAAAAGTAGCGCAGGCCGGCGACGGTCGCGTTGCCCGCCACCGACACATCGCCCGGGCTGATCGCCAGGGACGTGCCGCCAAGAATCGACTGACTGACCACTTTTGACGCGTACACCGCCAGCGCATGCTGGGGCCCGGAAATCGGCGCCACGTAGGTCGCCGAATAGCCTTGCACCGCCCCCCAATCGGTGGGCGTCTGCGTCGTTTGGAGCGACAGGATATGATCGGCCTGCCAGAGGTTCGTATAGGAGCCTTCGACGGTGAGCCGGTGAGCCGGCGTGGTGAAGGGTCCCTTGTTGTCCGACGTGATCTTCGCATGGAAAGGCAAGCGATCCTTGACCTTCAATTCCAGGTCCACCGTGCCGGGCTCGGTGCCCGCCTTGAGCACCGGCGTGACCTTGAGATCGGGATTGGCGTTCACCGCGTCCAGTTCCTTGACCAGTTGCTTCTCTTCCAGCAACTTGCCCACGCGGACCGACGGCAACTTGTCGAGGATTTGCCAGCGAGGATAATGCTCGTTGCCGGTGACCCGGATGTCGTACAACCGCCCCTCGATGACCTGGAACCGCACCGTGCCCTCTTCGATCGTCTGCTCCGGGATGCTCACGATGATGGTCGGGAATCCCAACGCTTGGTACGCCTTCTCCAATTCGGCCCTGGCGCGCTCCAAGTCGGCCATCTGCTTGCCGGGCCCCCTATATTTGCCGGTGATCTCGTCGATCTTCGATGGAGGCAGCAAGGTGCTGCCTTCCACGACGAATTCTTTGATGGTGAATCCCACGGCTTCCTGCTGAGGCGCGGCCGGTTCAGCCCTTCGCTCTCCAGATGCAGCCGGCTCCTGCGCGGCCGCCACGGGACCACGCCACCACGCTTCGCTGCTCAGGAGACCGCAGGCCATCGCCGCACACACCACGAAGGAGAACCGGATGACAGGGCTGCTCATGGCTCGTACAGGAACTTTAGACCAGCGGCCTCTCTCGCCGTGCCTCGTAACGGGTCTCGCCGATGACGGTGGATGACGCCTACGTGTCGGAACGTGAGGGGCTCACCGGCCTTCCGCATCGGCGGTCACAGAATCCTCACGAGCTGCCCTATCCTGGAAGGGAGTTGTATCGGCGGGGTGTTACGGCGGCGTTACCGAGACATTTGGCTTCTGTTAGTTCTCCTGAAACCGCCCGCCGGCATCTTGTCTCTTCACGCTCGCGCGGCTAGAGTGCGCGTCACTGTGTGGCCCTCAAAGATCATCGGCATGAACTTTCGAAAAACGGCGCTGGCCTGTACGCTCGCCTTCGGCTGTTGGTTTATCGCGCATGCGCTCAACGCCTACGTGTCGCACGCCCTCTTGCCCGTGCAAGTCGAGTCCGCCGCGCCACGCGACGCGCAAGCCGTCCCGCCGCCCGATGCGCGTCCGGATCCCAAGGAGATGGCCAAGGTGATTCTGACCTCAGGGCTCTTCGTCGTTCCCGTCGCACCGGCCGTCGCGGAGGAAGACGGAGGAGAGAGTGCGCCGCCGGCCCCGCCGATCGAGCTGGCGGGAAAACTCAAACTGCTCGGCACCGCGATCCGCGACGGAGGCCGCTCTTCGGCGGCCATCGAACACCTGTCGGATCACAAGCAGACCTTGTACTTCCTTGACGATACGATCGATGGATTCGGCCGGCTGGCGATCATCACCCGCAACGGCGTGACGATCAGGCAAGGCAATCGAGAAGGGTATCTGCCGCTGGACGACGGAGCCGCCAAGCCGGTGCCCATCTCCATCGCCACGCCCGCGAGGCGGCCGGCGGGTCCCCTCCTCATCGACCGCCGGCAGCTCAAGCAAAATCTTTCCGACGTGTCGAAACTGCTGACCGAAGCTCGAGCCATGCCATACTACGATCTCACGAACAACGGCACGCTCGACGGCTGGCAAATCATCGACATCAAGCCGAAGAGCATCCTGGATCAATTGGGCATCGAGCAGCGCGACGTCATTCTGCGCATCAACGGAACATCCGTCACCGATCCAGGCACGATGCTGCGTCTGCTTCAGGAACTGCAGTTCGAACAGAACGTCAAGGTGGACGTCATCCGCCACGGTGCCCGCCAAACGTTGGCCTACGAAATCCGCTAAGCGGATATCTCACGTTCAAGCACATCGTTCCGAGTCTCTTCGACGGAGCCGCACCGCCGCAGACCGCGATGCAACCGTGACTCACCGGGCCGGAATTAACCGGAAGTTAATGTACCGGTAACGAGCGCGTCACGCCCTCAAGGCTATTGTCGCGCCGCTTTTGTCCGCACCGTTCATGGAGGAGGAGCCCTTGTTTTCCGCCCTATGCCCGTACGCTCTGCGCCTCGCCCTGAGCCTGATCGTCGCCGTAAGTCTCGTGGACGCGCGGCCCGGCTTCGCTGAATGGTATGTCGCCGGGTACGGAGGGCTGACCACCGGCGGAAAACTACGTGACGTGACCATGCCGGATTATGGCTTGCGTCTGGCCCAAAATCAGTTCCCGAGCGTCCTCAATCCCTTGACTGGTGATTCCCTCACTCAGAATTTCAAGGCGTCGGATCTTTCCCTCTCCAATTCCATGCTGTTCGGGGCAAAAGCCGGGTATTTCTTCAGCGAGCAGGGGTTGTCCTGGCTGGGCGTGGAGCTGGACGCGTTCACCTCCACGCCGGACATCAAGCGAGGGACCGTCTCCACCGCGCACGACATCACGTTTGCCCCTGGCGACACGACGGAATGTTTTAACCTGGGAACCCGCTGTCCTCAGACAGTGAACAACAAAGGCAGCCTCATCGTGGAAGAAACGTCCCTGCGCGTCACCGTCGTGAGCGCGAACGTGATCGTGCGCTACCCGGGAGACTTCCTTCAGCCCTATGCCGGCGTCGGCGCCGGGGCGTTCTATTTCCAGTCGTCCAGCGGCGGCACCTTCGGCAGCGGCCGTCAGATCGTGCCAGGCCTGAACGTGTTGACAGGCCTTAAGCTGTTGGTTTCCGACGAATGGGGTCTGTTCGTGGAAGGCCGGTACAATCTCGCCAATATCAGCAGCTTCGATCCCGTCTTCGGCCTGAGCGGAACCTACAGCATTTTTCATGTCGTCGGAGGCATCGCCTATCATTTCTAGCGCGGCGTTGAACCATGCGCGTCGGTCGCGCAGGATTGCGGACCGGCTGCCTCCCGGTCGGGCCGGCCGCAGCCGATGACATTGGCCAGCGAAAAAGACTATGCTGCGCGTGATCAGTCCACCGGAGACAGCGTTGTCGCGTGAATCCTGTCCCGCTCCGTAGGCTCGGCTCGCCTTCCTCCGCAGTGCGCTCCACCGTGGAGTACGAGATCAAGCTGTCCATCGACGCTGATTTTCGCCTCCCTCGCCTGCCCGGAACTCCGCTGCCGAAGCGGTTACTGACCTCCATCTATTACGACACCCCTCAATACGATCTCGCACACGGCGGCATCACCCTGCGCCATCGCACGGAGCGCGGGAAACAGGCCTGGCAGCTCAAGCTGCCCGTGCTGAACGCCCGCCAGGAGGTCGAGCTGCCCGGCCGGCACACCGTTCCGCCACGCGACCTGATGGAGTTGCTGGTGGTTCACGTGGACGACAGAGCCCTGGCGCCGGTGGCCACGTTGCGCGTATGGCGCACGGGCATCCGAGCGCCGCTCGGCGCCGGCCGGCATGCCGACGTGACGGTCGATCACGTGGCCGTCATCACGAAGGGGACCGTCATCCAGCGGTTTCGCGAGCTCGAAATCGAGCGCCTTGACGGACGCGACGGAGACCTGCGCGATCTGGAGCGCCGGCTGCGGGCGGCGGGAGCCCGCGATCACGATGGGCG
>CAZXRB010000099.1:0-11904 GCA_964642845.1 uncultured Nitrospira sp.
TTGCGAGAACCGGATTTTGAGTCCGGCGCGTCTGCCAGTTCCGCCATCCGGGCCAGCCCTCCGCAGAGGGGTGGTAGTTCTAACACGACGCCCTGGCCCGGTCAATCATGCCGCAGCACTTTTCATGACCGTGAACGCTCTGTTAGAATGCGCCCCGGTCGTGTGCTCGCGGCGTGGTTGGGCAAATCAAAGGAGTAGCGCGGATATGGCTGAAGTAGCGTGCGTGACGTGCGGACAAACGGGCGAAGCGATCACCGCTCCGCTCTTCTTGGGCAAGCTGGAATCCGAAGTCAAAGCGAAGGTTTGCACCGCCTGTTGGAAAAAATGGGAGGCGATGCGGGTCATGGTCATCAATGAATATCAGGTGAATCTCGGCGACGAGAGCGGCCGCGAGCTTGTGCGGAAGCAGATGAAAGCCTTCCTGAAGCTCGGCGAACAAGCCGACACGTCGAAGATCGCCGAGAACTACCGCCCTCCGAGCACGTGACGGCTGACGACGCTGCGACGAGGCTCAGAGGGACCTTCCGCGCACGGGCAAAACTCTCTTTCTTCTCGCCGTCTTCGTTGACATCGCCTTTTTAGGAGTGCTAGAGTCGTCCATCCCAAGCCCGCCGATCCCACCGATGCGTTGCGAGAGGCGGTCGTGTCGTCATGATTACCCAGATGCAAGTCAAGGGGTTGATGTTCGACCCCTACAACAACGCCTATATCGTGATCTTGCGGGACGAGGACCAGGCCGAAATGCTGCCCATTTGGGTCGGCAAGTCGGAAGCCAGCTCGATCAGCTTGGCGCTGGAGAACGTGGCGCCTCCCCGTCCGATGACGCACGATTTCATGAAGGCGTACCTGGATGCGTTCAATGCGAAGGTCATCAGCGTCGTCATTACCGATTTGAACGAAAACACCTATTTCGCGAAGATACACTTGATGTACGAAGACTCGGAATACACCGTCGATTCACGGCCCAGCGACGCCATTGCGCTGGCTCTGCGGTCCCAGGCGCCGATCTTCGCGAGCGAATCGGTCATCCGCAAACAAAGCTCGGAAGAGTTGGAGCAGTGGCTGGAGAATTTGAAGCCGGAAGATTTCGGGAAATTGGACTCCTGATTGGGACGCAGGACATGGGCGACACACCGACCCCCGAACCCTTGATCGAACTCACCGTGAATCGTGTCGTCGAAGACGCGAATACGGACACGAGGATCGTGGTGCTGACCCGCGCGGACGGCGGGCCGGAAACCTTCATGATCTGGGTCGGCGCCCCCGAAGGCGAGGCCATCCGCCGCGCGCTCGACACCACGGTCACCCCGCGGCCCATGAGCCACGACTTGATCAAGAGCTTCGGCGAGCATTTCGGCATCAAGACCGCCCGCGTGGTCCTGACCGACGTGAAAAGCAGCACGTACTACGCCTCCGTCTATCTGGAAAACAAAGGCGTCGTACGAACCATTGACGCGAGACCCAGCGATGCCATCGCCTTAGCGCTGCGCACCCATGCCCCCATCTATGTGACGCAGGACGTCTGGAAACGCCGCAGCGGCCAGAACCTGGATGCCTGGCTGACCAAGCTCGAGACGAAGAACATCGGCACCCAGGAAGTGTAACTCTCGGACGACCAAACCTGTCTATTTTGCGAGGAGCGGAGAGCGACGATGACGACGACGTATGTGGAAAAGCCGGCGGCGGTGAAAGAAACCTGGCATCTGGTGAACGCGGAAGGGAAAACCCTGGGGCGGCTCGCGGCCCGCGTGGCGGCCATTTTACGGGGAAAGCACCGGCCGACATTCACGCCCCACGTGGACATGGGCGACCATGTGGTGATCGTCAACGCCGAAAAAATCCGGTTGACGGGCAATAAGATGGAGACGAAATTGTACCGGCACCATACCGGCTACCCCGGCGGGCTCAAGACCGCCACCGCCGAGCACCTGTTCCGGAAAGATCCCACGGAACTCCTGACGCGAGCGATCGAGGGGATGCTGCCCAAGAATCCGCTCGGCAACCATATGGCCAAGAAGCTCCGCGTGTACGTCGGCCCGGATCACCCGCATCAGGCGCAACGGCCGCAACCGATCGCTCTGTAAATTCATTTATCAACGAGGAGGCGTAGTGGCATGGCAGCAGTGACACAGTATGCAACGGGGCGACGGAAGTGCGCGGTGGCGAGAGCGTGGGTGACCGGCACGGCCGGCGACATCACCGTGAACGAGCAGCCGCTGGAGAAGGCCTTTCCTCGGCTGACCTTGAGGCAAATCATTCAATTGCCTCTGGAAATGGCGGGGGCGACCGGCAAGTATTCCATCAAGGCCACGGTCTACGGCGGCGGTCCGACCGGCCAGGCCGGGGCATTGCGGCACGCCATCGCGCGGGCCCTCGTCGCCATGAGCCCCGCCGTGCGCAGTCCGTTGAAGAAGGAAGGTCTCCTGACTCGCGATTCTCGCGTGAAGGAACGCAAGAAGTACGGCCAGAAGGGCGCACGTAAACGCTTCCAGTACTCGAAGCGCTAGGCCACGGGAGCCACCAGCAGCCCAAAGGGAAGGCTCCTGGAGCCTTCCCTTTTTTGTGTCCACTTGGATCGACAGTCAGGTCGGACGGACCATGAAAACCTATCGAATCGCCATCGCCGGAGCCAGCGGCTATGCCGGAGCGGAATTGCTTCGCCTGGCCGCCGCCCATCCCGCCTACGACGTGACCGCCGTCACGTCGGAGAAATCGGCGGGGCTTCCCGTGGCCTCGGTGTTTCCCAGCCTCACGGGCATCGTGCCGCACAGGTTCGAAGCGCTCGCCCCGCAGGCGCTCGCCGATCGCGCCGACGCCGTCTTTCTGGCCCTGCCCCATACGACTTCGCAGGAACCGGTGGCCCTGTGCCTGAAGGCGGGCAAGCTCGTCGTCGACTTGAGCGCCGATTACCGGCTCAAAGATGCGGCGGTCTATGAAGAGTGGTACCAGGCGCCGCACGGACATCGGGACCTGCTCAACGAGGCGGTGTACGGGCTGCCGGAACTCCACCGAAACGCGATCAGGACGGCGCGGCTCGTCGCCTCCCCCGGCTGTTATCCCACGGCGGCCATTCTCCAGTTGGCGCCCTTGGTCTCGAACAACTTGCTGCTACCGGACACGATCGTCATCGACGCCAAATCCGGCATTTCCGGCGCCGGCCGCAGTCCGGCCCTGCCTTACCATTTTCCCGAAGCGCACGAATCGCTCGAGCCCTACAAGATCGGCCGGCACCGCCATCTTCCCGAGATCGAACAGGAATTGTCGGCGCTCCTCGGCAGTCCGGGACGGGTCACGGTGGCCTTTACGCCGCATCTGGTGCCCATGAACCGCGGCATCTTGAGCACCGCTTATTGCAGGCTGACGCGCCCCGTGCCGCTGCCGGAGCTGCGGGCACTGTATCGCGACTTCTATAAGGAGGCGCGATTCGTCAGACTGTTCGACGAGCCGGTGCCCAATCCGCGCTACGTCAAAGGGTCCAATTACTGCGACCTCGGCGTCTATGCGGACGCGCGCGCCGGATGGGTGGTCACCGTCGCCGCCGTGGACAACCTGGTGAAGGGAGCGGCGGGCCAAGCCATTCAAGCAATGAACCTCATGATGGGGCTCCCCGAAGAGACCGGGTTGACCGCGCCCGGCAGCTATCCCTGACAGAAATCGCAACGTTCCCGCCTCAGACTTCCCAAGTACACATGAAGGCCTCGACTTCCCAACAGAAGAACCAACCGCTCGGTGTGACCGCGCCGGCAGGATTTCGCGCGGCGGGCCTGCACTGCGGCATCAAGAAGCCTGGCATATTGGACCTCGCCTTAGTGGTGTCGGACGTGAGCGGTCCGATCGCCGGCGTCTTTACAAGGAACCGCGTCGTCGCGGCGCCGGTCATCCTGGATCGCATACATCTCCAAGCGCGGCGGGGCCGAGCGATTATCGTCAACAGCGGCAATGCCAACGCCTGCACCGGCGCGGCGGGCCTCGCGGCCGCCAAGACGATGGCCTCCACGGTGGCGAAATATCTCCGTGTCTCGACGCGGGAAGTCTTCGTCGGCTCCACGGGCGTGATCGGCCGTGCGCTGCCCGTCGATCGCATCGTGGCCGGCATTCCTGCCTTGGTGTCCGGCCTCAGTGTCGAGGGAGGAGCCGCTGCAGCCCAAGCGATTCTGACCACCGATCTTCGGCCGAAGACCACCGCAATACGAGGCAGGATCGGCGGCCGCCTGGTCACCATCGGCGGCATGGCGAAAGGCTCCGGCATGATCCATCCCAACATGGCCACCATGCTGGCTTATTTCACCACTGATGCCGCCATCGCGCCGGCGGCGTTGCAACATGCGCTCACATCGGCGGTCGAACAGACCTTCAACTGCATCACGGTGGACGGTGACACCAGCACGAACGATACGGTGCTATGCCTCGCCAACGGCCTGGCGCACAATCGCCTCATCCGCCCGGGCACCCCGGCCTCCCGGCAATTTGAACGGCTGTTGGCGGAGGCCTGCCAGACCCTGGCCTTGGCCATCTGCCGAGACGGCGAAGGCGTCACCAAGGTCGTGAAGATCGAGGTCGGCGGTGCCGCCACCCCCGCGGCGGCAAAGCAGGTGGCCGCCACGATCGCCACGTCGAATCTGGTGAAAACCGCGCTCTTCGGCGAAGACGCGAATTGGGGACGCGTCATGGGTGCGATCGGCCGGGCCGGCGTGCCGATCGATCCATCCAAAGTGTCGGTCCGGTTCGACGGCGTGACAATGGTGAAAGGCGGAGTCGGCACCGGCCCGGCGGCCGAGCGCAGGATCGCGGCGGTCTTCAAGCGGAAGGAATTCACCATTTCGGTGCATTTGGGCCAGGGACGGGCCAAGGCCCATATGTGGACGACCGACCTCTCATACGATTACGTGCGGATCAACGCGAGCTATCGGTCCTGACGGCGGGAAAGGTCCGGTCCTGTCTTGAAAAGGACTTTGGACTGTGATAGCGTGCCACGGCTTTGGGGCCCGACGAGAGAGCCCGGTTTGCCTGTGCAAGCCGGATCATTTCTATCAAATCCACATCAGCGTACGAACGCTGCTTGGCTTGAGAATAAGGAGACGGTGGTCTCCTCGTCCGCACTGCGGACGCTCTGCAGGCCTTGAGAGGAGGTGAAGGCATGGGAGTGGTGTCGATCAAGGAACTGTTGGAAGCCGGGGTGCATTTCGGCCACCAGACGAACCGCTGGAATCCGAAGATGAAAAAGTTTCTCTTCGGCGAACGGAACGGCATCTATATCATCGATCTCCAGCAAACCGTCACCCGCATGGACCAGGCCTATGCCTTCGTCCGCGACACGGTCGCGTCGGGAGAATCCGTGCTTTTCGTCGGGACGAAACGCCAGGCGGCGGACATTTTGGAGGAAGAGGCCAAGCGCGCCAACATGTTTTTCGTCAATCAGCGCTGGCTGGGAGGCATGCTGACCAACTTCCAGACCATCCGGCGCAGCATCGACAAGATGAAGAAAATGGAAGCCACGCTGCTGAATCCCAGCGAGCATGGGCTCACGAAGAAAGAAATCGGGCAGATGCAGAAGGAGATTACCAAGCTGCAGAAGTACCTGTCCGGCATCAAGAACATGCGGAGTTTGCCCGGCGCCGTCTTCGTGCTGGACACGCGCGTGGAAAAGATCGCCGTGCAGGAAGCCAACCGGCTGGACATCCCGGTCATCGCCATCGTGGACAGCAACTGCGATCCCGATCACATCGCCTACCCGATTCCCGGCAACGACGATGCGATCCGCTCCATCAAGCTGATCACCTCCAAGATCGCCGACGCCTGCATCGAGGGCGCGCATCTGAAGGCGCAACGCGAGGAAGCGGAATTCCAGGCGGCGCCCGCGGCGGGAGACAAGCAGTCGACCCTGAGTCTGGAAGGCGCCCCCGCCTCGTAGACGCCGGCCCTTTCTCGTCCACCCGTCTCTCATTCAATCGGTGAAGGATCACGAACCATGGCAGTAAGCACCAGTCAGCTAGTCAAAGAGCTTCGAGAAAAAACCGGCGCCGGGATTCTGGATTGCCAGAAAGCGCTGGCTGAAAACGGCAACGACATCGAGAAGGCCGTCGACTACTTGCGGCAAAAGGGGTTGGCGGCGGCGGCCAAGAAGGCCGGCCGTGAAACCAACCAAGGGCTCGTCCATGCCTACATTCACATGGGCGGCAAGATCGGCGTGCTCATCGAAGTGAATTGTGAAACGGACTTTGTCGCCCGCAACGAGGAGTTCAAGGCCTTCGTCAACGACCTGGCGCTCCAAGTGGCCGCCGCAAAACCGTCGTTCGTCCGGCGGGAAGACGTCCCCGCCGACGTCGTGGCGAAGGAACGGGCCATCTACGAAGGCCAAGCCAGGGAAATGGGCAAGCCGCCGGCTGCGTGGCCGAAGATCGTGGAAGGCAAACTCGAGAAGTTCTTCCAGGAAAGCTGTCTGATGGAGCAGGCCTTCATCAAGGACCCGGCCGTGACCGTCAAGGACTTGCTGGCCCAAAAGATCGCCAAGATCGGCGAAAACATGAACGTTCGCCGCTTCACCCGCTATCAACTAGGCGAAGCATGAGCTCTGCGAAATACCGGCGCCTCCTTCTGAAGGTCAGCGGGGAGATGTTGGCCGGTGAGCAGGGTTACGGCATCCAACCCTCCATCCTCGAAGGCCTCGCAGAGGAAATCGCCTCCGTCGTCGCCCTCGACGTGCAAGTCGCCATCGTCATCGGCGGGGGCAACATCTTCCGCGGCATCGCCGCGAGCGCGTCCGGCATGGAGCGCGCCTCGGCCGACTACATGGGCATGCTGGCGACCGTGCTGAACGCCCTGGCGCTGCAGAACGCGCTCGAGCGCATCGGCGTCATGACGCGCGTCCAGTCCGCCATCGAAATGCGCCAACTGGCGGAGGGCTACATCCGCCGCCGGGCGATCCGCCATCTCGAGAAAAAACGCGTGGTCATCTTCGCCGGCGGAACCGGCAATCCGTACTTTTCCACCGATACGGCGGCCGCTCTGCGGGCGATGGAGATCGGCGCCCAGGTGATTATGAAGGGCACGAAGGTCGACGGCATTTATGACGCCGACCCGATGAAGAATCCCACCGCCAAGAAGTATACTGATATACCGTTCATGTCGATCTTGAGCCAGAACCTGAAGGTCATGGATTCCACGGCAATCAGCCTCTGCATGGACAACAACCTGCCCTTGATCGTCTTCAACTTGAAGGTCAAGGGCAACTTTAAGCGGGTCGCCATGGGCGAGCCGATTGGAACCCTGGTGACTGTCGGCAGCCGCTGACCCGCACACGGAGTCTCCCATGTCCAACGCCGCTCCTATCACACACAAGCTCGCCAGTCAGATGGAACAGGCCATCGAACACCTCAAGCGGGATCTGGCCGGCCTGCGGACCGGCCGCGCCTCCGTCGCCCTGCTCGACGGCATCCGCGTGGATTATTACGGCACCATGACGCCGCTGAAGCAGATCTCGAACATTTCGACCCCCGAGGCGCGCCTGATCACCATTCAGCCGTGGGAACCGCAGATGATCAAGGAAATCGAAAAAGCCTTGGCGACCTCCGGTCTCGGCGTAACGCCGTCGAACGACGGAAAGATCATCCGCGTGCCGCTCCCGCCGCTGACCGAAGAGCGCCGGAAGGAATTGACGAAGATCTGCAAGAAGCACGGCGAGGAAACCAAAGTGCAGATCCGCGGCTTCCGGCGGGATGCGAACGAAGAGTTGAAGAAACTCCAAAAAGATGCGAAGCTCACCGAGGACGAACTGCGCAAAGCCGAGCAGGAAACCCAAAAACTCACCGATCAATACGGCCACAAGATCGACGAGATCATCAAAAAAAAGGAACAGGAAATCATGGAAGTGTGAGCGACGCTTCCCGGCCTGTTCACCTGCGTGCCGACCACAGTGACGTTCTCGCCCACGTTCGCCTCCGTCGATCTGAATGCCCTCGTCCACAATCTGACGCAGTTCCGCCGCCGGCTCGCCCCGACCTGCGACGTGATGGCGGTCGTCAAGGCGAACGCCTACGGGCACGGCGCGGTGGAGACGACCAAGGCCCTGATCCGGCAGGGCGTGACCCGCGTGGCCGTGGTGTCTCCCGAGGAAGGGATCATCCTGCGGGAAGCCGGTATCGGGATCCCCATCGTCGTCCTGGGCCCCTTGTTTCACGAACAGATTCCCGACCTGCTGGCGCACCAGTTGACCCCCGTTCTGAGCGACCTTGCGCTGCTGGCACCGCTGGCGCAGGCCGCTGCCTCGCTGGGGACCCCCTACCCCGTCCATGTGAAGGTGGACACGGGGATGGGGCGTCTGGGGCTGTCCTTGGAAGACCTGGGACGGCTCCTCGCGGAGCCCTCCTTCCCCGGCCTCCTTCACTGCGAGGGCGTGATGACGCACTTGGCCGACACGGACGGCGATGCGACCGCGTCGACGGAACAGCAGTTGGCTCTGTTTAACGAGGCCCTGGATCGAATCAAACGCGCCGGATTCCGGATTCCCCTCGTCCATGCGGCCAACAGCGGTGGCGCCGTCCGCTTTCCTCAAGCGCAGTTCTCGCTCGTGCGCCCCGGCATCATGCTGTACGGCTACCACACCCTGCCGGGCACCGTGGCAGTCCCGGAATTGCAGCCGGTCCTCTCGCTGCACAGCCGTGTCGCACAGCTGAAAATCATCCCGGCTGGACGCACGGTGAGCTACAACGGCACGTTCATCGCCCGGCGACCCACCCGCATCGCCGTATTGCCGATCGGCTACGCGGACGGCCTCAGCCGGCGGCTGTCGAACGTCGGCCAGGTCTTGATTCGCGGCCGGCGCGCCCCCATTGTCGGCCTGGTCTGTATGGACATGGTGATGGTGGACGTCACGTCGATCCCGGAGGTGTCGGTGGGAGATGACGTCGTCCTGATCGGCAGCCAAGGTCGTGCGCGTATCACCGCCGCCGACGTGGCGACCTGGGCCGGTACGATTCCCTATGAAGTCCTGTGCGGCATCGGTCTCCGCGTCCCGCGCCTGTACCGCCAGACATAGAAAGCCCTGCAGGGTTTGCGCGACTCGTTGTCCTGTCCCCTGCTCTTCCCTATAATGGCCAAGGATTGCTGACGGCTCCACGCGCAGTGTACCGGTCAGAAGTCCTCCATGACCCAGGTGTTCCATCCGAAAGACGCCCTCTTGAACGCCCTCCTGGTGGTCCAGGAGTTTGCCGAGCTCTGTCTCCGCACCCTGCTCAATCTGTTTCGGCGGCCCTTTTACGTGCAGGAAACCATCATCCAGATGGACCGCATCGGCGTGGGGTCCCTGTTCATCGTGATCTTGACCGGCCTGTTCACCGGGATGGTGCTCGCCCTGCAAGGGGCCGTCCAGTTGGAGCCCTATGGAGCGACCATTTATGTCTCGCGTCTCATCAGCACCTCCGTCGTGCGCGAGCTCGGCCCCGTGCTTGCGGCGCTCATGATCGCCGGACGCGTGGGAACCGGCATTGCCTCGGAGCTGGCCTCCATGACCGTCACGGAGCAAATCGATGCGTTGAAAGCCGAAGGCACCGATCCCGTGCACAAGCTCGCCACCACCCGTCTGATCGCCTGTGTCGTCATGATTCCGCTCCTCACGATCGTGGCCGACGCCATCGCCATCCTGGGCGGCTGGCTCGTCGCGCGGCTGTATTTGGGCATCGATTCCTATTTCTATTGGACCTGGGCGTATGAAGCCATTCATGCGCGCGACCTGGTGCTCGGCCTGGTGAAACCGCTGGTGTTCGGCAGCCTCATCGCCATGGTGGGCTGCTATGCGGGTTTTTCGACGAAAGGTGGGACGGTCGGCGTCGGCACGTCCACGACCCAGTCCATGGTGTCGGCGTCGATCCTGATTTTGGCCAGCGACTTTTTCATCACCAAGATTTTCATGGCCATCCCATGACCACCGCGACCACCGCCGTCCGTCCTCTCGTGAGCCTGCGGCATGTGTCCCTCACTCTCGACGGGAAACAGGTCTTGCAGGACATCTCCTTTGACGTGGCCGAGGGAGAGACGACGGTGATCGTCGGCGGGAGCGGCTCCGGCAAGACGACAATCTTGCGCTTGATCCTGGGCCTCTTCAAACCGGACCAGGGCACCGTGACCGTGGCAGGCCAGGACATCAGCCGGCTGTCCGACCGCGAATTGACGTGCATCCGGCGCAACATGGCGATGGTCTTCCAAAGCGCGGCCCTGTTCGACTCCCTTTCCGTCCGCGAAAACGTGGGCTATCGGCTCTGGGAGGAAGGCCGCCTCTCCGACGAACAGATCGAGCAGATTGTCCGGCAAAGTCTGCAGTTCGTCGGCTTGGAAGACGTCATCGACAAAATGCCCGGCGATCTGAGCGGCGGCATGCGGAAACGCGTCGGCATCGCCCGCGCCCTCGCCAGCGGCGCGCCGCTGCTGCTCTACGACGAACCGACGGCCGGCCTCGACCCGGTCAACGCGTTCGCCATCGGCCACCTGATTCTCCAGCTCAAGGCCAAGGGCGAGACGCAGATCGTGGTCACGCACGATTTGGATTTGGCGTTCCGCGTGGCGGACCACGTGGTGATGATTCAAAAGGGACGCATGGTCTTTGCCGGCTCGCCGCAGGAATTGGCCGGCCAGCAGGACGCCGCCATTCGGGGGTTTCTGGACCCGACGTCGCTGCCCCAGGAGGAATGGAATCAGTTGCCCCACCGCATCTCGCAGTAATGGATCGCGCTGAACGGAGCATCCGATGAGCCGAAGCACCCAACTGACGTGGGCCCGTGTCAAGGTCGGCGCGTTGATCGTGGTGGCGCTCGCCATCCTGTCCGCCGTGATTCTGAACTTGGAGGAAGGCATGGGCCTCATCGGCCGGAAGGCGACGTTCCGCGCCGTGGTCGATCACACGCAGGGATTGAAGATCGGCAGCCCCGTCCGGATGAACGGCGTGGATATCGGCAATGTCCACGCGATCGCCATTGCGCAGCGCACCCCCCAGGTGGAAATCACCTTCACGGTGCGCATCCACGTCGCGGCCCACATCCGCCAAGACGCTTCTATACGAATCAGAGCCCTGGGCTTGCTCGGCGACAAGTACCTCGAAGTGCTTCCCGGCACCGCCACGCTCCCGCCGCTTCCGGTGGGCAGTACGCTCGTCGGCAGCGCGGAATCGGACATCAGCCACCTGGCGACAAATGCCACCAGCACCATCGACAGGGTGAACGAGGCGCTGGATCAGATCCAAGCCGCCCTCTCGGCGATTACGAAAGGCCAGGGCACCACCGGCAAGCTCATCAACGATCCCGAGCTGTACGACCGTTCGCGCGCCGCCATCGACAAGCTGGGTCAAGTCTCGGACAAGAGTCTCGCCATCCTCGGCAAGGTGGAACGCGGAGAAGGCACGGTCGGCAGGCTGGTCGCGGACCAGGAGCTCTATGCGCGAGCCACACAGGCCGTCACCGCGCTCAACGACCTGGCGGCCCGGCTCAACAATCAGAACGGCACGCTGGCCAAGCTGGCCGACCCGGCGCTCTACGCCAAGATCGAAGACTTGACCACGCGGGGGGAGGTGCTGCTCGCCAGGGTCGAGCGCGGGGAAGGCACGGTCGGCAAACTGGTGACGCGCGACGACTTGTATACGCGAGCGGACAAGCTGCTGACCGAAGTGGAAGAATTCGTCGCGGACGTGAAGAAGAATCCGAAAAAGTATTTCAAGTTCTCGGTCTTCTAGCCTCGATCCGAAAATAATTTCGGCGTCGAGGAGCCATGATGCGGGTCCTGGCGCGGCGAACAGCCCCACCGTGCTCGCTCCATCCATCCCCCGGTGCCCTCCGTTGCGCGCGGTGGGGGGCGCCAAAACTATTGGCTCTTCAGGCTTTCGTGTGGGTTGGATAAAGATCCAGCCCTCCGCAATGGAAA
>CAZXRB010000100.1:0-11874 GCA_964642845.1 uncultured Nitrospira sp.
AGAGCAGCGGACTCATAAGCCGCGGGTCACCCGTTCGATCCGGGTCACCGCCACCATATCGTATCCGTCCTTCGCTTCACGAGCCTCCCTTCGCCTGGCCGAACCGCACAGCTCCTTTCAGCCGCCGGCTCCGTCCGTGTCGTGACTCGATCGCGACACCGGGGTTTTCCCGGCTATCCCGCACATCGCATGCGATTCTAGAATGCGCCGTGCAGGCTCAGTCGCTCGCCTCCAAATTTCATCGCGTCCGGCGTCTCGCTCGGCGCGCAGTACGAGCCGGGGCTGATCCGGATGTCTTTCGGAGTACTCTGCTGCGTGTCCGGGATCTTCTTGCGCGTCACCAGACCCGCCAGGCCGAACTGCTGCTGGACCACCTGCTCCTTCATGTAGACCAGCTCGAAGAGAGGCCGGCGGCCAGGAGAGAGTCAGCCGCCTAGATCGCCCGAGTCCTGCGGAGGGGCCGCCTTGGGCGGCCGTCCCGGGATCTGTTTCTGCCGCAGCATCTTGGTGAAGTAGGTGCGTTGAAGCCCGAGGTCCTCGGCGGCCTTCGTTTGGTTCCACTCGTTGCGCTGCAGCGCGTCTTCCAGAATCTTGCGGCTATAGGCTTCCATCTTGTCATGATAGAGGCGGAGAGAAGAGGTGGGATCGCGCTCATCCGTGAGGCTCACCATCGGTGCGGATAAGTGGAGATGCTCGGGCGTGATGGTCTCGCCGTTGGAGAGGATCACCGCCCGCGTCAGCACGTTTTCCAGCTCGCGGATATTGCCGGGCCAGTGGTAGCGGGTCAGGACGGCCAGGGCCGCGTCGCTCAGTCCCGCCTGTTTCGGAATGCCGAACCGCGCGGACTGGGCGAGGAAATGCTTGGCCAGGGCCGGCACGTCATCCATGCGCTCCCGCAACGGCGGCAAGGTGAGGGAGATCACTTCCAGCCGGTAGTACAGATCTTCACGGAAGGTGCCCTGCTTGATCGCCTGTTTCAAATCCTTATTGGTCGCCGCGATGAACCGCACATCGGTATGCACGGGCTGCGTGCCGCCGACCCGGTAAAACGTTTGGTCCTGAAGGAGGCGCAGCAAATGGCTCTGGAGCGGCAGGGACATGTCGCCGATTTCATCCAAAAACACCGTGCCGCCTTCGGCGATTTCGATCTTGCCGGCTTCGCGCTTCACCGCGCCGGTGAAAGAGCCCTTTTCATGGCCGAAGAGCTCGTTCTCCAGCAGATCCTTCGGAATGGCCGCGCAGTTGACCGCGATGAAGGGCTTCGCCCTGCGCGGACTCCAGTTGTGAATCGCCCGGGCCACGACTTCCTTGCCGGTGCCCGTCTCGCCGAGGATCAAGACCGTCACGGTCGAACCGGCCGCTTGCCTGGCCAGGTTCAGCTGCGCCACGAGCTTCGGATTCTCACCGACGATGGGCCCGTACCGGTCGGCCACTTCGCGCTGGAGCACATCCACCTGGCGGCGCAGCGCCACCGCGTCCAGGACTTTGTTGATCACGACGGTAATATGGTCGCCCGTAAAGGGCTTGGTGACGAAATCGGCCGCGCCGAGCTGCATGGCCTTGACCGCCAACTCGATGGTGCCGAAGGCGGTCAGCATGACGATGGGCGGCGTGATGAACCCGGCGGCCCGGCGTGACGGTGTTTCTTCCTTGCGCGCCAGGCCGTGGAGATGCTGCAGGATCTCCAGGCCCGACAGCCCCGGCAGCTGAATGTCCAGCAGCACGAGGTCCGGTTGCTCCTGCTGGATGAGGCGGAGCCCGTCTTTGCCGCTGTGGGCGCTGATCGGCTCGTGACCCATCCAGGTGACGCGATTCTCCAATGCCAGCACGATGTCGGGATCGTCGTCGACAATCAAAATTCTTGCGCGCATCGTTCTCTTCCGTAGGAGCGGGTGTTACTCTACGCTGAGTGCCGGGCCATCTTAGACCGCGGTCTCCTCTCGCGATTCTTCCGGTGAGATGGGAATCGTGAACCACACCCGGGTGCCTTCTCCTTGCGTGCTCTCGACCCAAATGCGTCCCTGGTGCATCTGCACGAGGCTCTTTGTGATGAACAGGCCGAGCTGCGCGCCCTGCGAGGTGGGCACCGCGGAGGGCACCTTGGAAAACTCGTGAAAGATGCGCGGAAGGTGCTCGGGGGCGATCCCGCATCCCGTATCCATCACGCAGACACGGAGGAAGCCGTCGGGCAAGGTGTCGATGGTGAGCCGGACGGCGCCTTGCGCCGGCGTGAATTTGATGGCATTGCCAAGCAGGTTCCAGAGGACTTGTTCCAGCTTGTCCCGGTCTCCGCAGATCTGCGGGAGATCGTCCGGGGCGTGCAATTCGAGCGCGATGCCCTTCTCTTCCGCCACCGTCCGCATGCTGTCGACGACCATGGTGGCCATTTGCCGGAAGCAGAGCGGCTCGAGGCGCAGCACTTCCTTTTGAAGATCCAGCCGCGACCAATCGAGCAATTGATTAATGATGCGCGTGAGCCGGTTCAAATTGTGGCCGATGCGGGTGAGGTACGTCCGCTGCCGCTCGGTGAGCGGGCCGGCCACGCCGTCCAGCATGTTGTCCGCGAAGCTCCGGATGGCGGTCATCGGCGTGCGGAGCTCATGCGAGGCCACGGAGACGAACATCGAGCGCCGGCGATCATGATCCTGCAGCCGTTCGTTGGCGATGGACAGCTCCCGCGTCCGCTCTTCGATCCGCTGCTCCAGATACTGGGTCAGCTCGGTCAGATGGGCATAGGCGCGCGCGTTGTCGATGGCGGACGCCACGTGGCTGGCGATCGTGGAGAGGATCGACAGATCTTCCTGGGTACAGGGCGCGGCGCCGCGATCACCGACCAGGATGCCGAGCACCCGGCTGTGGCTCTGCAGGGGCACCGCGACGAACGACCGCACTTCCGTATGGCGCGCCAAGTCCAGCATGCGCGGATGCAGGCGTGGCGCCACGGTCTCGAGATCTTGGACGTAGACCGGGCGGGCATGGACCATCAGGTCGGCGATGAGCGTGTCGCCTTCCCGGATCGGGATGTCCAAGGCGCGGGCGGCGGCGGCCGCTTCGGGCTCGACGCCGGCGATCTGCGCCACATAGGCGGCCGGCCGATCGTCGCGGCGCAGCATCAACAGCATGCGCGCGAAGCCCAGATTCTTCATCAGCAACTGGAGAATCATGTCGAGCAATTGCTGCAGATCCAGGGTGCTCGTGATGGCGGCGCTGGTCTGGTGGACGGCGGACAGCTGGCCGATCTGCCGCTGAATGACCGTGAGGTTGGTTTGAATGGCCTGGTTTCGCTCCTGCAGCGCGCGCGTCATCATGTTGAAGAGGGCGGTGAGTTGTCCCACTTCGTCGTGGGTCGCGGGCGTCAACGGCGGCGGAATGTCGCCTTCGGCCAGTTGGCGCGCCACGGCGGCGAGGCTGCGCAAGGGCGTGGTGATGCGCAGCGTCAGGACCTGCGCCCCCAGAATGCCGATGCCGATGATCAACGCGGTGAGCATCAGGGCGTTGCGGATCATGCCGACCAGCTCCTCCTTGGCGTGCGCGTCGCTGAGACCGATCTGCACGACGCCCTGCACCGCGGGGCGGTCGGGCCGGCTGCCGGGGAGATTTTCTTCGAGCTCCGGCGGCAAGGCCGAAAGCGACGCGTCGGTGGCCGGCCGCCGCAACACCGGCATCGCGGCGTCGTAGAGCCGCGCCTTCAAGAACCAGAGCGAGGCCAAGCCTTCCGACGATTCGTCGGACGGCACGAGGATTTTGTCGTCCGACAGCACGACGGGCGTGATGACGGGCGCCGTCACCGGGTTGTCGTACAGGCGTTGCGCGAGGCGTTCGTCCGGATAGAAACGCCGTTCCTGCGTGAAGGTCAGGCTGCCCAAGGATTCCCGGACGAGCTTGTTCTGCTGGGCGAGGATCATGCCGTCGGCGCCTCGGATCACGACATACACCACGTCGTCCAGCGCGATCAGGCTTTCGGTGAAGTGCTGCAGCGTGGCCCGGTCCTCGGCGATGAGCCCGCCATAGCGGAATTGTCCGTTGTTCACCACGCTCGTCAAAAGGATACTCCCGAGGCGATGCAGAGTGTCCGTCAACAACGCCCGCCGGCCCTCGACGAAGTACCAGCTCAAGGTCGAGCAGGACAGGATGAGGATGAGCCCGAAGAAGACGATGAACTTCGTGCGCAGGCTCACGAAGCGCATGGGCGGCGACGACGATGCGGAGCCCGGTGTCGCGGCCGGGACGGCCGTCTCAGTAGGTCTCATCGATCAACCCGTTCAGCTCCGGCGGCACGGTGACGCCCAGGAACCGCGCCGTCTTGAGATTCACCGAAATCTTCAACCGCTCGATGGGCACCGGTCTTGACGGATGCACCCGTTCGCCGTCCAGGAGGCGCCGGGCCAGCTGGCCGGTCTCCCGGCCCACTTCTCCGTAGCTCACGGAGATGCCCAGCAACGCGCCGAGCCGCGTGAACTCGGGCGAGAAGCCGATCACCGGCACGTGCTGCCCCAGGGCCGACTGCAGGAGGAAGGTGACCGATTCGTTGTTCAGAACGGTGGAATCGGGCAGGAGCCACAGGGCATCCGCCGCGGCGAGCATCGCGCGCAGCTGGGACGGCACGTCGCGATCACTGTCGACGGGGAACGCCTTGAACTCCAGACCCAACGCCGCCGCGTGATGCTCCGCCTCTTTGACTTTCGCGGCGCTTTTCTTGGGGTCGTACAGCGTCCCCAAGCGGCGGACGGACGGCAGGAAAGTGCGGATGAGTTTGAGCTGGCGATCCACAGGAACCTCCAGCATCGTCCCCGCCATATTGGACGCAGTGAGCTGATGTTTCAAGGGGTCGAGGATCATCATGTAAAGGACCGGGGTATCGACGATCTCGACTTTCGCCGCCAAGGCCGCTTTCAAGCCGACAGCCAGCACGAGCGACGCGTCGGACGCGCGGATTTTGCGCGCCAGCTTTTTCCCGAGCTCGACGTCGCCTTGCAGGTCATATTGGGTGTAGAGGGCGCCGCTGGGGCCGGTGGCCTTGAACCCGGCGATGGCTTCTTGATAGGCGGCGTTGTCCGAAGAGGTGAGGATGGCAATTTCGACGGGAGGCGCGGCGCGCAGGAGCGCCGCCCACGGCACCATGAGCGCCACCCACGGCACCATGAGCGCCACCAGCGCGCAGGCCCACCACCGAGCCGGCCGGATGCCCCGTCCACGACTGTCGGTCACATCGTGCATACGATTGAGGTCGCCCAAGGCCTCCGCCCTATGCCGCATGGCGTGAGAGCGCCAACCGCTCCGGTCCATGAGTGTACTTACAACACCGCCCTAGATGCTATCGGCCCTATCACGTACGGCGCGACGCGCGGGATCAGCCGGCTGACAAATCGACAAGCTCCCCCTCACCCATCCCTCTCCCACAAGGGGAGAGGGATGGAGAGGGGGGTCAAAACCGCACCGTCAGCCAGCCCATCACCCGGCTGCCAATCGTGTCGCCCAACGGATGCTCCTTGTGCCGGTCGTTCAGCGCGTTGAAGGCGGACACGGCCACCTCCGCGTCCCGCAGGTAGCCGGCGGCCGCCTTCTGTTGCCAAAACTTGTAGCCGGCGCGCAGGTTGAGCAAGTTGTAGCTGCCGACTCTTGGATTTGGTGGTATGACGCCAAAGGCCGCGAAGGAGGACAATACAGAAGGAAGCGGATAAGTCACCGCCCCATAGTAGTGATAAGCGATTTCTCCAGTAACACCGTTATCCCAATCGCCTCGTAACCCAACGTTCCACTTGGATCGAGGTCCGGCGCGCTGGGCCGTACCGGTCAGCGACTGGCCCATTTCCTGGTATGAGTAATTGGCATACCCGCTCAACGATTTCGTTGCCAAGAATTCAATCCCAGCTTCACCTCCGTAGATGTCGGCCACACCTCCTGCCTGAACGGGACCTAGACCACCAAACGTAATCAGGTCTGAAATATGGTTATAAAACAGAGCCGCATGCGCACGAAGGCGGTGCTTCATGAACCAACCCTGATAACTGACCTCATAGGAAACTATCTCTTCAGGGCTTAGGTTCTGAGAACCTTGTACAAGAATCGGTGGAGGGGAAGGGAGAGGAGGAGGAAAGGTAGTCACTGCTAAATTACTCTCACGCGTCTCAAAAATGGTCGGGGGCCGATATCCCACTGCAACTGTGGCGCGGAAGGTGTGATCCGGGATTGGAGTATAGAGGATGGATGCCCGAGGGCTGAGGGTGGGATTAATGAAGGTATTCAAGTCGTATCGAGCCCCAGCAATCAAGGTTAGTGTTTGGAACGGCTTCCATTCGTCTTGGACATACAATCCAAGACGATTTTCCGTGGTGTAGGCGGCGATGTAGTTACTAGATAAAGTGTTGAGGCGATAGTTGATTCCATATGTCATTCGATTGGATGTGCTTAGCGCAATGGCGTGCTGTGCCTCGACGTTATAGGTGTTGCCCCGGAAGACAGAAGGCACATTTCCCATGAGATCAGTAAACCGCAAGAGGTTGCTGAATACGGGATGCGGGGTTGGATCGGACGTATCGTTAAAACTATTCCAAAACGCTCTCACCACCAGATCGGAGCGTTCATAAACCATATGCGCATAGCCAAGTGCTGGCCGATCCATACTAATTGTCCCGACTGTAACCGGACCATCCAAGCGGTTCACATCTACGAGGCCTCCGGAGAACAAGAATTTCGAGTCGTTCGAAAGCTCGTACTCGGCCTGCACGTTGAATTTATGGGAGCGAAATGCCAAGGCGTCGCGATTGCGCCATTGATTAGTTTGATCGCGGCCAATGGACAAACGATATCCCAACTTCCCGATGGTCCCGCCATAGATAGCCGCGCTTGAGATGGTTCCCAACTCACCTCCGCCGAACTGAAGAGTGGTCCCCTTCATTTCAGATGCCGATTTTGTGATGATATTGACTATGCCATCAAATGCATTGAATCCGTACAAGACCGATGCTGGTCCCTTTAGAACTTCGATGCGCTTAATCTCTGGCAGCGTCACCGGGATGGCTTTCCAATACACTTGTCCTTGCGTGTCGACATATATAGATCGGCCATCGACCATTACTAAGAGCTTATTGGCCACAAGCTGATTGTCTCCCCGCACGCTCACATTGAAGTCCGCCCCCGTGGTCTGCATCACTTCGATGCCGGGAATGCGCCGCAAGACCGTCGGCAGATCCGTGGCGCCCGACTGGCGGATATCGTCGTCGGTGATCACGTACACGTTGGACGGCGATTGGGAAATGGGCTGCTCGTAGCGCGAGGCGATGCTGACGGTCTCCTCTTCTTTGATGAGCTCCAGGGTCTGGGCCAATTCGGCCCCGGCCGCGGCAGCGACGGGCTCCGGCGAGGCGGCTTCCGCCGGGGTCAGCGAAGCCAAGCCCACCGTCAACAGCGTCGCCAACGTCGGATGCCCCAGTTTCATCAAGCGCGAGTCATGACCCCGTGTCATCGTCGCCGCTGCTCCGAGATCTGTCCCGGCGTCGCCTCGCACCAGACACATGCACGCACACCCATCCCTGCGCCGAGAACTGGCGAACGGTTCAGCAGACGCCGGAAGGCCATACCCCGTCACGAGCCGCGCGGAGCTACGAATGTTGATCGGTGGAAAGACGGCCGGGCGAGACAGACGCCGGAGCGCCGCGGCGGCGGGGCCGTCCCGGTTTGAGCGGCGCGAGGCGGGCCGGGAAGGGGCCGCCGTTGGCCTGCTCCAATTCAGTCACCGCATCCTCCACCGCATCGACAATGATCCGAGCCAACGTGCGTTGTTCGGTCCAGTAGACGGCATTGCGGAGCCGTTCGATCAACGAGGCCGGCAGAAACACCGTGAGCCGGTGCCGGGCGCGTGACGGGGTTGGCGGGTGTGTGAAACGGCTGGTGGCCGGCTTCTCAGGCGCTCCGGGGTGCGGGGGATGGAGATAGCTCGGGTCGTTCATGCGGCGGCCCTCCGGTGCGCCGGCTCGGACGGCTCGCGTTCCGGCTCCTGCTCGTCCGTGGCCTGCTCGGTTGCTGCGCGATCCTCCGTCAGGACGGCGCACGTGAACACCCACACCCATCCGATGAACCCTGCGACTAAGACCCAGACCACAAGTTCTTGAGTCATGTCGGTGTGCCCTCGCGGGCCTCCTCATGGCCGGCTCGACATGAGCCGGTGCCGACATGTTCAGCAAGCCCTGTGCCATTGAGCGGAGAGCTGCGGCAGTGCAATCCATGGCGGTCAGCTCGCGCATTTAGGCTGGTTCGTGAAGCTGGCTATGCGAACGGTCGGAGCCGGCGGAGCGGGCGGCTGAATCGAAATGGATTCGGCGGTGAATCAGAAAGGATCTGTTGATCTGTCGATCTGGTGATCTGGTGAATGGAGGAGAGGGAAAGGATCTGTTGATCTGAATCCCAAATCGACAGATCACCAGATCAACAGATTCAGCAATTCCCTTCTAGCGGGTGGAGGCTTCGATGGAGCGCAGATCCCATTCGGCCACTCCGTGGAGGCCGACCTGCTTGAGCAGATTCGCGCGCATGCGGCGCAGCGAGGCATCGCTCGGGTTGTTGTCGATGAGTTGACACAGGCAGCCCATGGCATCGTACCAGAACCCGCCGCGCATATTGTCGATGACGCTCTGCTGTGTGCAGCTTAAGTTGGGTTGCACTTCGGCCATGCAGGCGCTGAATTCGCAACGCTCGATGATGCCGCCCGCGACGATGTCCTTCGAATAGGAATCGGGATCGCGCTCCACGGACACGTGCCAGCGGTATTGGACGTCCGGTTCGAGGGAGAGGCCGAGCGCTCTCAGATCGATGGTATGGAAGCCCTCTTTGAGCGGTCCGGGCAAGGGCGCTTCATAGAGTGGCTTGATGGACTCGGTGCTCGTCAGTGTGAACGTGACCTTGTGCGACGTGGGCTTGGACAGGAACCAGTTCAGCACCGGCGTTTGCTTCACGGTAAATCCCACATGATCCGGGACGACGGCGACCACTTCGGGATCGGCGCCTTCCGTGCCGCGCAGCCGGCCGCCGATGCGCGCCCGCGGGGATAGATTTTTGGGCGGCGTGTAGATCGGCGCGATAAACTCCGGGTCGGCGGTGGAGACGGCGGCCGCCGGCGCCGCGCCGGCGGGAGCGGCGAGCCCTACGGGCGCGAGGCTCGCAATCAGCAGCACGATGGCAGGACGACGGTTCATGAATGGTGTCCCTACGGTTGAGCGGACGGCGCGGTACTGTAGCATACCTCCCGCCGGGGTTACAGCCAATTGTTCAACAACAAGAACGGCGACCAGTAGGCCGGATGCGCGTAGATGCGGTCGTCCAGCAGCTTGAGCTGTGCGCGTTGGAGCGCTTCGGCCTTCGACAGCGAGGGCGTCCGCAGTTGCCGGTAAAACTCGGAGATCAGCGCCGCGGAGGCCTCGTCGTTGATAAACCACAGCGTGGCGAGGGCGCTGCGCGCGCCGGCCTTGATGGCGACGCCGGCCAGACCCAACGCGGCGCGGTCGTCGCCCACGCCGGTTTGGCAGGCGCTCAAGGTCAGCAGCTCGATCGGATGCTCGCGGAACCGGTAGAGGCCGATAAGATGGTCCAACTGGTTCATTGTGAGCTTGCCGTCGAAGGTGAGCAGAAAGGATTCATTGACGTCGGTCGAAAACTTCCCATGGGTGGCGATATGTACGATTCCATACCGGCCGTCTCGCAATTCCCGTTCCACCTGGCGCGCGACGAATTCCTGATTCAAGAGTTGCTGGCTGGCATAGAGCGCGCGAATGGAGTCCATTTCGTCCGCCACGTACGGCAGCGGCGGAAACCCCTGCACGCCGGTGGTGAGGCCGGTCGCGAGAAATCGGATCTGCTCCCGATTCAAGGGGCGCGGGTCGGTCAGCGTCAAGCCCGGCGTCAAGGCGACCGCGTAGCGGGCGATAAGGAATTGCTCGCCGTCGTGCAGGGCCGACATGGGAATGGTGCGGAGCGCGCTGTCCGGCACGAACACCAAGGTCGTAATGCGCGCCGCGCGCAGCTCCGCCTCCAAGGGGCGGACCAGCCAGTCGTAGAGCTGGCGCGCGTGCGGCAGATATTCCCGCGTCGTGCGTTTCTCGACCAGCCGGCGGAATGCGCGGATTTCTTTCGTCACTTGTTCCGCGCCGACCGGCACCGCGTGGCGCCGCAGTCCCGACGGCAGACTGACCAGCAACTCCAGCCGCGTGGGAAACAGGATGGGATACACGACGGCCGTGGTCGGCGAAAGGCTGTCGAACTTCGTGATGCGCGCTTGCAGCGCATCCACACATTCGTCCTTGAAGTAATCGCGCAGCTCGGCGGCCTTGTACGCTTCGATCGCGTCGCGGGCGGCGAGCAGGTACCGCTCGGCGGCGGCTCCGTCGGCGGTGCGCGAGGCGCGCTGCAGCAGCAGATCGGCGAGCTCGAAGAAGAGCGGCCGCACGACTTCCTGATCCGACAGCGTGCCCTCGGCCTGGGCCAGCGCGACTTCCTGCCGGATCGGCTGCAACGTCGTCACCGCCTGCCGGTAGGCGTCAATGGCCTCGTCGAGTTGATCCACGGCGGCGAGCTGGCGGCCGAGTTGCCATTGCCACCGATAGAGGGACTCGGGCGCGTCGACCGACTGGGCGGCGAAGAGGGCGCGGCGGGTCAACGGCAAGGCTTCGTCGAAGCGCCGTTCGGATTCGTACAAGCGGCCCAAATGGCCGAGCGCGTAGGACAGCGTGCGCGCGTCGCCGAGCCGTTCCGCCAGCGCCGCCGCCTCCTGCATGGAACCGGCGGCGCGCAGCAGCAGCGGATCGTTGTACTCCGCCATCGCCGGCCGCAACCGGTGATAGCCCAGCCCGATGGCGATCAGCGCCGCCGCTTTTTCCTGCGAGGGATCGAGCGTCTGGAGCCGGTCCAAGGCGGCGTCGAGCCACTCCCGGCTGCGGTCCGGCTGCGCCGCCGCCAGGGCGGAGCGGGCGGCATTGATGCGCGTCCGCACCGCGAGGACCCGCTGATCCGAGGCTTCGGCCGCGGCCAGGCTTTCCGCGAACAGCCCCAGCGCCTCGGCATGGCGCGATTGCAGGGCGCGGAGGATGCCCAGATCGTTGAGCACCGGCGCGAGCACCCGCTGGGTCTGCAGCGCGCGGGCTTGTTCCGCCGCTTGCGTCAGATACTGGTTGGCCGCGTCGACCTGGCGCGTGGCCAGATAGGTGCGGCCGAGCTGCGCGAGGACGGAGATGCGCCAGAGCTGATCCGGCTGCTGCTGCGCGAGCGTGAGGGCCAGCTCGAGCGACTGCAGCGCTTGTTTGCCGTGCCCCAACGTCTGCGCCGCCTGCGCCGCCGACACGAGCGCGCGGCCTTGGTGGACCGCGTCACCTTGCAGCCCATACAGTCTGGCCGCTTCCTTCCACTGTCCCAGCGCCTGGTCGAAGAGGCCACGCCGGAAGGCCGCGTCGCCTTGCATCATCAGCGCCGCGGGATCGTCCTGCCGAGGCTGCGCGGCCAGCCGGTCGCTGGCGATGCCTAGTGAAGCCAACAGCGCGAAAAGCAATAAGAGGGTGGAGGGTCGGTCTGGTCTACCGGGTCTTCGGACGAAATGGTGATGCCAGTCCGGCGTGGATTCCCCCTCACCTTGCCTCTCCCCATGGGGGCGAGGGACGGCCAAGTGGCGACCGGACAGACCAAATAGACCAGACAGACGAGATAGACCTCTTTTCATAACACTTGCACCACGACCTGGAGATGAATCCCATGATCCTGCAAATTCCCTTCCGGATGCGGCACGTGGTTGAGCGGCACGCCCCAATAGAGCTCGAAGCGCGCGCGGTCTTGGGGGAGGATGCTCCAGCGCACGCCCAAGCCCACGCTGGCCAAGGTGTCCGGATCCGGCGT
>CAZXRB010000101.1:0-11464 GCA_964642845.1 uncultured Nitrospira sp.
TACATCACCCGCACACCGGCAAACACAGATCGTACCGGTGTGCCGAAATGAAGTATTTCCTCATACTTTTCATTGAACAGATTTTCCGCCCGAACGTATGTCTGAACCCCTTTGACCACTTCATAGTTCGCCGTCAGATTCCAGACATCGAACGCTTTCATCTTTCGGGTATTGCTGACGTCATCAAAGCGCGAGCCCACGTACCGGCCTTCCAGAGTCATCACCAGCGGTTCGATCGGCTGGTAGCTCAGGATAAGACTCCATTGATCCACCGGAATGCGCGGCACTCTGTTTCCCACCTGCTGCAGAAGGTTGCGAGTCATCGTATTCGTATATTGCGCTTGCAGATCCAAGCTTTTGATGCCGGGGAGATCTTTTAGTACGGCATACTTGACGCTGGCCTCCCAACCTTTCGTCCCGACGAGACCAATGTTTTGCGCGCAGAAGTTGGGACCGAACGGTCCAATCCCACAGACGGTCGCGCTTTGCTGAGCGACGATCATGTCCCTGTACCGATTCCAGAAGTAGCCGGCACTCAGCGTCAACCGGTTGCTCAACAGATATTGATCCACGCCGACATCCATGCTTTGGCTTCGCTCCGGCTGGAGATTGGTGTTGCCGAACCCGGGGAAAAAGAGCTGATTGACGGTGGGGGCGCGGAATCCAGTTGCGTAACTGCCACGAATCTTTGTGCCGGTCTCCTGATGAAGGTAGCCGGCGGTGGCCCGGTAGGTCGTCGCGGTGCCAAACACGTTGTAATCGTCGATGCGCACGCCTCCGGTCGCAAAAACTCGATCCCACATATTCAACTGAGCCTGGGCGAACCCCGCATGACTCGAGATGGTTTTATTGTTGAACGTGGCCGTGTTCGTGGTGAGATCCAGATTTTCTCCTTGTTGATCACGAAATTGATATCCGGCCGTGAGCAACAAGGGTTTCCCCAGCTGAAAGTTATGTTGCCACTCTATTCGATTCGCGAGCGTATTGATCTCTGAGCGGCTTCCGAACGGAGTCGAAATTGCTCCGGTAAGGACGTTGCGCTGTGTGGTCCCGGGAGCCGACTCCAGGGTCTCCGTTTGACGGGTCAGCGTGAGCGACTGATTCCACCAGTTCGTGATCGGCTGCTGATACGACGCCCCGTAGACAAATTGCTGGCTGTTGCTGAAGGCCCCCAGCACATCGAAGCCCGGAGAAAATCCATTGTCAAAATTGATCTTCCCTTGGAGCAAACGGAAGGTCAAATCGATTTTCCCGTCATGAGGCAGTGCCACGCCGATTCGCGTGGACGCTTGCCAATTGTGAAACCCGTCTCGTTCCGACGCGCCACGGCGATAATTCACCGCGGAGAAGCCCGTGTAATCCCATCGCGAGAGAGCCGCCGACACATCCACCGGCCCTGTTTGCCCGGACACCTGAGCCCCTTCGCGTATGGAAGAGAACGAACCGTACTCGAAGAATCCGCTCGCCGACGGAGTCGCGCCGCCCTTCTTCGTGGTGATATTGATCACGCCGCCCATCGCATCGGCCCCCCACAGCATGCTTTGTGCGCCGCGGAGAATTTCAATTCGCTCGATGTTGTCGGTCGTCAAATTGGCGAAGTTGAAACTGCCCAGCGTGGCGCTGTTCATGATCGCGCCGTCGATGAGCACCAGGACTTGATCGGAGTTGCTCCCTCGAATACGCACGCTCGCCGACGAGCCCGGCCCTCCATTGGAGAAAACGGTCAGTCCCTGGCTCAGGCGCAGCGCATCCACGACCGTCTTAATCTGCCGGCGCCTCAGATCTTCTTCGGTAATGACGTCCACCGCGCTGGTCACCTGAGTGAGGGGCACCGGAGTTTTCGTGGCACTGACGACCACTTCGCGAGTCTCAACGACATCCGATGGATCGGCCATGGCGAGGTCTTGCGCCGAAGCGGCATGCATGGGAACGCCAACGGAAGAAACGAACACGAGCGCACACAGAACACGACCGGCAGAAACCCGCGACATGGAAACCTCCCTTTAGCTCGAAGGGTTGAGTCGAATCGACCGTCAGTTGGGTCTCCTGACTTGCGGATCATCGTTCACCTGCGCCTTCCCGGCGCCCGTTACGGGTTTTCCGTCATCCGCTTTCCGTTTTCACGGATCACGGATAACGGTTCACGAATAACGGGCCACGCCAGTGGCTTTCGTGCAGGATCACTCCCCGCTTACAGTGGCGGCACCGTGACGGATTTGCACCGTCTTCCCCGACGCTGTCGGCGTATCCTTTTAAGAATCCCCCCGGGATATGAGTTACACAGCACCCTGCCGATTGACAGGAGAAGGGGTGCAGCCTCTCCCTGCCCACACCGTTCGGTTCTTCGCGACAATCGACATGGACCCATCGGCGTGTGAGACTTCGCGGTCAGTCTCGAAGATAGTCGGTCCGGTAGACGGTCGATCGCGGCAGCATACTGCTGAAATTCCAGTCAAACGTCAGGACGGCCGATCGGTCCGACGTATGCGACAGCAGGCGTTCTCCATGCTTCACGACGAGACTCGGAGCCTTCCAAAAATCGAGCGTCTTCTCAGCGCCGGTCCGGTTACAGACGATCAACGGCAGTCCTGTCTCACGGGTCCGTTCCTCCCACTCCCCATTGGGACCGTGAATTCCAGGCCCCCACGAAGCCGGCGACACCAACATGTGCGCGCCCTGAAACCAGAGGGCCCTGGTGATATTCGGCGTATAGGCGTCGCTGCAGACCAGGACGCCGACTCGTATCCCCTCCCACTCGATCGGAACGGCATCGTCGCCGGGGTGTGACCACGACAGCGCATCGCTTGCCACATTGATCTTGCGATGTTTACCGACAATCTCGCCGCGCGAATCAATGACAAATACCGAATTGTAAAGTCTGCCCGCGTCCCGTTCCGGGCAAGAAATGAACACCGTCCGCTTCAAATCCTTGACCAGCCGGCAGAGGCGCTGCATCCATGGATCCGGCTGCGGCTGTATCCAGTCCGTGCCCACCATCCGCGGAAACTCCAGCCCGCACACGGCGAGCTCCGGGGTAATGATCCACTCCGCGCCGACCGCAGCGGCATGCTTGATCGCTTCGACGATCATGTACCGATTCCGTTCTACGGCACCGGGAACCGTCGCGAGATGCAACAGCGCGATTCTGCCCGATTTCATGTCACGCCCTGTTCACCGGCAGCGTCACGCGCGGCCGGCCTGTCTGGGGATGAACATCGACGATCACGTCACAGCCATACACCATCCGCAGCGCGTCAGGACGAATCGTGTCAGCCGGCGAGCCGATTCGGCAAAGCCGGCCCTCCTTGAGCATCAGAATGCGATCGCAGTATTGGCTGGCGACGTTCAAATCGTGCGAGACCAAGACGACCGTGAGCCCCCGCTCTTCTTTCAATCGGCGCAGGACGGCACAGATGTCGATTTGATGCTGAAGATCGAGAAACGCGGTCGGCTCGTCGAGCAACATCACCCGAGGAGCCTGCGCCAAAGCGCGTGCGATCACCGTCCGCTGGCGCTCGCCGCCGGACAGATCCGTGACCGACCGATGCGCCAGATGCGCAATGTCCATGGTCGCCATGGCGCGGTCTGCAATCGCCAGGTCTTCCCGGTTCTCCCAGCCAAACCCCAGGCTCCATCGGTCGTGACGCCGATGGGGAAATCGCCCCATCAGCACCGTTTCCGCCACGGTGAAAGGAAATGGGTGCTGCGTATCTTGCGGCACCAACGCGACCAGGCGCGCCGCTTCACTCTGTGGCAGAGCGTTCAGATCGGCCCCGAAGAGACGGAGCGCTCCCCGCTGCGGATGGGTGACCTTCGCCAACAACTTCAGCAATGAGGTCTTGCCCGACCCGTTGGGGCCGACGATGCCCAGCACCTCGCCCGCTTCGACATGAAACGTGACGCCGTCGAGCACCCACCGGGCCTCCGCCTTCTCATGTTCCCGATACCGGAAACACACATCGCGGACGTCATAGGCACATGACGACGGGCCGTCCACCGCGTCCGAACGAACGTCGGGCTCCGGCGAGCGGCGCGAGAGCATCGGCAACAGGCTCATGCCAATCGATCCTTCCGCCAGACGAGCAGATAGACGAAGAACGGTCCTCCCGATAACGCGGTGATAATCCCAACGGGAATTTCCGCCGGAGCCAGCAGTGTGCGCGCCAACGTATCGGCCCCCATGAGAAACATGCCGCCGACGAGAGCGGAGGCGGGCAACAGCAGCCGATGGTCGGCGCCGATCACGAGACGAACCGCGTGGGGGACCACCATCCCGATAAAGCCGATCATGCCGCTGATGGACACCACCGCGCCGGTCACCAACGCCGCCACGAGGAAGAGGACCCGTTTCGCCCGTTCCGTATCGACGCCGAGCGTCCGCGCCGATTCCTCCCCCAAAGCCAGAAGATTCAACACGCGCGCCTGTTTGAACAGCCACAACAGGCCGACGAGGAGATAGAGCGACAGGATCATCAAGGTCGGATAGGGCGGAGCCGTGAGCGTCCCCATCAGCCAGGCCATCATGCCGAACGAACGATTCGGCTCCATGATGGACGTGATGAACATGATCAACGCGGAAAAGATCGCGTTGAAGATCACGCCGGCCAGCAGCAGACTATGGATCGGCAGCCGCTCGTAGCTCGCCGCCATGCGATA
Source organism: uncultured Nitrospira sp. (assembly GCA_964642845.1). Taxonomy (GTDB): domain Bacteria; phylum Nitrospirota; class Nitrospiria; order Nitrospirales; family Nitrospiraceae; genus Nitrospira_D. Next base: position 4,657 of record CAZXRB010000101.1, read on the forward strand.
GACGAGGAACAGCGCCGCAAGTCCGCCGGCGAATCCGCAGGCCGGCAACGCCGACACGGCCAGCAACGTCGTGCCGATGCCGAACAGCACCGCCAGCGACGCCCCAAGCGCCGCGCCGCTCGAGACGCCGAGCACGTAGGGGTCGGCCAGCGGATTGCGCAACAACGCCTGCAGCGCCACACCGACCGATGCCAGGCAGCAGCCGACCCAAAATCCCAACACCACGCGCGGCAGCCGCACCTGCATCAAAATCACGCCCGTTGCGCCGAAGGCCTCGCTGGCGCTCTCCTCGCCGGCGAGGGCGCGCAAGAGGATCCGCGCTATGTCGCCGAGCCCGATCGGCTGAGCTCCGACATGCAAACAGACCAGCCCCACGGCGATCGTTGCCGACAGGAGGGCTCCCATGATCCCGAACCAGCGTGACGGGGTCAGAACCGCTCGATGACAGGCCCCAATCGCCGGCGTCCGCCCACCCGGCCGCGCTTCCGGCACGGCCCCGTCAAACACGGCAGTCTGGCCCGTTGATGACGGCTGATTCGTTGGAGCTGTCATGGTTGGGCCATTGCGGTACCGGCACCGAAGGCTTCAGGATGAATCGCCTTGGCCAATTCCTCGAGCCCTTCCACAATTCGGGGGCCCGGACGATTCAGCAAATTGGAGGGGACTTCATGGAAACGGCCACGTTTGACCGCAGACAGCGACGTCCACCGCTGCCATTGCTGCTGCTCGCTCCGCGGAACCGCTTCAGCGGCACCGGTCGGAAACACCAACACTTCCGGATCTTCCTGGAGCACCGCCTCCATGCTGAGGCGGGGATAGGGCACCGTGGCCTGTGCCGCCACGTTCACGCCGCCGGCAAGCCCGATCATGTGATGAATGAAACTCCCGGGCCCGACCGTGATCAGAGGTTGGCTGTTCAGGACATACAGCACCCGTTTAGGGGGCAACGTCGCCGTCCTGCGCTTGATCTCGGCGATCCGTTGCCGCATGGCCTGGGCAAGGGCGCTCGCCTCCGTCGATCGCTCGGCGATACGCCCCAATGTCTGAATGTGCAGCGGAATGTCGTCGAGGGTCTTGGCATCGAGAATAAAGGTTGGAATTTTCAGTTGCTCAAGCTTGGCCTGTAGATCGGCGCGCAGAAAGTCCGGCGGCGCCAACACGAGATCCGGCTGCAAGGAAGCGAGGATTTCGAGATTGGGATTCGAGTAGCCGACCTTCGTCCTGGATGTTGCCGCGGCCGGATAGTCGCAAAACTCCGTCACCCCGACGATCTGCTCGTCGAGTCCGATCGCAAACAGCATTTCCGTGATGCTCGGCGCCAGGGAGACGATCCGGGAGGGAGGACTGGCCAGATAAATTCGCCGGCCCAGGTCGTCCACGAAACTCCGTTGGGACACGTGGGCCATGAACGGCATGCCGGTGAGGATGCCCTGTTGACGTCGGGCCATCTGTGCGGAATCCCCATATCCTCCGGCGAATGCGCTCAGTTCGAGCGCGCACACGAATGCGGCCGCCGCAAGGCTTCGTATCGATGCGTCACGAACCAATAAAAAATCCCCAAGGCCTGGCCGAGACCCTGAGGATTGCACCCGCTTCTTCATCCTCGCCGATTCCCCAGCCCACGAGGGAACGGTCGCGCCTCCGTGGGCAGGTCTTCTGGCTCATGGTTCACCCTACTCCCCGCGCCTTCCCAACGTCCGTTGTCCGCTTTCCGTTCTCCGCATCTCGTGGATGACGGATCACGGTTCACGGACGACCGCGCCAGTGGCTTCCGCGGGTTTCGTCCCCATTGACAGCGGCGGGACCGCGAGGGATTCACACCCTCTTCCCTTGCCCGGGAGTCGTATGTGTTCGCGCACTCTAGGAGAGGGGGACAAAACTTGTCAAGTTCAATAATGTCCGGCGCGCCCGCCTCCTCGATGAACACAAGGACCACGGGCCAGGTTCTCTCGATTGAACTCGGCGTCCCTCCAGCGATTTTTTGCAGCACCTGGGGCATAGGCCTTGCTCTAGCTATCGCGACGGTGCGGCGCACCATATCGATTCATCTGCATGACATATGAGGAACGGCATGCGCAATGTGATCATCGGCCTCTGCATCGCGGGACTGTTCCTGGAACTATCCGGCTTGATTTGGTCATCGAGGAAAGACAAACCGAGCGAAGTCTTTCTGAAATTGACGGAGCCAATCCCGCGCGCCATCGAGAATCCGCTGGAGAACGGCTATTTCCTGCTCCTCGGCTTCGCGTCAGCTCCCGGCTCCGACCCGGTCCAGGTGGGGTACGAGATCTGGCTCGAATCCGACGCCCGTCCGACGAGAAGGGAGTTCGATCTGGACAAACCGGGCCGCGGCGAGCTCCGTATTCCGATCCCCGTCGAACAAGTCCTTCCCGAATGGAGCGCCGCGGATTCCGTCCAGGAATTGCAGCGCCGCGATGCGCTCTTCCGCACATCCGTCGCCCGCTACGCGACCCTGCTTGATCGTTACGAACGATGGCTGCGGATGCGGTTCGAAGACTGGGGCTATGCCCACCGGGGCGCGCCGCCCGTGGAAGAATTGCTGGCCGCCCATCGGCTGTACGTAGCCGGCGGATTCGCGCAGCAAAGCCAAATCGGCATGGCGCGACTCGCCGCCGATGTCGTCCGGTGGCGGATGGTGCTGCGCGAGGCGCGCACTGTGCCGCTAAAGGTGCTGGCCCAGGTGATGGTCGAGGATGACGTGCAGTGGCTGTCGCGCCTCGTGAGTCGGCCTGCGGTCGACCGAGACCTCTTGAACCACGCTCTGACGCTCCTGCAGCCGTTGACCCCCTCCGAGTATTCCTTGCGGTGGCCGGTGCAGAGCGAATTCGTCCTGGGGTATCGTCTCGCTCAAGAAGCGGACCGCGACTTGTTGGACACCGCGGCGCCTGATGACGCCTGGCCCCGCGCCCTTGCCCAGGCGGCACATGTTCAGCCCGACATCTTCCGTCGCGTACAGCATCCGCGCCATCGCAGCCTCCTCGGGATGTCATCGATGTCCCAGCGGCAATGGGACACGTACGCCATGTTCTATGAGGCGACCATCAAGGCGGCGGAATCCATTCATAGTCCGCTGCCCAAGCTGCGGGATGTCGCCCGAGATTCATCACTGACCCTGCTCGAACGCCTCACCACTTCGGCGGACGCCGAGCCGAACTGGGAACCCCTCAGCCAACGCCTGGTGGAGACGGACGCGCGCCTCCGGTTGGCGTCGCTGCAGATTCTGCTCCGCAAGCCCAGCGACACAGTCCCCCTGGCGACACGGCTGGCAGAGGTCGGCTCCCGGTACTTCGATCCCTTTACCGGATTCCCCATGTTGTGGAGCCCGACACAGAAGAAGCTCTACAGTGTCGGCAAGGATGGATTGGACGACGGCGGCGATCCGACCTTCGATATCAGCGTCCCTCTGGCCATGGAACCGTCGCTGACGCCCGCCGGAACGGCGCGATAGATCAGGCCGATCCGAGACAAGATGGAATCGGCCGGCCAAGGGGCTGGGTCAACGTCTATAGCGCAGTTTCAAAAACAGGATAGCTGTCGTGAGCACGAAGGTCACCGCATTGGTCAGGATGATCGGCCAGGCATTCAGGAGCACTCCGTAGACCAGCCATAAGGCGACGCCGGTTGTAAACGTCAATAACATGGCCAACGAGACGTCGTCTGCGGACTTGGTCCGCCACGTCCGCTGGAGCTGCGGCCAGAACGCGATGGTCGTGAGCGCGCCGGCCGTAAACCCGATGGGAGTCACTGGATCCACAATCATCTGAACTGTCCCCCGCTTGTCATTCTTCGCCACGCTGTGATAGCATCACCTGGTTTTCAGCAGGGCGACTTATCGGGAAGGAGCAACACCGTGGCGTTTACATGCGAGCTATGTCAGAAAAAACATCAATCCGGGCACAACGTCAGTCACGCCAACAACAAGACAAAGCGGGTCTTCAACCCTAACCTCCAAACAGTGCGCGCGATTGTGAACGGAGCGCACAAGCGCATTCGCGTCTGCACCCGTTGCCTGCGATCAGGTCTGGTCAAGAAAGCGGTCTAACGGCTTCGGGACGGTTCCCGGCCATTACGGCGCGCCCCAGAGCACCCGCCCTCCCCGCTCTACGAGTTTAATCACCATCCGGTCATCCGGCGACAACGTCAGCGTCCGGCTGCCGTCTTTGCTCGTGAGGACTAATCCGATCTCTCCATTGGCATCCAACCCGAGGCCCCCGCGAGCTTTCCCGGCCGCATCGAGCAGAAGAAATTCTTCCGCATTGACGCCGTTGGACTTTTGCGCATGCGCGGAACGGGACGAGCCGATCCAATCGCTCACCATGCCACCGACCATGCCTCCGCAAAAGGCCGCCACACAGAGGAGAAAGCATTGCGATTGTTTCATGACTGATCCTTTCCATCTTGCGCAGTGTCTGAATTTCCGCTACGCAAAGCCGTAGCGTAACGGTCCTTCCTCCTGGTCTTCAGAGGGCGCCGCCGTCGAAGAGGAGAAAAGATTTGGTGAACGTTCACAGTCTGGTGGGATGACAGTTGTTGAGCTTTACACTGGTAACGGTATCGGCTTGAGATGGGCCTACGAACTTATGGGCAGTGGCTTTCGCTGCGCCGCATTTCATACGCATCTCGATAGGTCCATTCACAGACCAGTCCTTTCCCGTCGAATTGTATGGTGATGTTCCCTGAGGCGTCAGGGGCCCATTGGATAGGCCATTCGCAGACCTCTCCTTTCGACTGAAACGTATGGCAGCGGGTGGGGATTCCCAGGTCTTTCACTCTATGATCCTTAGTGCTGCCTATCCAGCTATCCCACAGTCCGGACGCCCTGTCGTATTGCCCCATGCCGCAACCCCACGCGCCAATACTCACGAGAGCAACTACCAGCCAGCGAGCTTCGTGCATCTTTCGTCCTCCCCGGAGCATTTTCAATTGCGGTCCGGCGCCGGCACGCAGGAATAGCCGGCTTGAAATTCACTCCCGATGAGTCGGCGGTGAATCGTACGGACTTGCTACCTTTGCCGTCAAGGCGCCGAATAAGAAGAGCCAGTCACAAGCTCCAGCAGTGACTCATTTTTGGCACGCGGCATCACTCACCACGCAGAGCGTCTATCGGGCTGAGACGGGCGGCTTTGATGGCCGGGTGCAATCCGCACAGCAGGCCGATGATCATCGATAGAAGAATCGCTCCCATTATGGTGAGCGGCGAAATTACGACCGGCCATGCGCCGAGCACGCTGGCAAGCCATGCGCCGACAAGGCCGAATCCGAGGCCCAACGAGCCGCCCAGGACACTGAGCATCGCGGCTTCCACAAGAAACTGGGACAAAATGTGACCGGGTGTTCCTCCCACGGCCAAGCGTAGACCAATCTCTCTTTTCCGTTCACTCACTGAAAGAAGAAAGAGGTTGATCAACCCCGTACAACCACAGATCAGAGCGAGGAGAGACACGGTCACGCCAAAGACCATGAGAATGCCGTTTGTCGCGTCTGCGACATGTTCGTATTCCAACGCGGTCGTGATCTTGAAGTCATCAGCCTGCTCCGGACCGATTTGATGCCGGGCTCGCAGTATTTCACGTATCTCGGCGACCGCTTGGGCGAGGTCATCGCGTCGAAGCGTGGCGGTCGAGATTTCTTCAACCGCACGAGCAACTATCGGCTTCTGAACGTATCGCTGAGCCGCCGTGAATGGAATGATTATGACGTCATCCCAGTCCGCGCCAGCGAGATAGCCCTTAGGGGCCAGCACGCCGATGACTTTGAAGGGGACGCTCCGTATCCGGAGAATCGTGCCGATCGGGTCTTCGGCTCGACCGTAGAAATCATCTGACACCGTGTTCCCGATCACGGCCACCCTAGCGGCAGCAGCGACCTCTTCTTGAGTAAAAAAGGTCCCTCTTGCAACTCTCCACCGTCCCGTGAGGAAGCAGCTGGCCGCATTCCCTTCAATCGGTACCCTTCGATTCGAATGGCCGTACACGACCTGCGCCGGATCTCTTCTTCCCCAACACGTATCGACCAGCAACGCATTACGCTGCTTCAATTCCTCCGCATCGTCCACCGTCAATGTCAACGCCCACCCTTTGGGGGAGCGAACGCCTTTGTCTGAACGGGGCAGTGGCCAAATATAGATCGTATTCGCGAATTGCTCTAGTTCATCCCGGACAGCTTCCGCTCCACCTCTTTGAATGCTATCGATCGTCACGGCGCTGCCGACCGAAACGCTGAGGCCCAGCACCATGAGCACCGACCGCAGCGGATGCCGGTTCACCACGCTGTAAGAATTGGTCAAGGTTTGTGTCAGGATACCCATACCAGGCTAGTTCGGATATCTCTGTCTATTTTTCTCTAAGATGTTGGCGCCCGTATACCCGATATCCGTGGTCGGGAGACCTCTCGCATCGAGGACACGGGTCCTCTTCCCGGGCGTGTAACATTTTCATACAAATGGTGGGAAAACACGTCCGCCGATATCTGGACGTCATTTGTCCCGTGAAGGACACGGCACACACGGCGGTCTTTCTTTGGACAGGATCCAAGCGGAACATGCCACCGCCCAGGACCGTGGAGGAACAGAACCGCAGCCATTATTGGAGCAGGCGATGGGCTTTGAACCGCACTCCGTCGCCGGGTCGGCCTTGAAGCCTACCTCCCGGCTCCCACAACACTTAAGGCACTTATCCGCTCGCACAATTACGATACTACGATAAATGGCTCGCGGTCGGGCCAGGCGTGGTATGGAGCGGGCGATGGGATTTGAACCCACGACAACTAGCTTGGGAAGCTAGGACTC
>CAZXRB010000102.1:0-11297 GCA_964642845.1 uncultured Nitrospira sp.
CCAGGGCCGCACGGTCGATTTCAAGAACACGGTGATCGTGATGACCAGCAACATCGGCTCGGCCGAAATCCAGAAGCTCTCGGCCAGCGAGGCTGAGGAATGGGAAGTCGAGGCCCGCATCAAGGAGATGCTCAAGCAGGTTTTCCGCCCGGAGTTCCTCAACCGCATCGACGAAACCATCCTGTTCCATGCCCTGGGCAAGGAACACCTGACAAAGATTGTCGAGATACAACTCGCCCAGCTTGCCCGTCGTCTGGCCGCCCGCAACCTCAAGCTGCACCTCACCGACGCTGCCCGCAGGCTGTTGGCCGAGGAAGGCTACGACCCCCAGTTCGGCGCCCGCCCGCTCAAGCGTGTGATCCAGCAGCGGATCGAGAATCCCATCGCCTCCGACATCCTCTCTGGCAGGTACGCCGAAGGCGATACCATCGAAGTGGATGCCGACGCAGCAAAGCACGATTTCAGCTTCAGCCGTAGCCGAGATCGGTGATCGCAGTACAACGTATCCTCGGTTCGGAGTCTTGGTGCGCGCGGGCCTGAATTGCGTCCGCCTGTTGTCCGTTACTCAATGAATTGGCTCTTGACTTGTTTTTCGGCGTGGTAGCTGGATCGGACCATCGGGCCGGATTCAACGTGGCGCAGGCCGCGGTCTTCGCCGCGTTGCTTCCACATGGCGAACTCGTCGGGATGGACCCACCGAGCGACATTCAGGTGGTTCGGCGTGGGTTGCAGATATTGCCCTATCGTAAGGATGTCGCACGAGACCGCCACGAGATCGTCAAGCACGGCGTCGATTTCGTCCCGCTCCTCGCCCAGTCCGAGCATGATGCCGGTCTTGGTTGTAAATCCCTGCTGTTTGGCGATTTGCAGTATCTTGAGCGAGCGGGTGTACTTGGCCTGTGGACGCACGGTGCGATAGAGACGCGGCACGGTTTCGAGATTGTGATTGAGAATGTCGGGCCGTTCGTCGAGTACGGTCTGCAGGGCTTTTTCGTCGCCGCAGAAGTCGGGAATGAGCACCTCAACGGTTGCCTTCGGGGCCTGCTCGTGAATCTGCCGGATGGTTTGAGCCCAGATGCCCGCGCCGCCGTCGGGCAATTCATCGCGATTGACGGAGGTGATGACCACATGTTTCAGATTCATCGTGCGAACGGCCTGCCCGACTCGCCGGGGTTCGTCGGTGTCCAGGGTCGGAGGCCTGCCCGTCGCAATGTGGCAGAAACCGCACGAACGCGTGCAGACGTCGCCGAGGATCATCAACGTGGCCGTGCCGGAGTTCCAGCACTCGCCCAGATTGGGACACTTGGCCGATTGGCAGACGGTGTGTAGTCGCTGGTCGTTGACGAGGTTAAGGAGTCTGGCGTAGTTCTCGCCGCCGGGCATTTTCATTTTCAGCCAGGCCGGTTTTCGCACCACGCCGGAGATTGATGCCTCGATGATTTTCAGTGGCAAGGGCATTGATTGGAATTGTAGGGACGCGGTCGCCGTCGAGCAAAACCGCCATCGGACACGGCGGCGTGCTCCAGGCCTTCAACGTATTCCACCGGACGCTGGTATTGGTTGGGACAGGACTCGCATGGAACGCCCGGATGCGCGCGAGAGCCGCCGCCGCGGCTTGTGTCCGAGCGTCAGCCGATCGGGCAAAGGAGTTTGTATTGTCGGAGTGCGAGCCAAGGAGATTTCATCAACTATGTCAACCACCGCCACACCGCCGGTTGCTTCGGTGACCGAATCCGACGTTCAAGCCATCGAGAACCTGCGCACCGCCCGGGCCACCATCAAGGCCGAGTTGTCGAAGGTCATCGTGGGCCAGGAGCAGGTGATCGATGAGATCCTCATTTCGATCTTCACTCGTTCGCATGCGCTGCTCGTGGGCGTGCCGGGATTGGCCAAGACTCTGATGATTTCCTCGCTCGCCCAGACGCTGCATCTGTCGTTCAAGCGAATTCAGTTTACGCCGGACCTGATGCCGTCGGACATTACAGGCACGGAAGTGATCTATCAGGATCCCGCCACCAACGAGCGGCAGTTCAAGTTCCTCAAGGGCCCGATCTTCGCCAACATCATCCTGGCCGACGAAATCAACCGCACGCCGCCCAAGACGCAGGCGGCCATGCTCGAAGCCATGCAGGAACGCCATGTGACCGTGGGCGGCATGAATTACAAACTGCCCGACCCGTTCTTCGTGCTGGCCACGCAGAACCCGGTGGAGCAGGAAGGCACCTATCCGCTTCCCGAGGCGCAGCTCGATCGTTTCATGTTCATGATCCTCGTGGACTATCCGAGCGGTGCCGAGGAACGGGCCATCATGAAGATGGCCACCGGTTTTGGCGGGGACAAACCCACGGCAATTCTGACGGCCGACGACATTCTCAATCTTCAGAACACGGTCCGGCGCATGCCGGTGTCGGAGCATGTGTACAGTTATGCGGAGAAACTGGTGCGGGTGACGCGGCCCAAGACACCCGAGGCCCTGGATTTCTGCAAGAAGTGGCTGACCTGGGGCGCCGGGCCCCGGGCGAGCCTGAATCTGATTCTGGGCGCCAAGGCCAGGGCCATTCTCAACGGCCAGGTGCATGTCAGTTGCGACGACGTGGCGGCGGTGGCGTTGCCGGTGTTCCGGCACCGCATCATCCCCAACTTCGCGGCCCAGAGCGAAGGCGTGACGTCGGATGACATCACGAGGAAGATTTTGGCGACGATCCCGAAAGACCAGAAGCTCGGATAATACGGGGATTCAACACGAAGACACGAAGGTACGAAGCGGGTCTTGGTAGTTAAAAGCGACATGGCGATATTGGACGAGGTGCTGAGATGATTGGGGATGTGCTTTCGCCGGCAAGTCCTCGTGCCAATAGTTTACGATGGCATAGTCCTCAAGGAAGAATTGCGAATCGATCTGCTTGTCGAAGAACAGGTAATCGTGGAGAACAAGGCTGTTGAGAAGATGAATCCGCTGTTCGAATCCCAGACGCTGACGTATCTGAAGCTCTCGGGTCTTCGCTTGGCGTTTCTCATCAACTTCAATGTCAGACTGATTAAAGATGGGATCAAGAGGATCATCCGATAAAGAAAGCTTGAGCCAAGAAACGTATGTTATGCGATAGGTATCCAACAACCAGAAACTGCTTCGTATCTTCGTGTCTTCGTGTTTAATCTGCGTTTTCCCATGTCCAAACACCTTTCGACACTCCTCGACCCCCTGGCCATCCAGCGAGCGGAATCGCTGGGGATCATGGCGCGGTTTGTCGTTGAGGGGTACATGGCCGGGGAGCACAAGTCGCCCTTTCGGGGGTTTGCGATTGAGTTCACGCAGCACCGGGAATACGTGCCGGGCGATGACGTGCGCCACATTGACTACAAGGTGCTTGGCCGGACCGACCGGTATTATCTCAAACAGTACGAGCAGGAGACCAACTACGTCGCGCATATTCTGCTGGACGGCTCGGAGTCGATGCGATACGGGTCGGGTTCGCTCAGCAAGCTGCAATACGGCAAGGTGATGGCCGCCTGCCTGAGCTATGTGATCTTGAATCAGCGTGACGCGGTTGCCGTGAGCGTTTTCGATCAGGCGGTGAAGGCGTTTGTGCCGCGGACCGGGAATCTGAATTCGGTCCACAACATCATGACCGTGCTGGCCGGGTTTGATCCGATCGGGCAGACGAACATCGGCGGCGTCCTGCACGACCTGGCCGGGCGGATTCGCCGCAAGGGCATCGTCATCATCATCAGCGATCTGTTTGACGATGAGGAAAAGGTGCTCCAGGGCATCCAGCACCTGCGTTTTGGCGGCAATGAAGTGATCGTGTTTCATACCATGGATCCGTTCGAGTTGGATTTCCCTTTTTCGGGAATGGTGGAGTTTGAAGGGTTGGAAGTGCCAGAAAAAATCCTCACCCGCCCGAAGGAGATTCGCAAGAGTTACCTTCGCGAGGTCGAGGCATTTCAGCAACGCGTGCGCGAAGGCTGCGAGAAGAACAACGTCCATTATGTGCTTGTGAACACCGGCCACGCTTTGCACGAAGTGCTGAGCGGATACCTGGCGTTCCGGCACCGCACCACAGTGCGGTAAGGAAAAAGGAAGAAGGCAAAAGGTAAATGGAAGAAGGCCAGACATGGCGAATCGTGGAATGAGGTATTCCCTTTTTGCTTCTTCCTTTTTCCTTTTACCTTAGAAGAAACGCATGTTTCTGAATCCACTCATGCTCTTCGGTATCAGCGCGGTTTCGATACCGATCATCATTCACCTGCTCAACAAGCGCAAGTTTGAGCGGGTGGTGTGGGCGGCCATGCGCTTCTTGAAGGTCTCGGTCGAGCAGAACCAGCGGCGTATCCAGATTGAGGACATGCTGCTGCTGATCCTGCGGTGTCTGCTTGTGCTGCTGATTGCGCTGTCGCTGGCCAGGCCGGTGCTCAAGGCGGTGGCCGCCGCGCTGGGCCGGTCGCCCGCGACCGCTGTGATCATCCTCGACAATTCCGCCTCGATGTGTGCCACCGACGGCGTCGAGACCCGATTTGCCGTCGCCAAGAAGGCCGCCGAAGAGATCCTCCGCTCGCTGCCAAACGGCTCGGCGGCCGCGGTGGTGCTTGCTTCGGATGTCGCGGCCGACCTGATTCCCGAGCCCAGTTACGACCTGACGCTCGTGGCCGCGCGCGTCAAGGACGCGCCGCTGTTTGACCGTCCGACGAATCTCTATCCGGCGGTGCGTTCCGCCATCGACAAGCTCGCCGGACGGCAGGCGACCGCCAAGGAGATCTACATCGTCTCCGATGGTCAGGCCACCGGCTTCCGGCAACTGTCCGACGTCCGCAAGCAGCTTGAGGAACGCAAAGACCAGATTCGTACGCATATCATTCTCGTCGGCCGCCCCGAGGAGAAGAACCTGGCGATCACCACGGTGCGGCTGGAGCCGGGAATCGCGGCCATCAACCAGCCCCTGCGCGTGGACGTTCGCGTGCGCAACGCGGGGGGCCGGGAAGCCCGCGACGTGCCCGTTTCCATCCAGGTGGGCGCCGACCCGGCCATGGACCAGGCGACCATCGAGGTGATTCCGCCCGGCGAGGAACGCGGGCTTTCGCTCTTTGCCAGGCTCAAGAGCGACGGCTATCACGTCATCACCGCGAAAATCGAAGGCGACCATGTTCCGGCCGACGACGCGCGGACCGTCGCCGTGCGCGCGGTCAAGGCCGTCAAGGTGCTGTTGCTCGACGGCGACACCGGACGAGAGGCCCGCGACAGCGAGGTCTTCTACCTCAAGCACGCCCTGCGATCAGTGCCCCGATCGCAGTGGGATGACTACCATATCAAGCTTGCGATCAAGCTGCCGACCGAGGCCGAAACCGTGCGGTTCGAAGACTTCGACGCGGTGGTCTCCGCCAATGTCACGGATTTCTCCCTCACCGTGGTCAACCAGCTAGCATCCTACGTGAAAAACGGCGGCGCTCTGTGGGTCTTCCCCGGCGATCGCATCAATGTGAACTTCTACAACGAGCAGTTGTACAAGCGCGCCGGGCTGCTTCCGGCGACCTTCGGCCAGGCTGTCGGCGAGGCCGGTTCCACCGAGAAGTGGGCATCGCTCTCCGACCGCGCGTACGATCACGAAATTGTGTCGATCTGGAAGGATCCGGCGGCCGGGGCCCTTTCCTCAGCCAAGATCTTCCGGCATCTCGTCCTGACGCCCGATGCGGCCGCCGAGAAGCGCCTCGACAGCGAGGGCCGGAGCGACGTGCGCGTGATAGCCCGGTTTGCCGACGGAACTCCCGCGATGGTGGAGCGGAATCTCGGCATGGGCCGGGTCGTGCAATGGGCCACCACTGCCGATACCGACTGGAACGACCTTGGCGCCCGCGCGGGCATCTTCGTTCCACTGGTCAATCGCACGCTCGGCTATCTGGTGGCGCGCCAGGATGAGCGACTGACCATTCGCGCCGGCATGCCGTTCACCTACACGGCGCCGGTCGAGCTGGCCAACAAGGACATTCAGATCAACAAACGGGCTCGCGCCTGGTCGGATACGGCCAAGGATCTGAACGAACTGGCCGAGTCGCGCCGAGTCGAGATCGTCGGCGGTGTTCCGACCATTGCGTTCGACGACACGAATTTTGCCGGCCCGTACGAGATCAAAGGCGAGAATACCACCATCCGATTCGCGGTTCAGGCCGACCCGGATGAGTCAAACCTGGAACTGGTTTCCATGGAACAGGTAAAGACGATGGAGGATTTCGCGCATGTGGTGCGCTGGACTCCCGGGATGTCGATGGCCGACACCATCGACCAGGTGCGGACCGGTACGGAAATGTGGCTGCCGCTGGCGATCATAGTGCTGATCCTGGCGACCGCTGAGACGTTCCTGGCGCACTGGTTCAGTAAATCGAAATAGAAGGTCGGCACTGGGTAGTCGGCGGTAAGACCGACTACCCACTGCCGGCTACCGACTAATGACTGACTTCCTGCTCAAGCTCTTCGGGATCGACGCGGCGGACGCGGGAAATGTTTCCGCGCTGTCGCTCGAATTCCATGGAGTCAATCCGCTCTGGGTGATGCTGCTGGCCATCGTGCTGGCGGCACTGGTCTATTGGATGTATCGCAGAACCGCCGAGCAGGTGCCCTGGTTGCGCCGGGTCGTGCTGACTTTGTTGCGTGGGACGTTCCTGCTGCTGATACTGGGCACGTTGCTTCAGCCGGTGTTGAGCGTCAGCTACGAACAGATGATCCGGCGGATGCTTCTCCTGCTGGTCGATTCCAGCGGCAGCATGAGCCGGATTCCCGACCAGCGCGCCGATGCGGACGACATTCGGAGGCTGGGAATCGCCCTGGGCGTGCTGGACCCCGCCAAGGGGCTTGGCCAGGCGCCGCCCAGTCTTCCGCCCGAGCAGGCCAATCCGCCGCGGCTGGATGTGGTCAAGGCCGTACTCAAGAATCCCAGGCTCGATCTGCTGCCTCGCCTGGCGCAGAACTACGACATCGACGCTTTTGAATTTGACAAGACCCTGCGTCCGATTCCCGAAGCATCCTACACCCAGCCGGTGACCGTGCGCCACGACGATCGGCCTTTTCTCCTGGTCTATCCGTGGTTCGTTCCAGGCGTCATTATCACCGCCGGTGTGATGCTGGTTGTCCTGGGCATGGTCATGCGTTCACCGGCGACTCGGTATGTGGGCCTGGCGGGTTGCATCGTCGGCGCGGCCTGGGGTCTGGTGGCCGGATTCGTTCTGGCGCCGCCCGAGAACGCGATGGTGGCCGCGACACAGCCGGCGCCGCAGTCATTGCGAGCGAGCGTGGAGACCCGGTGGATCGACAAGCTCAGCGCCGAGGGCAATCTGACGGCCGTGGGGGATGCCGTTCGCGGCGTGATCTCCAAGAAGCGAGGCCAGCCCCTCGCCGGCGTGGTGCTGGTGACGGACGGGGTTTCCAATTCCGGCGTACAGCCGGCCGGCGCTGCGGCGCTGGCGGGGCAGGATCGTGTGCCGCTGTATGTTTATGGCGTGGGCATCACCTCGCCCAAGGACATCATCGTCGCGCCCGAAATCATCGCGCAGGATGTGGCGTTCGCCAAGGATGAGGTGCCCGTGGCCGTGCGCGTCAGGGGAATGGGCATGATCGGACAGAGCGTGACACTGTCCGTGCGCATGGGCGATGAGAAGACCGAAAAGGAAGTGACGTTCAACGGCGACGGCGAGCAGATCGTAAACGTGTCCCTCACGCCGCAGAAGCCCGGCGATTTTGTGATCGAGGCCGCCATCGCCCCAAGAGACGAGGAGGTCGTCAAGACCAACAACACCGCGTCCAAGCCGGTGCGCGTCATCGATGGCAAGATCAAGGTGCTCTATGTCGAGCAGTATCCGCGCTGGGAGTTCAAGTACGTGCAGGCCGCCCTGGCCCGCGACCGGCGCATCGAGTTCAAGTGTCTGCTGATCGAAGCCGACGCGACCATCGCCCGAGGCAAGGATTCGCCGTATCTCGAGGAGTTCCCCATCCGCAAGGAAGATCTCTTCAAGTACGACTGCCTGATCGTCGGCGACGTTGATCCCAAGTTCTTCTCCCCCACACAGATGGAGGCCATGGGTGAATTCGTCTCCAAGTTCGGCGGCGCCATGATCATGGTCGCTGGCAAGCGTTACGCGCCCAGCGCCTACCGCCGTACGCTGTTTGAGAAGATGCTGCCGGTGGAGATCGAATCCGAAACCTCCGTGGCTCTCAACGCCAACAAGCCCGTGAAACTCGAACTCACCGCCGCGGGCAAGTCCTCTCCCATGTTGAGACTGGCGCCCAGGGAACTCGAGAGCTTTCAGAAATGGGCCGCCATGCCGCCGATTTTCTGGGTCAACAAGGTCGCCCGCGCCAAGCCGGCGGCCGAGGTGCTGCTGGTGGATTCCGATCAGGCCAACGCCACCCGCTACGGCAAGATGCCCGTCCTGGCCATCGGGCAGTACGGCATGGGCCAGGTCATGTACATGGGTACCGACAACTTCTGGCGCTGGCGCAAGAACGCGGGCGACAAGTATCACGCCATGCTCTGGGGCCAGATCGCTCAGCGACTGGCGCTGCCGCACCTTCTGGGCGCTTCCAAACGCACACACCTCATGGCTGACGCCAAGCGCTACAATGCCGGCGACCCGGTGACGATCTATGCCCGCCTCTACACCGAGACCTTTGCGCCGGTCACCGAGCAGACCGTGCGTTCGAGCTTCTGGGATGTCTCCGGAAACAAGCCGCCGCGCGAGGTCATACTCAAGGCCATTCCCGAACAACCGGGAATGTACCGTGGGATCCTGGTGGCCTCCGAAGCGGCCAGTTACAAGTTTGCCGTGAACCACGACAAGGCGACCTCACTGGAGTTTGAGGTCATCGACCCCGACCGTGAACTGGTCGAGCCGGCCATGAACAAGTCCGTGCTCGAACAGATGGCCCGCGCCAGCGGCGGGCAGTTTTTGCGCGAGGAGGACTTGTTCACGCTTCCTGAAAGGGTCGCCGCGAAAATCGAGCGCAAGCAGACCACGCGCGAGGCCCCGCTCGTCTACACCTGGGCTTACTTCCTCTTGATGTTGTCCGTGGTCACGGCCGAGTGGATCATCCGAAAGGCATGCCAACTCAAGTGATGCAATGAGCCAGTTGATCGCAGAAAAGATCGCTTCCGTTCGCCGAAAGCACGGCAATGTGGCCGTTGCCCGCGGGGTTTTTGCCGCCCTGGCCGCTCTGGTGTTGCTGATCTCCATGGAAATGCTCGCCGATTGGGTCTGGGAACTGCCCGTGGCGGCCCGGGCCGCCTTGCTCGTCGTCGACGCCTTCGCTCTGGCGTGGACGCTCTATCAGGCGACGCTGCGGCCGCTCGTGTGGGGCCCGGACCCGGACGAGATCGCCCTCATGGTCGAACGCGAGGTGCCCACCCTCGGCACTCGCCTGATCGCGGCTGTGCAGCTCTCGCGGCCGGGCGCATTGCAGCCCGGCGCCTCGTCGCAACTGGTCGACGCCCTGGTGGCTCAGGCGGAGCAGCTTTCGCGGTCGATCCACTTTCCGGATGTCATCAGAACCGACCGCCTCGCTCGAATGGCGCTGCTTTCGGCGACGATCCTTCTGGCGGGCATCGGTTCCTTCGCCTGGACGCAGGAAACGAGCGTCGTACTGCTCAAACGCGTGTTCCTGGTCGATGTGCCGGTGCCTCGCAAGACGCGCATCGCACTCTCCGACGGCGACCGCGTGATTGCCATCGGCGAAAGCGTGACCATCGAGGCGGTCGCCTCGGGGGTTATCCCCCCGAGCGGGCGGCTGGACCTGGCCTATGCCTCCGGTCGAAAGATCTGGTATCCGCTGGAGCCAACCGCCGACGATTCCCGCAAGTTCATGCGGCTGATCGAAAATGTGCAGGAGACGTTCTCTTATCGAGTCCGACTCAACGACAGCATCAGTTCATGGATCGCGGTGCGCGCGGTGCCCCGGCCTGCGGTGGCTGCCGTTGAGTTCTCCATGATCTATCCGCCGTATATCAAGCTCGCGCCGGAGCGCAAAAGCCCCGGAGATCTCACCTTGCTGGCCGGCGGAAAGCTCTCCGTCAAGGTCAAGTCCACCAAGCCACTGAAGTCCGCGAGTCTTCGGATGGTCGGCGGCGACAAGGACGCCACGTTGGCGGTGGGCGGCGGCAAACGAAACGAGGCCGAAGGGACGGTCGATATTCCCGCGCGAAACTTGGCGGGCCTGTCCTTTTCGTTGCTCGATGAGGAGAACATCCCATCGCGCAATGAGACGGTTTATCCAGTCGATCTTATTCCGGATCGAGAACCGGTGCTTCGGGTCACTTATCCCGACCGGAAGGATGACACGGCAACCGCCGTGGCCCGGTTACTGGTCGCGTTTGAGGCGACCGATGACTTCGGTATCGCCAGGGTGATTCTCTGGCGCAAGCTGGAAACAGAAGACAACTCCGCCGCCAAGGCCGTGGAATTGGACCTTGCCGGTTCATCGCCCGAAGAACTCCGGCGCCTGATCCGCCGACATGAGTTTGATATCTCGGCGATGAAACCCAAAGAGGGCTCGGTCGTCGAATATTGGCTGGAAGTCCAGGACGGAAACACCGTCACCGGACCTGGAAAAGCGGTGAGCGATCGTTATAAAGTCAAGATTATCAGCGACTTAGAGAAGAAATCGGAGCTGTTGAATCGGGTCAATGACCAGTTCGGAACGATTGATTTCCTGACCCAGGATCAGGAAAAGCTCAATCAGACGCTGGGCAAATTGATTTTGGAAAAGCGGTGATTTGCTTGGATTTGTTCGTCAGCGGCTGGAAGAATGTTTGTCGGCAGTTCAGGGTTCGGCCAGGCCGCTTACAGGCTGGCGTGAAACCCGCTCGCGGAGATGATTATGAGCAAACATCCATGGCATGGCATCGTGGCGACGATCGCAATGGTGTGCTCCTTGGCGTTCTGGCCATCGGTGGCTCGGTCGGCGGCGCCGGCGGACGGCCTGACGGCCGACGCCATCCGCGCCGGTGAAGCGCGACAACAACAGATCAAGAGCCAGACTTCGCAGGTGACCCTGCAACTTCAGGCCATCATCGACGAGTTCAATCGAAACGGTCTGGGCGGGGAGGATGTTCGGGTGCTGGAGGCAATCCGCGATGTGCTCGGCAAGCTCTCGGACTCGGAGATGAAAAAAGTCATCGCCGCGCTTCAGGAGGCGCGCGCCTTGACGGACGCCAATGCCTCGCGGCGGTCGGTGGCGGGGGCGGTCGCACAGCAGAAGAACATCGTGGTGCAGTTGCGGCAATTGCGCCAGGCATTCCTGATCCTCAGCCTGACGGTGT
>CAZXRB010000103.1:0-11186 GCA_964642845.1 uncultured Nitrospira sp.
CAGATTTCTGATGCGTGCTTGTGCGTGAATGGCAATTAATCAGACCTTCCTTAGATTTGTGAATCCTTCAGATGTATCTCCCGTCGCGCAAATCAATAGCGCTCCGGGTCGAGCGAGCTTTGTTTGGAGCTGGCGAGAGGAATCGAACCTCCAACCGGTGGTTTACAAAACCACTGCTCTGCCGATTGAGCTACGCCAGCCCGCTGTCATCCAGAACAGGAGAGGAGGGACGAAACTCCTCGCACAGTATCAAGCACCTCGAGACCTGTCAAGGAATCCGCGGCCCGCTCGGCACGCGCTGATCTGATTGTCCAGATGTCCCGCGGGGACATATTCCCACGACAGGGGCATACGGACCTGCCTGTCAAGCCATCTGAAATTCTTACCCAAGATGGATTCGTTGCGTCATGACAACTTCTTACCGGCCGACTGCGACGTGCCGTCGCTGGTCCAGGCGATCGCGCTTCACCTTGGGGCTGAACGTCCAGCTGCGCCAGGGCGTCACGCGGCGTGGCTGAGGGATCTTTGGCGCCGTGGCCCGTGGCTGGCGGGTCACCCGATTGGCCAACGCCCACACCTGCTCGAGTTGTGCATCGATCCGGGCGGACAAGGCGAAGGGATCGGTCCAGGCGAGCAGGCGCGTGAGGGCCGCCACCTTGGCCGGATCTGCCTCCGAACTCGCCAGCAGGCGTGCCCACGGGGTCTGGGGCCGATCGTAGTGCCGGCGCAGCCGCGAGCCGTGCCGGGTCGTGCGCACCAGCTTCATCGACGGCTGAAACAGATTCTGAAAGAGCCGGAGATCCGTATAGAGGGCATTGAGCGCGGCCAAGGCCTCGGCACTGTCGTACCGCTCCCAGCCCACGAGCTTGCGCACATGCGTCCAGTTTTTCTGCTCGATGTGGGCATTGTCATCCTTTTTATAGGGGCGGGAGCGGGTGAACTGAATCGGCGGCTGCGCGGCCTGGCAGAAGCCCCAGAGCTGATCATTGATGAATTCGCTGCCGTTGTCAGAATCAATCCCCCGCAGGGCGAACGGCAGGCGGCTGGCCATCGCGCGCAGCGCCGCCACGATGCCGTGGCGCCCTTTGCCCAGGACCGCCTGGCGCTCCACCCCGCCCGTCTGAATGTCGACGGCATCGAGCGTATAGAGAAACTCGCCCAGCGCCGAGGCGCCGGAGTGGGACACCAGATCAATCTCCAGATAGCCGGGTTTCGTGACATCCCACTGGTCCGTCTTGATCGGAATCTGGTGCTTGAGCAGCGAGCCCGGTCGGGTCGTGCCGTATCGCGTGCGCTTCAACGTCTGCTTGCGCCCCTTGAGGCGCCGCTCGATTTGCCGCGCGCTGATCGCCAGGAGCTGGCGCTCCTGCGCGGGCGTCAGCGCCACCCGCCGGCGCAGCCAGGGCAGCCACTGCGGCAGGGCCGCCTTCAGCCGCACCGCACACAAATATCCCGACGTCGCCCACAGCTGGGCCAGCACCTCAATGACCGTCTCCGCATACCGGGGGGCCCGGCGGGCCCGCCGCCGCGGGCGCGGCCCGGGCATTGGCCGGTTGAGCAACCCAATGGCATATTTGCGATGATAGCCACAGACCCGCACGAACTCGTTCAAGATCATCTGCTTCTTCGCCCGGCTGCTCTGCCGATAGCGCACGTAGATCGACTCCAGGTACTCTCGCTTCGACTGCTGCGCCATCCGTCTCCTCTCCATGCATCCCTCCGTGGCGCCGCATGATGGGGCCCGGAAGGTAAGAAAAACAGATGTCGCAACGAAGACCTCCTGGGTAAGATTTTAGATGACTCAATTCGACCTGTTGCATTGATCTAGCCACATCATTATCCTAGGCCGTCCCTCACGACGCTACTCCTCAGGCATCCGCATGAGTCGGACCCACATACTCGTCATCGACGACGACCCGGCCGTCCGCGAACTCCTCCAAGAAACGCTGGAGCAGGAAGGCTATACCGTCTCGGTCGCCGGCGACGGCGGCACGGGGCTCCAATTGGCCAAGGACAATCCCATCCAGATCGCCGTCACGGACTATCAGTTGCCCGATCTGGACGGGCTCGACATCATCGACCGCCTGTCCCGGCTCGACGCCAAAATCATCCCCATCATGATGACGGGGTTCGGCACGATTCAAGTCGCGGTGCGGGCGATGAAGGCCGGCGCCTTCGATTTCATCACGAAACCGTTCGATCCCGAGACGGTCGCCGTGGTGGTGCGCAAAGCGGTGGAGTTTCACCGACTGCGCCAGGAAAACCATTTGTTGCGCAAGGCCGTGCGCGAACAATATCAACTGGAGCATTTGGTGGGCGCCAGCGAGCCGATGCGGCAGGTGCTCGACTTCGTGCGCAAAGTCGCCGACAGCGACAGCACGGTGATGATCCAGGGGGAGAGCGGCACGGGGAAAGAGCTCGTCGCCCGGATGCTGCATTTCAACAGCCTGCGCAAGGATCGCCCGCTGGTGCCGGTCAACTGCGGCGCGATTCCCGAGACGCTGCTCGAGTCTGAATTGTTCGGCCATGAAAAGGGCGCCTTCACTGGAGCGACGCAGACCCGCATGGGGCGCTTCGAGCTGGCGAACGGCGGCACGATCTTCCTGGATGAAATCGGGGAGATGAGCCTGCCCTTGCAAGTGAAGCTGCTCCGCGTGCTCCAGGAGCGCGAATTCGAGCGGGTGGGCGGCAACCGCACGATCCACGTGGACGTCCGCATCGTCGCGGCGACCAATCAGGACCTGGAAAAGCTTGTGGAGGAGAAGCGCTTCCGCCAGGACCTGTTCTACCGCCTCAACGTCATCCCCATCGTGATTCCGCCCTTGCGGGAGCGCCGCAGCGATATTCCGTTGCTCATCGAGTACTTCCTGGCCCGGTTCAACCGGATGAAGCAGACCGCCGTCACGGGGTTTGAGACGGAGGCGCTGCGGCTCTTGTGCGAGTACGACTGGCCGGGCAATATCCGGGAATTGGAAAATATGGTGGAGCGATTGATCGTGCTCAAGAAGCAGGGCACGATCGCGGTGACGGACCTTCCGGAAAAGATCTACCGCCGGCCCGCGCCGCAACGGGAGCTGAAAGAGCACTTCATCCGCTTCCAGGAGGACGGCATCAATCTGTCCCGCGAGGTGGAACAGTACGAGAACCACCTCATCGTCGAAGCCCTACGCAAGGCCAACGGGGTGACCACCCGAGCCGCGCAACTCTTGCAATTGAACCGGACGACGCTCGTCGAAAAACTGAAACGCAAGGGCTTCGATCCGAAATCCCATCTCGACAGCCTTCCCAATTGATCTCGACACGTCAAACCATTGACGGCCTCCGCGAGCGAGTGACGGCAATCCTGACGGACTCGTCGTCGTCGTGGGCCGGCATTCGTCCAATTCCCTGATTTGCGCCGGGATCTCCGCTGTGAACGTGAGGGCATGGTCTTTGCTGATCCGCTCCCGCCGTGACGCTCCGGCATCTTCGACATCCATCAGTCATCGCGCTCATCCTGTGGACGCTGTCCCCGGCATCGGCGTGGTCGCAGACATCTGTTTCGCCACCGCGCCCGCTCACCGGCTCACCGACGGCTCAGTCGGCGCAGGCCGGCTCGCAGGCCGAACCCATGGAACCGCCCGGCGCCCCGATGCCGGATGACGGTCCCCGAGCCGAACATCGTGGGGATCGCGGCGACGGTATCGAGGGATTGGCCTGGCAGGAAGGGCGGGCCGCCTATGGCAAACAGGCCTGGACAGACGCCCGGCGATTCTTCGAAGCGATCGTCAAGCAACATCCTGACAGTTCCTCGGTGCCATCCGCCCAGGCCCATCTGATCGAGCTGTCGCTGCGGCTCGATCCCTCGAGCCGCGCGCGCACCGAGGCGGTGCAAGCCTACAAGAACCTGATGCGGGACTACCCGCAGTCGCAGAACGCCAAGCGGGCCGCTTGGCGTATCGCCGATCTCTATCTGGAGCAAGGCTGGCTGCAGGAAGCGCAAGCCGCGTACGAACAGGCGATGGCCCACTCGCTGCACCTGCCGTTCGACGGCAACCGCGCCCTGTTGGGTCTGGGATACACGTTCATGGCCATGCGCAAGTGGAGCGACGCCGAGCACGCGTTCCTCAATCTGCGCAAGCGGAGCGATCATGACGACTTGACGCGCTGCGCGACGTTCGGCCTGGCGCATGCGCTCTACCGGCAGCATCGGCTGACGGAAGCGCAATCGTTCTACGATCTCGGCTATCGGCGCTGGACCCGATCGTTCCGGCTCGATCCTTTGGCGGTGCAGCGCTACGCGACCACCCAGGTCGAGCTGCATCACGAGGCGGCCGCCCGCGAGCTGTTGCTGCTGTTCTACAATCTGTACCCGCGGCACGAGTTTGCGCCGACGGCGCTGCTGCAGGCCGCCGACACGCTGATTGCCGCCAGGCCCGCCGCCGCGGAATTCATCTTCGCCCTTATTGCGGCGCTCTACAAGGACAGCCCGCAGGACACCGTCGCGCAGATGCGCCTCGCCACGCTGCGCGCGGAACGGATGAAGCCGGCGGGCCAAAATGCCATCGAACTGACGGTGGCCGCCCTCATGCACCAAGCACCCATGCCCGACCAGACCGACGCGACGTTTCGCGCGACGCTCCAGGCCATCGCGATCCAGCACGCCGACGACCCGATGGGATCGGAAGCCCTCTTCCATCTCGGCAGATACTACGAGAAGGCCGACGACATGAGCCATGCCCTGATGATGTACAAGGAAGCGGCCCTGCGCAGCGGGCGGCCGGGCGATCCCTGGCCGATGAAAGCCTCCGACCGGCTCTCTACGCTGCTCAAACCCTGGCTCGAAGCCGCGCTCAAGTCGCGCGACGATCTCACCGTCGTCACGCTCTTTCATCGCCACGGCCCGGTCGCCGACCAGCTCTACGCCCAATCGCCGCTGCTGCTCGACATCGCCGAGGCGCACCGGCGGCTGGGGTTTTCCCTCGAAGCCGTGCGGCTCTATCAGCACGTCCTGAAGAGCAAGCAGCCGGCCTTGCTGGAGACGACGTTGATCGGATTGGGCCGCACCTATCTCGATCAGCGCGATCCCCAGGCAGCGCGCAAGGTCCTGGAGCGCTACCGCTTCCAGTATCCCGGCGGCCGCTTCGAACGCGAGGCGCTGCAGTTGCTCGTCACGGCGATGGTTCAGCAGCAGGATCGTGAAGGCCTGCTGCATCTCTGCCGCAATTGGCTGCTGCACCATCCCAAACATCCCGATCGGCCGGCGATGTATCTCCGCTTGGCCGCCACGCTGGGTGCCGTGGAACAATGGGAAGCGTCCGTGCTGGCCTATGAGGAAGCCTTCAAGGCCGGCGCCGCGCAATCGATCGAGCACGTGCTGGCCTATGCCGACACGTTGTCCCGGCTGAACCGCCATGAGCGCGCCATCGAGGCCTATCAGGCCCTGTTGGAAAAGAAGCCGGCCCACGCGCACGCGCAATGGGCGCGCCTCCAGACGGCGAAGCATTGGCACGCGCTGGAGCAGCACGACCGGGCCACGGTGGCGCTCGCCGAGGTAGGCGCGACCGACGATCCGCTCATCGACCGATTCACATCATCCTTGAAGGGCAGCGTGCAGGCCGCGCGCCGCCCGGTGACGGAGGAGACGCTATGACGGCGATCGTGCCCTGTGCAGCCAGCGAACGAGATCTGTTGCAGGCGGCCTTTGCCAGCTTCGACCAGGCCGCGCAGACCTTGCAGCAGTCCTATGCCGCACTGACGTCGCGCGTCGAGCAAATGGATCTCGAACTGGCGCAGAGCAACGAGGCCTTGCGCGCGCAGCTTCGGGAGAACGAAGCGATGCGGAGCCATCTGGACGGCATCCTGGAGTCGCTCGCGACCGGCGTCTTGGTGCTCGATGACCGCGGGGCGGTGACCCGCGGCAACCGCTCGGCGTGGCGCCTGCTCGGCGCGCGGGACACGGAGATGCGGGGGCGGGACGCGGGCGATATTCTCCGGTCCCTCGGCCTCGTGGTCAGCGACCGGCCGCAGCGCATCGGCCACACGGTCGTCACGATCGGCCGGACGCCGTTGACGACCGGATCCGGATCGGCCGGCAGCCTGCTGCTAATCCACGACGTCACGCGGGTCTATCGACTGGAAGAGCAGCTGCAACGCAAAGACCGCCTGGCCGCCATGGGCGAAATGATCGCGCACATCGCTCACGAGATCAGGAATCCGCTCGGCAGCGTCGAGCTCTTCGCCTCGCTGTTGCGGAGAGATCTCGCCGAGCAGCCGGGTCCGCGGACCTATGCCGAGCAAATCTCCCAGGCCGTGCGCGCCATGGATCGGCTGCTGGCCAACTTGCTCGTCTATACGAAGCCGGATCGGACGCCGCGGGCCTGGCATCGGACCGAGCCCTTGATTCTCGACGCCCTCACGCTGGCCGCGCACGCCATCACCAAGAGTCCGGTGGACATCCGGCTGGAGCTCGATCCGCGCCTTCCCGCCGTCTGGTGCCACGACGGCCAGATGAAACAAGTATTCCTGAATCTCATCGTCAACGGCGTGCAGGCGATGCCGTCGGGCGGCGTCCTGACGATCACCCTCGCACCGGACGCGGACCAGGTGTTGGGCCTCCCCGGCGTGCGCATCACCGTGGCCGACACGGGAACCGGCATTGATGCGGCCCACCGGTCACGCATCTTCGATCCCTTCTTTACCACCAAGGAGGAAGGCACCGGCCTGGGCCTGGCGATCGTGCACGCCATCATCGAGGCCCATCAGGGACGGATCGACGTGCACAGCGTGGTGGGGCAGGGCACCGTCATGACCATCGTGCTGCCGCATCCCACCGCGCTCCGCCGTCCCGCGCAAGACGGACTGATCGACACGGCGGGTGTACCTTCGTCGACGGCGGAGGAGACCGTCCTGTTGGAGGAGGGCGCCGCGCATGCATGATCGCGAGGACGAACAGCACCTCGGAGAGGGGTCGGACGTCCCGGAGCGGATTCTGATCGCCGATGACGATCCTTCGATGCGGACCGCGCTGATGGAATCGGTCCGTCGGCTCGGTTTTGACGTGCAGGGCGCCCTCGACGGTGCCGATGCCGTGGAGCGGGCCGGGCGCTTTCGTCCCTGGCTCGTGCTCACCGATCTGAAGATGCCGCGTCTGACCGGCTTGGACCTGATCAAGGAATTGAAGGCGCGCTGCCCGCAGACCGTGATCGTGCTGATGACCGCCTACGGCACCGTGGAGACCGCGGTCGAGGCCATGAAGCTCGGGGCCAGCGAGTATCTCTTGAAGCCCTTTTCCATGGACTTGCTGGAACGCATCATCGGCACCTTGAAGGAGGGCCGCGAGGCCGGCGCGCTCCCCGCTGCGGGCATGGAGCAGCGGGCGATCCTCACACAAGATCCGACCATGGTCCGGCTCTTGAGCACCATCGAAGGCGTGGCCGCCAGCCAGGCCACCGTCTTGATCAACGGCGAGAGCGGCACGGGCAAGGAATTGCTCGCGCGGTTCATTCACAGCCGGAGCCCGCGCGCGCACCGACCGTTCATTGCCGTCAATTGCGCCGCGCTGCCGGACGGCCTGCTCGAAAGCGAATTGTTCGGCCACGAACGGGGCGCGTTCACCGGGGCGCTGGTCAGAAAAATCGGCAAGTTCGAAATGGCCCATACTGGCACGCTGCTGTTGGATGAAATCAGCGAGATGAATCTGGGCTTGCAGGCGAAACTGCTGCGCGTGCTCCAGGAGCGCGAGGTGGACCGGATCGGCGGGCGGGAGCCCGTGCCCGTGAATATCCGTGTCATCGCCACCACCAACCGCACGCTCTACCGCGAAGTCGAACAGGGGCGGTTTCGCGAAGATCTGTATTACCGCCTCAACGTGTTTCCCGTGACCGTGCCGCCGCTGCGGGAGCGGCCAAGCGACATCCCGCTGCTGGCGAAGCACTTCGCTCAGCGCGCCGCGTCGCGTAACGGTCTGCCGCCGCCGGGCATCACCGACTCGGCGCTGAGCCATCTGCAACGCCTGCCGTGGAAGGGCAACGTGCGGGAATTGGAAAACGTCATGGAGCGGGCCGTGCTGCTCGCGGGGCAGGGCGCGATTCAAGTGGCGCATTGTCCGGGAGACATGCCCGCTGGCCCGCCCGCCGTGGCAGCCCAGTCGCCGGCGAGCGAATGGCGCTCGGTC
Source organism: uncultured Nitrospira sp. (assembly GCA_964642845.1). Lineage (GTDB taxonomy): Bacteria > Nitrospirota > Nitrospiria > Nitrospirales > Nitrospiraceae > Nitrospira_D. Next base: position 8,156 of record CAZXRB010000103.1, read on the forward strand.
AACGGTTCCTTGTGGGAAATGGAACGTGAGTTGATCTTCAAAACGCTGGCGCGCGTCAACGACAACCGCACGCATGCGGCCAAGGAGTTGGGGATCAGCATCCGGACGTTGCGCAATAAGCTCCGCGAATATCGGCAAGGCGGCTCGCCCTTGTCGATCGGCCCGTCGTGACCGGCCGGCAAGAATTACCGATGGGCGAATCGTGCCGGGCGCTCGACAGACGGGGTACCGGAGCGCGCGCCGTTCGCATCGGCTGAGGTCGGCACCACCATTGCACGAAGCGACGCGGCGCTTCGGGAGAAAGGAGTGAGGCCATGACCATTTTCGATCGCACGATGCAGCTGCTGCAGCGCAGCCTCGACCTCCGGAGCGCGCGGCAACGGGTCATCGCGTCCAACCTGGCCAATGAGGAAACGCCGGGGTATCGCGCCTTCGAGCTCAATTTCCAGGATCAACTGCGCGCCGCACACAAGGGCCGGCTGCCGGTATCGTTGGCGGTTACCCAGTCCCGGCACATCGGACCGCATGGCCCGCAAGGGCTCCAGGCGGTGACCGGCCGGTTGCGCGAAGTGCCGGCGGGCGACCTGCCGCTCGACGCCAACTCCGTCAATCTGGAGCTCGAAATGGCCAAGCTCTCGGACAACGCGATGCAGTACAACGCGGCCGCGTCGATCACCGCGATCCGATTCCGACAATTATTGAGCGCGATCAGGGATGCGAGATGAAGAAACGTATGCTGTCAGCAGTCAGCTCTCAGCCGTCAGCCGCATGCTGACAACTGAGAGCTGAAGGCAATGGAGGAGGTGCCATGGACTTGACCGATAGTATCGCCGTGTCCGTCTCCGGGCTCGATGCCCAGCGGCGGCGGCTCAACGTCATCGCGAGCAATCTCGCCAACGCGCAATCCACCAAAACGCCGGGCGGGGGGCCCTACAAGCGGCGCGACGTGGTCTTTCGCTCCGCGGCGGTGCCCAGCGCGTTTCAACGCGCATTCCGCCAGGTCGCCGTCGGCCCGGAGGCCCACGCGCTCGAAGGCGTGGCGGTGGCCAAGGTCGTCGAAGACCGGAAGCCCGGCCAGGTGATCTACGATCCGCACCATCCCGACGCCGACGCCAAGGGCTTCGTGCGGATGCCCAACGTCAATGTAATGGAAGAAATGGTCAACATGATCGGCGCCTCGCGGGCGTACGAAGCGAACGTGCAGGCCATCAACGCCACGCGCGCCATGTGGAACCGGGCGCTGGAGATCGGGAGGTAACGCATGAGCCAGATTCACGGAATTGCGCAGCCGCTCGCGAGCATCCCCGAGGCCGGCGGACCGGCCGCGACCGGCCCGTCCCAGGGAGGCGGCTTCCTGGACCAACTGGCCTCCGCCATCGGCAAGGCCAACGATGTGCAACTGCAAGCCAGCCAGGCCGTGGACGCCCTGATGACCGGCCAGACGCAGGACCTGCATCGCACGATGGTCGCGTTGCAACAGGCGGACGTGTCGTTCCAACTGATGATGCAGATCCGCAACAAACTGGTGACGGCGTACGAGGAAATCCAGCGCATGCAAATCTGACCGGCGCGTCGCCCGACGAGATAGGACCCGCATGTTCGCCAAATTCTCCATCAACCAACGTGTGATCATCCTGATCGCCCTCGCCGGCTCCGTCGCCGGCTTGATCGCGCTGGCCCTGTGGACGCAGCAGCCGGACATGCAGGTGCTGTTCACCAATCTCAACGGCGAGGATGCGGCGGCGATCATCGACAAACTGAAAGAAACGAAAGTGCCGTACGAAACGACCGGGGGCGGGGCGACGGTCCTCGTGCCGAGCGCGCAGGTCCACGAGCTACGCCTGCAATTGGCCACGCAAGGTCTGCCGCATGGCGGCGGGGTGGGCTACGAAATCTTCGACCGCACCTCCATCGGCATGTCGGAGTTCGTGCAAAAGCTGAACTACCGGCGGGCGCTCCAGGGCGAGTTGGCCCGGACCATCGCGCAAATGCCGGAGGTCGAGCGGGCGCGCGTGCACCTGGCCATTCCCGAGCGGCGGCTCTTCGCCAACGAGCAGGATCGCGCCCGCGCGTCGGTCATCTTGTCGCTCCGCCACGGCCAGCTGCTCACCAAGGCCCAGGTGCAAGGCGTTGTCCATCTGGTCGCCAGCAGCGTCGAAGGGCTGCAGGCCCGCGACGTGACGGTCGTCGACGGCCACGGCAACTTATTGTCGTCCACGGCGGCGGATGAGACGGCCGGCTTGACCCATACGCAGCTCGAATATCAGCGTACGATCGAGAAAGACATCGAAACCCGCATCCAGACCATGCTGGAGCGCATCGTCGGCCCGAACAAGGCGGTGGTCCGCGTCTCGAGCGTGGTGGACTTCCGGAAAGTCGAGACGACGGAGGAACGGTACGATCCCAACGGCCAGGTCGTGCGCAGCGAGCAACGCGGACAGGAAAAAGCGAACGGCGTCAACGGCGTCGCCGGCGGCGTGCCCGGGGTGCAATCGAACGTGCCGCCGGGCACCGACCTCGAGCCGGCCCAGACCAGCTCCAGTGCCAGCCAGACGAAGAACGAGACGATCAACTACGAGATCAGCCGGACCGTCTCCAAGATCGTCGAGCCGATCGGCACAATCAAGCGCCTCTCCGTGGCGGTACTCGTGGACGGGATCTACGAAGCGCCCAAGGCCGGAGAGGGCGAACAGCCGGCGGCGGACGCGTTGCGCAAATATCTCCCACGTTCCGAAGAAGACATGAAGCGTATCGAGGAGATCGTCAAGAAGGCGATGGGCTATTCCGCCGACCGGCAGGACGAGGTGCAGGTGGTCAACGTGCAATTCGGGTTCGGCCCGGAAGAACCGCCGGCGGCCGCGGTGGAAGCGGTGTCCGACTCACCGAAGCCGTGGCGGCCGTACCTGCGCTATGCGGTGGGCAGCCTCCTGTTCCTCATCATTCTGCTCTTCGTGGTGCGGCCGTTGATCGCCATGCTCGGCGCGGCGGCGGCGAACGAGGCGCCGGTGCCCGTTCCCGCCTTGCCCGCGGC
>CAZXRB010000104.1:0-7860 GCA_964642845.1 uncultured Nitrospira sp.
GGGAAGGAACCGCCATTTTCAACTCAGATTTTCAACAGCTTCCGGGACATCCCCATCGGCATCGTCGGATACTCTTGCTTGATAGTTGGAGGACTCGGTGCACTCGCCGGCCGCGCGTGGGGACGACGGCTCATTCGTGGCACGTGCCTCGGTGTTGTCGCGAGCCAACTGGTGCTGGGCGTCCTCATGGCGGTGCTGTTCCTGCCTGTGTTGAACGCAACGGCCGATGGGAAGCTCATCCTACCCATGCTGATCGGCTCGGCGTTGGGTCTTGTCGTATCAATCGTTCTCTACGCCGTGCTGTGGATTCTCGCGCGTGAGGAGCCTTCGCAGCCGAACTCGCTTGCCGGCGATACAGCGGAACAGCGTGCGGACGTGGCGTAGCGGCCGACGCTAAGCGCGGGTTCGATCCTTCCAGTATTCGGCGACCTCGGGATACTTCGCCGCGAGGTCGGCTCGCTGTTGCGGATCGAGATTCAACCACGCATCGCGCGACATGTTGTACGTCGTGTTGCGGAACGCGTTCCTTGCTGCCTCGGCATACTCCTGCATCAATCTCGCGTGAATCTCCTGGTCGGTAATCCCGATCTGCTGCGCGTGGTCTCGGCGAACCGCGAGCCAGACCATCGGGTTGCTTTCGCAGAGTCGGAGACCCTCCGAGCAGCGTTGACATGAGCACGGCTGATGATGACCGATGCTCTCAGTCAGGCAGGTGAGGAGACGGTTGCCCTTCCACACCTTGCGCACGGACGATGCGAGTTTGAACAGCATGGAGCCTCCCTTTCGACCGCGAGATGGCGGCCGCGATTCGTCTAGGGACTCTATCGGCAGACCGCGCCCGGCCATTCAGTCGCGCCCGCTAAGCAGCCCATTTCTCGCCATTTCGTAGCGGGTGCTCTCAGCGCCCACCTCGGCGAGCGTGCGTCACGGCAGAGCTTCCCGGATCGGCTTCGCCGCTCCACCTCGTCGCCGAGATGGCCGATTCGCCCGTCACGCCGCTTCGCGCAATACTGACAAGCCGATGACCACCGAGTGCTACCTCTGCGGGCGAACCCTCGATAGCGACGCGACCGACCCAGCGGATCGCCCGACGCGCGATCACGTCGCCCCGCGCTGGCTGTTCGGCACTCCCGCGCCCTCGAATCTCATCACGCTGCCGTGCTGCCTCGCCTGTCAGGCGTCGTACTCGAAGGACGAGGAGCACCTCCGCAACAACTTCGCTCCGCTCTTCCCGGCCGGCAATAGCGCGAAGGCGCGTGAGCTATGGGAAACCGCGAAGCGCGGCATCAAGCGGCGCGATCCAATCCTGCATGACTTCGTTTCGCGCCTCCGATGGGTAACGGTTGGCGAGGGTGCGGATGCGGAACGCCGTCTGGCCGTCAGCTTCGACGCGGCCCGCACGCACCGCGTATTCCGCAAGATCGCGCGTGGACTCCTCTACCATCACACGGAGCAACGCGATTCCTCCCACGACAGCGCACTCGTGACGCTGCAACCGGAGTCATTCCCTGAGCTGGAGGAGATGATCGCCAAGGCGCAGTTCGGCGAGCGCATAGCCGAATCGTTCGCCTACGTCGGAGCATTCGCGCCAGCGGAACCACACCTGACCATCTGGGTGCTGTGGCTGTTCGACAAGGTGGCGGTCGTGGCGCTCGGTGACAACGACGGAGAAGCGTCTGTTGAATAACGAAGCGCCTGCGCCCGCTGCACGCCACGGCGATATTGACGGGCGGAACCGGAAAGAAGCTATGATGACTCCCACGTATCAGGAGATATTGGCAAGAGTTGTGGATCGGATCCTTGCCGCCTGCCGTAGCAGGCGCCGATCACCCGACCTCTGGCTACTGCCTGGATCGCCGTCACTGCCCTGGGCACGTGGAGCAGGCAGCTTTACGGTTGGATCAGAGTGCTCCAGGGTGGGGCAATTCTACGCGCAGGCGCTGGCAGGATCGTCCCGATCTCAGCCCCGGTCGCTGATAAACAATCAGCGGGTCGAGATGGCCGGCGCAGTTCGGCCGCTCCAAGATGGCGCATGGTGATACCTGACTTTGTTTCCATCTCCGGCCAACGCGACCACGATTGTCGCATCATCGCGAATAGATAGCCCCGCCGTCTCTCGCGGTTGAGAAAACGACCACGGCCGCCGCACAGAAGCAGAGGCCTTTCTGTAAGCGTCGCATGGCACCGTGCATGCATGGCGCAGTGATGGAGGGAATGTGTCTCCGTCGTTCCGGCGCTAACTCGATGAGCAGCCGAGAAGGGTATCGCCATGTCCCGCATCTTTCATCTCGCACTCGGCGTCGCCGCCCTCTCAGTCGGTGCATCAGACCCATCATCCCGCGGCGTAACGATCGTCGCCCCGACCAAGGCCAGTCAGGTGTCCACTGCCACTGGCAGCAGCCGAGTATTGCGACGACTTTGGGCGCGCGTGGCAGGCCAGGGTTCCGCCGGCGGCGGCTCACAGCATGGCCGGCCCCATCGCTGCTTTCTCATGTACGGAAGTGATCGGAACCACGATCGCTCGGTCTTACGCCCAATCACGCTGTTCTCACCCGCTCACGGGATTCGAGGGGATACTTAATGGCTCCTACGAAGCGAGCATCTCTGCGCTCCATTCCTTGGCTTCCGCCAAAGGTCTACATCGACGAGCGATTGGTGTTGACGTGGGCCTATCTTGAGCCAACGGCCGTCCGTCCCGGCGAACCTGTACCGATTGAATGGGGCCTCTTTTCAACGCTTAAGGAGGGCGGCCACCTTGGGCCTGTCGTGGCGCGCGTCAGTTTGGAGAGCGGGAATATAGAGCTTTACGAAAGCCAGCCCACGCCGTTGCATCGGGCCGGGTACCTGTTTGAGAGCGGAGCGCAACACGCTACGGCACTGGTGCCGGCATACGGCCCCGCGGCGAACGCACTCTATCGCATAGGAAGCACGCCACTCCGGATCGATGTTGCTACAAAGGGAATCCCGACGGTCTTTTCGGAGTCAGCCTATCTCGAGGTGGTCAGAGAATTCGTGAATGCCGACTGGTGGGAGTGGACCGATGTCATTCGGACACCAGATCCCGCATCGCCAGATCCTGGCTTGACGCCACTTTTCCCGTTCGAGAAGCGGTACCAGGTTGCCATAAACCATCCCTTCACCTTCGTCGGTCGGATTGTGAATCGATGCAAGAGCCCGAATTCTACGCTCAGCGGATCGGTGACCCTGATCGAGACGGCAGTCGACACCAATACCGACACGGAGTTGGAGACCGCAAGTTTCACGATCGGGCCAGGGGCGTACCAGGAGATCGTTTTCAAACCAATCACGAAGAATTGGACATGGCTCGTTTCGAAGGTTTGGGTCTACAATCCTTCTGAGAAACGCGAAAAGACCTTCCTCTACCGGATTCGTTTCCGGTTCTCCGATTCTTTCGGAAACTTCTATGCCGACACGGACTCACTTCGTGTCTGGATGGATGTTCGAGTAACGAAGGAGAAAAAGGACTACGCCTCTGGCGCCCTGGCCGCCCTCGGCCTAAGCGCCATCGCATCCATATTCTCCTTTGGGTCCGCGGCCTCCCTTGTTCAAGCGATTGCGAATGGGCTGGGCGACAAGGCACTTGATCCACCCGAGCCGGACCCCGCTTATCGAACTCCCGTGCGCGTTCGACCACCACTGCCAGCGCAAGCCGTAGATCCGAAAAACCCCCACCTACGAAACTTTCTCGATCTCCTTCGGTTCGCCGAGCGTGCCGTGGCCTTGATGGATGCACTTGGAGAGGTGCACTGCCGATTGCTTGGCGCAAGAATAGCCGAGGATTCCGACGCGATCGCCCTTCAGAGGCGAAGCTATCGCTCGATCGAGCGGAACCTTCAAGCGACCGTTTCAGAGCTTGTCGAGCACTGGCCCAGGACAGCATCGAGCTTGAGCACACACCCCGACTGGAGTCGTGACGCGATCGCATCAGGTCTCATCGATCTGCAACGCCGTGGGCTTTCACCGGATACCCGGAGGTGTCTTGTCGAGCAGGGTTGCTCCGAGGACATGATAACGCAGATCATGCGCGCAGCTCAGGAGCCGGCGATGATCACAATTGCCGGGGATGTAACCCACTTGCTCGCCGTCCTCGCTTGGTCCATTGCAGAAACGGCGAGAAGCCTGCACCTGGCGTCCCCCGCTATTCTGAACGCACCAGAACCGCGAGTACGCCGCCCAAGAGGAACTCATGCTCGACGATGAGCGTTCAATCAGTGTTGCTCTTGCGCTGGATGTACCCACTCGTGCGCTGTGCGCCGCGGTTGGGTTCTGTATATTGCATCCAGGTCATTTCCTGAAGGGTAAGCAGGAGAGTTGAATGGCCGAGTGTGAAGTGAATGGATACGGAATATCGTGCGCCGGCGGTTGTGGGATAGTTTGCGAGAGAAACGCCAAGGGCCGCATCGTGCGGTGCCGCGCCTTCTGTAATCCCGAGGTTTCTGTCTTCCGGGCCGGCGGGACGTTCACGCTGGACGATGAAGTCGTTTTCTGCTCGCACAATCTAGGGGCGGAATCCATCCGCGCATTACTGTCCGAGGCGCTTCCTTTGTCATTCCGTGTGACCGGACATCCCGAGCTCAAGAAAGCAATTCGGATGCGAGGCACACTAGAACGTATCGTCGCCCGACTTGGGTTCTCTGTACAGCGCCGTGCTCGAAAGGGAGGTGTCCGATGATGTCGCTGTCGCGCCTTGTCACCACTGGATTCATCGTCGCGTACGTTACCACCGCAGCATGGGCGGGCGTCGCCGACAGCCCGCTGCCGGTGCTGGAGGAGGGCAAAGGCACATTGCATCTGTACTCTGTCCCCGGTGTCTTCGTCCGCGGCATCCTTGGTACCTACTTCTCCTGTACCTCCACCGATACGGGACCCATGACGGTCGGCGTCGAGGTGTTCAGTCAAAGCGGTTTTCTCCTGAACGATGCCGCAGCAACGGCACTTCCAGTGAACCCGGGGGCGACGGTAATGTTCGGCACAACGTCCGCCCCCTTGGGACCGATTGGGTCGGGCGACGAGATATACCCCGACGCTAGCCTTGGGCTCCCGACCGCGTTCAATCAGGCCTCGGCCCGGATTCTTGCCACATCGAAGAAGCTCACGTGCAACGTCTTCGCAGCGACCCCCGCAACGTATCCGCTCGCGGGCACGATGCAGCTTACAATCATTGCGAAGACGAAGCAGAAGGCGGGGAACTGAGCCACGCGCTACTAAACTCAGTTCGTTCCTTGGGGGGTGCAATATGTTTCGTCGCATTTCCAGCCAGAGGTTGATGGCGATCCTCGTCGTTGTCGTCCTAGTTGCGGGCACGGGCATCGCCCACGCAGCAGGCCCGAAGAAGCTCAAGCAGCGGGGCACCTTCCCGCTCGTGATCAGCGCGACTGGAAGCTACGTTCTGACGAGCAACATCACCGTACCGGACGTGAACACGACCGCTATTTCCGTGCAGGCGGATAACGTCACCATCGACCTGAATGGCTTCAGCATCCAGGGACCGGTCGTCTGCACCGGCGCGCCTGTCACAAGCTGTTCGCCGACCGGCTCCGGGATCGGTGTTGACGCCAACGGGCGCAGTGGCGTGACGCTGCGCGACGGGCTCATTCAAGGAATGGGGAGTAACGGTGCCAGCCTCGGGGCCGGATATCGATTCGAGAATGTGACCGCGACTAACAACGGGGGTAGCGGCTTGGTCGCTGGCGGGGGCAACGGAACGGCAATCGGTTGCATCGCCAAAAGCAACCGCGCGTCCGGTCTCGATATGGCTCGGGGAAGTGTTCAGAACAGCACGGCTGAGTTTAACGGTGGTGTTGGGATCGGTGCCACCACGGTGAGCGGGTGCTATGCGGGCGCTAACGGGAGCGCCGGCATCTCCGCTCTCTCCGTGACGGGGAGCGCCGCAGACAGCAACGGAGCGAGAGGCATCGCGGCCAGCGGAGTGGTTGCCAACAGCACGGCGGTCAACAATGGCAGCAACGGCATGTCCGCAGCGGTTGCGACCGGCTGCTACGCGAGCGGCAACGGCAGCAATCCGCAAATTCTTACCACCGGAATCACGGGCCAGAATATCTGCGGCGCCAGTCCGTGCCCGTGAGTACCGGCAATGATGCACTTCACGATCATCGCGAAGACGAAGCAGAAAGCATGCAGCTGAGGCGGAGGGAACTTATGAAGAAAAGGCTGCATCGAGTCGGCGCTGTTGTCGCGGCCGCTCTGCTGAGTGCTCTGTTCAGGTCCGCGGCGTTGGCGAGCAACCAGGAGCAGTGCGTCGGGGGGTTCTACAGCAACGACGACAAGTTGTTCCATGCGGTACTGGCGCAGAGAAACGACCGAATCGTCGAGGCGTGTTTCAGCATTGGCGGGTCGATCCACAAAGCGGATCCGCTGCACGAACTCGCCGATGTCGTAAGCGTCGCCGCTTTCTATACCGATCTCGACAAGCACCGGCATGTTATCGTCGGGCTCGGCTCGGGCGAGGTGAGGGAGATCTTCTACAGCACGCAAGGCTTGGGGGTTTCGCCGTTGGGTAGCTTCGGCCAAGGCGAAATCGCGAGCGTCGCCGGATGGGTCGATATGGCGAATGGCTTCCACGCGGCGGTGGCCCTCAACAATGGCGACATAAGGGAACTGACGTTCGGTCCAACGACCAGCGGGACGGCATCATGGGTGACGAGATACTCTTTCTACGGGATGAGCATCCGTCGCATTGCGGGGTTCGCGAACCGCAATGATGGGCGCATCGCCGTTCAATTCACTGGGGGCAACAGTTCGATCGCGATTCTGGGTTGGGCGCCGAGCCAAACGGGCGCCGCGCTCATAGGGTCTGTGGGGACGTCAAGTTTCCCGGCCGGCTGCGCCCTCGGGCCTGCGCTAACCATGAGCGCGTTCGCTCAGGGGCCGGAGTGGGGCGACTATTTTCTGGCGTGGACCAACGACAGCTCGGTATGCGGTCTACAGTTTCACGATCCAGAATCTGGCAGTCTTCGCAATGAGCCCGCGCGGTTGCTGCACAAATTCGACCGACCCGTGGTGGCCATCGCGGGATACGGCGGGAATCTTCCCGGCGGCCGGAACATAATTGCCGCCCTTTCCAATGGCGACCTGGTCCTCATCTATGGGTCGGACTATGGGAGCGGCCACACGACAAGCACGTTCCCGCTCGGCAACTATCCCATACCGCTGGACCGTCGAGTCATAACTCACGTTCCACAGCCACCGCTTCCTTAGAGCTGAACTGTGTTTCATCGATCCGGGCATGATCGCACGTAAGTGCAGCAGCAGTAGGCGAGAAAGGGGACACGACTATGAAAACAATGTCGCGGTTTCTTGCTATGTCAGTCCTATTCAGCAGCTGGCCAGCATTTGCCGGCATAGTGGATAGCCCTCTGCCGGAACTCCTCGCCGGCAAGACCACGTATCATCTTTACTCAGTGCTCGGCATCACAAATCCTGGTGGGACTGCGGTGATGTTCTCGTGCACATCGACTGACACAGCACCGATGCAGGTCGGCGTTGAACTGTTCGGGCAGTTCGGTGGTGCGCCGTCGAATGATGCAGCCGCAAGTTCTGTCTCGGCTGTCTCCGGTCAGACAGTGATCTTCGGGACGAGCATCACACCCTACATCAACCCGAACGTCGTGGTGTCGTTTCCGGAATCCCGGGGATCGGCCCGCATTCTGGCGACGTCGAAGAAAGTGGCTTGTGACGCCTTCATGCTTGATGCGACTGACGTGATCCCGAACTCGATGCGGAGTCTTACCATCATCGCCAAGACCAAGCAGAAGGCGTGCAACTAGAGGTGTAGGGCGGAAAGACAAAGCAGAAGACCGCAAACTAGAGATCACCAGC
>CAZXRB010000104.1:7870-11042 GCA_964642845.1 uncultured Nitrospira sp.
GGAGGACCCCCGAATGTCACAGATAACAAGATCGATAACCAGCTCGACAAAAGAACGAGGTCGCATCGCGCTCGCTTCCGCGATTGCCGTGATGCTGATGGCCAGCGCCGCGGGCGCGCAGATCGATTCCCCGCCGCCCGATCTGCAAGGCGAACCGTCCTATCATCTCTACACTGTGCCTTTCGTGCAGGGCTCGTCGGGACAGACCCGGCTATTTGTTGCGTGTAGCAATGCGGCGACTGCGGCGGTGCGGATCGGCGTGGAAGGATTCAACTGGACTGGCGGTCTGGCGGTGAACGACCCGAGCGTGAACTCGATCAGTGTCGCGGCAGGAGGGAGCACGCTGCTCGGACCTAATTCCTTCGGATTTTCGGCTGCCGCCTATCATGGCATTGGTGCCGGCATCTCCAATGGCACGGCGCGTATCCTCGCTACCACACGCAAGGGAATCGTGTGCAGCGCCTTTGTCGCCGATATCACTAACGATCCGCCAGCGTCGATGATGCCGCTGACGCTGGTAAGCAAGACTAAGCAGAAGGGTGACTGAGCGCGCGGGCTTTACACGAGGCGGCCGAGTCACCGGAACTGCAGCCACCGCTCGAAGATTCATTATGTGCTGCCGCGCTGCTACCACTCCATCCCGAACCCCACACCAGGCGAAAGTCTGCTCACTCCATTTCATCGAGATTCCAGCACGATGACGTGTCCTGGTGTGCGTCGGTTTCGCCCTCACCGCACCTCTTAATCAGCGGGTTCGGAGTGTTTTCGGCAGCGAGACCTTGACATGTATTGCGGGGGGTGGACGCGGACAGCGGCGCGCGCGGGTGCAGCGAAGATCAGGCCGCTCGCACACGTGCCTTCGTCCGCGAGCTTGCCTGCTGCGTGCCATCCACGAATACGGCGCCAGCTCGAACAAGAGGGAGCAACTGCGTGCCGTCGAGCTTCCGCCAGCGCGCCTGCGCCATCGCGAGGAGCTTGTAGGCCATCAGCAGCCCCTTCGTCCGCGAGCCCGCGCCCTTCGTGACGCGCTGCCGCAGCCGCACGGTCGCGAACGGTGACTCGATCACGTTCGACGTCCGCAGATGCTTCCAGTGCTCAGCGGGGAAGTCGAAGAAGGTGAGGAGCGCATCAGCGTCCTTCTCCAGCGCTGCGGTGGCCTTCGGGTATTTGGCCCCGTACTCGGCGACGAACCGCGCTATCGCGTTGCGCGCGTGCTCGCGGGTCTCGGCGTACATGACCTCGTGGAGCGCCGCCTTCGCGCGCGGCTGGAGTCGGCGGGGAAGCGTGTCGAGGATGTTGGCGAGCTTGTGACACCAATCGCGCTGGGCGCGGGTCTTCGGCCACACGTCGCGCAGGGCCGCCCAGAAGCCGAGCGCCCCGTCGCCGACGGCGACGACCGGCGCACGCATCCCGCGCCGTTTCAGGTCGCGGAGCACGGCTTTCCAGCTCTCCGCGCTCTCTCGATACCCGTCCTCGACCGCAATCAACTCCTTGGTCCCATCGGGTCGGGCGCCGATCATCACGAGCGTGCAGAGACGGTCGTCGTCGAGCCGGACGTTGAAATGGACGCCGTCCACCCAGACGTACACGTAGTCGCAGTCAGCCAGGCTGCGCTTCTGGAAGGCGCGGTACTCGGCCTCCCATTCGTTGGTCAGCCGCGCGATGTTCGTAGCGGAGAGGCCAGCCGCGTCCTTTCCGAGTAGCGCCGCGAGCGCCTCGCGGAAATCACCGGTCGAGAGCCCACGCAGGTAGAGCACGGGCAGTACCTCGGCCAGCTTCGGCGAACGCCGCATGTACGGCGGCAGGATGTGGCTCGTAAACTTGCACCGCTGGCCGTCGGCATCGACCCGTCGGTCGTTCACGCGGGGCGCGCTCACCGGGATCGTCCCAGCTCCGAGTGTAATCTTCCGCGTCCGACCCTTACCGTTGCGGACGACCAAGGCATGGCCCTCGTCGTCCCGTTCGTCGCCGTGGGCCTCCAAGTACGCGGCGACCTCGGTCTCCAGCGCCGCCACGAGCATCCGGCGGGCTCCCTCGCGGGCGATCTCGTCGAGCAGGGATCGCCCGTCCACCTCGTCGTGCGCCGACTCGCTTCCTGCGACCGTCAACATGGCTGCGGCCTCCTTCCCACCGCGCGCCAGGAGGCGGTGGCTGGTCAGGCGCGAAGATACGCCGCCGGGGTCACAAGCTCCATGATCCACAACTTCCGGGCATACCTCACGTATCAGCCACTCGCTGTAGCAACAGGTGAGAAGGGATGAAGGACTGCGTTACTTACGAGGGGAACAGCACCATCACGTTCCAGGGCACGCGTATCCACGAAGTTGAAGCTCTCATCCCTGACTCTGAAAGGGTTCGACGCGCGACGCTCTATCGTACGAGCGACCCTGGTGTGCCGCGATACATCGTCGCAGTCGCCGAGATCATTCCCGGCATCGGCGGAGTGGCGGGCTCCGAGACGGTCCACAAACCGACTGCCAGCACCTGGGTATGCGACCCAATCAACGGTGCCCTGCGCGCTCCGGTGCTCTACTACGGTAAGGTTCGCGGACGATTGTCGCGCCAACGTCAGAACCCCATGCCGGAGACCAATCCCCTCATCACGCGGCTAGTTGACGAGGCTGTCGCCTCCAATGCCGACCTCGCCGACGCCCTGCGTGCCTCGGCGGCTCCGGCGTTCTGACGCCCTCTACAGCGGTCCGTTCGGGTCACTCGACGCGCTTCGCTCGCTGCCGAGCTAAGTGACGCGGCCAGCGTTTAAACACTTCTCGCTCGCCTTGCCGCAACGTCAGCGTGGCTTCCTCGCCTCCCACCATTCGCACCACTCTTGAGTGGTGCATGGTGAGGAGCGGTAGCCGGTCATTGCCCTCGGCGACGAGCCGGGATCAGCGGCGAGTCGGACGGCGTTTAAACGGCGCACGGGAACAGCGCGCGTCGCTGTACGTCACTATTGCGGTACGCCACTGCATACTCGTGGTACATCTACGGAGCGATACGCTCACGTATCAGCCGACGATAAGATTGCACTTGCAAGGCGTACGATTCGTGGCATTACTGGTTACAGGTTAAGCAGTCGCGCCCGATGCGGCCCTCACGGGTTCCGGGGCGATTGCTCACCTGTCACTTCCCACGGGCATGACCCGGTTATTCTCACGAGCATGACCCAGGGTCC
>CAZXRB010000105.1:0-10922 GCA_964642845.1 uncultured Nitrospira sp.
ATCGGGCCTCGACTGTCAACCAATTGAAAGGGGGCCCTATTCATAGAATCTCCTGTGGGGCTGTCACGCTGAATCCGGCGTCCGGGTGCGCCCGGGCCGGCCTTCAGTCGCGTGCCGGAGGGACCCTATCACGGGGATGCGGCGCGGATGCCAACGGCCCGTAAGCGGCGCGGCGCGCTTCTGGAAAATCCGGGTAAAAAGTCTGTAAATCCAGACGGTCTCGACAGGCGGGACACACGATGACGTTTGCGGAGCTGCGGGCACATTGGAATGCCGATCTGTATCGCCACACAGGCCGGCGCGGCTGGCGCGCGCTGTTGACTCACGTGCTCTTCTCAGACGGAGACGAGCATTTCAGCGACGGCGTGAAGTACACGTTCTATATGAGGCTCTGCCGCTATCTGCAGCGGCGCCGCCCGCGCGCGCTCTATTGGCCGCTCTATTGTGTGGCACGCGCGATGTTCACCCACTACAAGTACAAGTTCGGCGTCGCCATTCCCCACGGCGCCTCGATCGGCCGCGGCCTCTACATCGGGCACATCCGCAACATCGTCGTGAGCGATCACGCGGTGATCGGCGACAACTGCAACCTCAGTCACGGCGTTACGATCGGCCAGGCCAATCGCGGTCCCCGGAAGGGCACCGCGGTCATCGGCCGCAACGTGTACATCGGCCCCGGCGCCAAGATCGTGGGCGCGGTGCGTATCGGCGACCATGTGGCCATCGGCGCCAACTGCGTCGTCACGACCGACATCCCCGACTACGCGGTCGTGGTCGGGGTGCCGGGGCGGGTGATTTCGTTTCATGGCTCGGCCGGCTACGTGAATCGGACGGACTACGATGAGCAGCCGGCGGCATCTGCTGGCCGGACGGAAGAGACGCGCGGGGAGGCCAGGGGCGTCGAGCGCGCGTGGGCCGGCCGGATGAGCGCCGATGCGGAACACCCTCCGTCGTGCGACGCGGTCCGGCGCTGACGAGGCCGGTCAGTTCGTCTGCACCGTACCGGGATCGAGACGGTAGCCGACGTTGCGCACCGTGAAGATGCGCCGGCCCTCCGGGCCCAGCTTGTTGCGCAGGCTGCGGATGTGGACGTCGATGGTGCGGGACTGCAAGTCCGCATCCTTGTGGTGCCCCCACACGGATTCGAACAGCGCGTCGCGGCTCAGCACGCGCCCGTTGGTCATGATCAGCGCGCGCAGCAGACTGAATTCCTTCGAGGTGAGGTGAATCGGCCGCCCGGCGAGCGTCACCGTATAGCGGTCGAGATTCATTTCGAGATTGCCCACCTTCAGGACGCGGGCCGGCTCGGTCGTCGCGGAACGGCGGAGGCGACTCTTGATCCGCGCCACCAATTCATTGGCCTGGAACGGCTTCGTGACGTAGTCGTCGGCGCCGATTTCCAGGCCGATCACCTTGTCGCGCTCTTCTTCCTTCCCGCTCAGAATGATGACGGGCAGATGCGCCGTCTGCGGATCGTTGCGGATCCGGCGCAGCACTTCGAGCCCGTCCAGTCCCGGCAGGATCAAATCCAGCAGCAGCAGATCGGGCTTCTCGCGGCGCACCGCCTCCAAGGCTTCCAGCCCGTCCTGCGCCGACACCACCTCGAAGCCTTCGCGCTCCAGGATGGTGCGGAGCAGCGTGACGACGCTTTCCATATCTTCGACGATCAGCAGTTTCGGCATGGTCGCTTACGAGGCCGTTGAAAAAGCCCGCGGGGTCGTACGACTCGATACGTGTCACTGTTCCGTCATGGCTCGATCAGGCGGCGTCGAATGGAGTAGCGGACCAGGCTGGCCGTGTCGTGCAGATCCAGCTTGTCCATGATGCGGTTGCGATGGGACTCCGCGGTCTTGACGCTGATGCCGAGCAGGCCGGCGACTTTCTTGGTCGTCATGCCTTGGGCGACCAATTGCAGGACTTCCCGTTCACGCGTGGTCAACGGGTCGGGCGGCAGGTCGCTCTTGGCGAGATACGCCTGAATGACTGTCTGCGAGATACCCGGACTCAGATAGAAGGAACCCCGCCCCACCTCCCGAATGGCCTGCACCACGTCTTCGACCGTTTGGCTTTTGAGCAGGTAGCCTTTCACACCGGCGCGCAGCGATTCCATGACGAAGGCGTCATCGGTGTGCATGGTCAGGAGCAACGATTTGGTCTGGGGCGAGACCCGCCGGATTTCCCGGACGACATCCAAGCCGTTCAGCAGCGGCATCATCACGTCCACCACGGCGAAATCCGGCTGCGTCTCCTGGGCGAGCCTCACGGCCTCCCGGCCGTCTCCCGCCTCGCCGACGATCACGTGTCCGCTCGCTTCGAGCAACGCCTTCACCCCTTGGCGCAGGAGATGGTGGTCGTCCGCCAACAAGAGCCGGTATGCCGCCGTAGCGGGCTCCTTCTTCACGGGCGGAACGGCGAGGCGATCGGGTCGGCGCGCCGCCACGGCGGCGCTCGCGGTCATATGCGGCAAGGTGTCGTGTGTCACGGCCGTGCTCCTCTGCGTCTGGGGTCGTTCACTCACTGTGCACCCTAAGCGCCCTTTCCATCTCGAAGTTACTGGGTGAACCCCTGGGCGACCGTCTAGAAACCCCCAGGGAGGGCCGCCCGGCGCCGTGAGCCGAAACTAGGGGTCTGCCCAGTACGCCCACGCCCGTGCTTCGGGTTACAGTGCGGCCCATGCGGACGAAGGATTCGTCAGCGCCGGTGCTGCCGTATATCCTGCCGGCATGCTGTATCTGCCAGCGGGTGTCAGATCTCGGCACCTGGCGATCGTTCGACCGTTTTCTGTCGCTGTACCGCCTCACCGAACACGAGGTGCAGCTCAGCCACACTTACTGTCCTCCCTGTTATGAGCGGCAAATAGAAGCCTGGCATCTTCCCGCTCTTGCACCGGCTCCCCGCCATCGGAGCAAGCGCCTCCGGTCTGTTCGCTGACTCGAGTACCATCTCGCGCCCCACCTGACATCCGTTATGATTGCGAGGCCTGATAGCGGCGCGCGCCGGCCCTGTTCAGCAGATTCGTGGTGATTTGGGCCACGGCTGGCTGGTCCAACAGGTGCTGATTCCAATAGATCGTGCCGGCGGCGAAAACGAAGGCCCGTCCCCGTTCGTAAATCGTCGCCTCATGCCGGCTACCCGGGCGCACATTGTTGGGGACGACGGACGAGGCCAGGATCGTCAGGCCGGGCGGGTTATGCCCGTTGTCGACGAAGCCGTCCCACTCGTTGAAGATGATGCCCGGAATGCGGCTCCCGTCCGATAATCCTGTGCCGGCATAGACCCAGTGGTTGGCGTTGGTGACCACCCAGTCGGCAGGCACGTCGTTGTGGCTGCCGTCGGACATCACGCCGAGCAGCGCGTTCTCCGGGCGATTCACCGGGGGAAAGCGAAAATGGGTCGTGACCAGCAGCGGATTGATGAACCGCATGGGATCGTCGAAGGCTTGGTCCTTGTAGCCCACGATCGTGCGGTCGTCATCCTCGTACCGGATCTGCCAGGGAAACGTATTGCCCGTGAGGAAGGCCAGGCTCGTGCCCGCCGTGAGCGCGGCGTCCAACCGATCGATCGCCGCCATCGTCGTGTATTCGTCATGGGCCAGGCTGATGTACAGCCGGTGATTGCCGAGGCGATTGACCGCGCCGGCGACGTCGCTGCTCGCCAAATATTCGACATCGTATCCCTGATCCTCCAGCCAGCGCACGCCTTCATGTTCCTCGAACAGAAAGCGACCTGATCCGAACGCGATGTTCATCGGTCGATTCAGCGACACTTTGCGCGCATGGCCGCCGGGCAGGCCCCGCGCCGACACGTACAGGCTCTCTCCCCCATAACTATTGTACGCGTGCCACGTGGCGGTCGGCAGCTGCACGGCCACTTCGGCGTCCCGCGTGTCGTCGCGCAAGATGAAGACGGCGTAGCTCTGCCAGCCGTCCTCCTTCGTGAATTGGATGAGGTAGACGCCCGTCAACCAGGGCCGGCCGTCCGGATGGCGCGTCGAAATGGTGAAGGTGGTCGGCCAGGAAGTCGTGACCAAGCCGGTCCCCGGCTCAAACGTAGGATCCGGTTGGCGCAGCGCGGCGAGCGGGCCGCCCTCCGCATACAGGCGGCCGCCCGCGCCGCGGTAGCCGCCCATGCGGAACACCTCCCAGGTGAACGACCCCGGCGGATCGGCCGAGACGGCGACGCGGACGTCGGCTCCGCCCGGGTAACTTTCGCGGTCGGTATAGCCGACGATTTCTCCGTTGGTGGACCCCCGCCCCTGATCGAAGGCCCACCCTGTGGCCGTGCCGGGCAGCGCGTTCTCCTGGGCCACGGCCGAGGGCGAGCCGGACGGGCCGCCCGCCCCGGGACCGGTCGCGACAGAAGGTCCGTTGTCGCCGCCGCAGCGCCATTGCGTGAGGAGCAGGATGCCGATCAAGAGAGACAGGCAGGGGCGCGCCCAGTGTCTCGCGCGCGACACGTCATGAGAAGTGGACATGAAGCGACCTCGTTGACCATGACCATCGACCGGGATATTTCACAATGCGTTGGGTCTCTCTGCCTGCGAAGAGCCGTTCGCCCGACAACTCTCGGTGGGTCGTGGCAGGCGAGCGAGGCTAGAGCAAAAGGCGGACCGAGGTCACGCGCGAGGAACGTGCGCCGGAATGGGCCGTTCGCGGCATGGAGCCGGCGGAGAGGCGGACAAGTTGTCCGGAGCGGGGCGTTTCAGGACAGTTTGTCACGGGCCGGACCATGGAGGGCGGCCTCCGCGAACTCGAATGCGGGCGTCTCGGAGGAGGGGCGCGGGGGGATCGTGTCGGCGAACAGCCGGTAAAGAGTCGGCAGGACCACGAGCGTCAACAGGGTGGAGCTCACCAGGCCGCCGATCACCACCACGGCCAACGGGCGCTGCACTTCCGAGCCGATCCCGTGCGACAGCGCGAGCGGGATCAAGCCCAGCATGGCGACCAGCGCCGTCATGAGCACGGGGCGGAGGCGGAGGAGGCAGCCGCGCACCACGGCCACGTCCTGCGGCACGCCTTCGGCGCGCAGTTGGTTGATGTAGGACACGAGCACGATCCCGTTGAGCACGGCGACGCCGAACAAGTTGATGAAGCCGACGGACGCCGGCACGCTCAGATATTCCCCCGTCACCCACAGCGCGACGATGCCGCCGATCAAGGCGAAGGGAAGGTTCAGGATGATCAGCGCGGCATGCCGGACGGAATTGAAGGAGGCGTACAGCAACAGGAAGATCAGCCCGATCGTGATCGGCACGATGATCGTGAGCCGCGCCATGGCGCGTTCCATGTTCTCGAACGACCCGCCCCAGATCAGATGGTATCCGTTGGGCAGTTGCACCTGGCGGGCGATTTTGGCCTGGGCCTCCTTGACGATGCTCTCGATGTCCCGCCCCAGCGTGTTGAAGCCCACGTAAATCCGCCGCTGCAGGCCTTCGCGGCTGATGAGAGCCGGTCCCTCGCGGAGCTCGATCTTCGCCAGGTCCCCGAGGGGAACGAGCGCGCCGCTGGCCGTCGTCAACAGGATTTGACCGATGGTGTCCACGCTGTTCCGGTAGTGCTCCGGATAGCGGAGGATCAGATCGAAGCGCTTCTGCCCTTCGTACACGCGCGTCGCCGCTTCGGCGCCGATCGCCGTGGAAATGATCTCGCGGATGTGCGCGACGTTGATGCCGTGGCGCGCGATCTTGCCGCGGTCGATGTCGATCGTGAGATAGGTTTGCCCGAACAGCTGCTCCACGCGGACGTCCTTCACGCCGTGAATGGAAGTCAGCACCGAGTGGATGCCGTCGGCGATCCGGCGCAGCGTTTCCAAATCCTCCCCGATGACCTTCACCGTCGCCTCGGAGCGGACGCCGGAGAGCAGCTCGTCGACGCGCTGCTGAATCGGCTGGCTCAACAGGAAATTCGCGCCCGGCACTCGTTCGATCCGCCGGCGGATGGCGTCGTCCAACTCCGGCTTCGTCTTGGCGGTCGTCCACTCGTCCATCGGCTTCAGGGATACCACCGGATCGCTGGCGTTGGGTTCCTGCGGGTCGTTGCCGAGCTCCGAGCGGCCGATCTTGGACACCACCATCCGCACTTCGGGAAACTCGAGCACCGCCCGCTGCACCTCTTTTTCGATCTCGATGGATTTTTCCAGCGAGATGCTGGGCAGGCGGATGATCTGCGGCGTGACGGCCGCTTCGTTGAGGATGGGGATGAACTCGCCGCCGAGGAAGGGAAACATGGCCAGGCTCAGCACCAGCATCAGGAAGGCTCCCGCAAGCACCAGCCACCGATGGCCCAACGCCCAGTCGAGGGTGGGGCGGTACAGGCGCTTCGCCCAGCGCAAGATCCACGTGTCCTCTTCGGTCGCCTTTTTGAGGGCCATCGAGCAGAGCACCGGCGAGAGAGTCAGCGACAGGAGCAGCGACATGAGCAGCGCGATCATGATCGTGTACGCGAGCGGCTTGAACATTTTGCCCTCCATCCCCTCGAGCGACAGGATGGGCAGGAACACCACGATGATGATGACGATCCCGAAGAGCACCGGCTGGGCCACCTCGCGCGCGGCCGCCAGCACGAGGGCGGTCCGATTGCGGGCCGTGGCGCCCCGTTCCGCCAGGTGCCGATAGACGTTTTCGACGACGACCACGGACCCGTCCACCATCATGCCGACGGCGATGACGAGGCCGCCGAGCGACATGAGATTCGCCGTGAGGCCCACCCGGTCCATCACGATGAACGTCGCCAGCGGCGCGACGATGAGCGTGGCCGTGACGATGAGGGCGCTGCGGACGTTGCCCAGGAACAGGAAGAGGACGAGGATCACGAGCACGATGCCTTCGAGCAGCGCCTTGTAGACGGTGTCGAGGGCGGCCACGATGAGCTCGATGCGGTCGTAGAAGGGCACGATGCGGAGGCCCCGGGGAAGCAGCTTCCTGTCGTGAATCTCCTCGACCTTGTTCTTGACGGCCTGGACCACTTCACGGGCGTTGCCGCCCCGCAGCATCAGCACGATGCCGGCCACGACCTCCCGCTTGCCATTGACGAGGGCGGCACCGTGCCGCACGGCGTGCCCAATCCGCACCTCCGCGACGTCGCGCACGTACACCGGGGTGCCGCGGACCTCCTTGACCACGATGGTCTCGACGTCCTGCAGCGTCTTGATCAGGCCGATGCCGCGCACGATGTACTTTTCGGACTCTTTCTCCAAGATATTGCCGCCGGCGTTGGCGTTGTTGCTGGCGACGGCCGTGAAGACGTCGTGCAGCGCCAGGTCGTATTTGCGCAGGAGCCCCGGATCGACCAACACTTGATACTGTTTCACGAAGCCGCCGATGGAGTTCACGTCCACGACGTCGGGAAGGCCTTTCAGCAGCGGACGGATGACCCAATCCTCCAATGTCCGCCGTTCCATCAATTCGGCCTCGGTCATGATGAAGTCGGGATCGTCGTCATGCGGCCCCTCGAGATAGAACTGAAACACTTCGCCCAACCCCGGTGAATTGGGAACGAGCTGCGACACGGCTCCCGGCGGCAGGCTCTCCTGCACTTCGAGGACACGCTCGAGGACGATTTGGCGGGCCAAATAGATGTCGATGTCGTCGCGGAACACGACCGTGATCATCGAGAGGCCGACTTTGGACAGCGACCGGATGTCGGTCAAGCCGGGGGCGCCGGTCAGTTGCAGCTCGAGGGGAAACGTGACGAAGCGCTCGATTTCGGCGGGCGAGAGGCCCGGCACCTCCGTGACGACCTGGACGAGGACGGTCGTGACGTCCGGAAACGCGTCGATGTCGATGGTGTGAAACGCATAGAGGCCGCCCGCCACGAGAATGGCGGCAAAGGCCACCACGAGGACCCGCTGCCGGAGGGCCAGTTCAAGAAACGCGGACATGGAAAGACATGAGGCGTGAAGCGTGAACGAGGGAGCGGTCCACGCTCCGTGACGAGTGACGAATGACCGTTGACGAAGGACAAGTGACGGGCATGGAGGCAGTCTGTTAGATTTCGTCGCCGAAGAGTTCCGACTTGAGGATGAACGCGCCCTTCACGACGACCGGCTCGCCCTCGCGCAGGCCGTCCAGGATGCGCACCACGTCGCCGTTGCTTTCGCCGACGAGGACGTCGCGGGCCTCGAACGTCGTGGGGTCGCGCTGGACGAAGACGAACCGGCGGTCCCGTTCCCGCTGGACGGCGTGCTCCGGCAGCATGAGGACGTTGCGTTCCGGCAGCGAATGGACGCGGATCGTAGCGTACATGTGCGGTTTCAATTTGCGCTCCGGATTGGGCAATTCCAGACGGAGGTTCATGGTGCGGGTCTCGACGTCCAGCACGTCGCCGATGTACGTGACCTTTCCGTGAAAGACTTCGCCCGGATAGGCGGTGAGCAGCACCTCCACGCGCTGCTGCACGCCGCCGCTGTCGGCCACGTCCGCGCGGATGAAGGGAATGTCCTTTTCCGGAATGTTCGCCAGCACCCACACTTCCGAAAGGTCGGCGACCGTGAACAGCTTCTCGGTCACTTCCACGACCTCCCCCTTGGTCAAGTTGCGGGCGATCACGCGGCTGTCGAAGGGCGCCGTGATCGGGACGTACGAGAGAATTTTCTGCTCCCGGTCGAGCTGGCGGATTTGCTCCTCCGTCATGCCCAAGAGCCGGAGCCGATCCTGCGCCTCGCGTTTTTCCGCCCGCAGGCTGAGCATCTCGCCTTGGCGGCGTTGCGCTTCGGCGAGACCGATGACTTTTTCCTTCAGCAGCATTTCCGCCCGCTCGTAGGCTCGTTCGGCGACGTACAACTTCGCCAGTGCCTTGAGATACGCGGACTGCGCGATGCCCAAGTCGCTGCTATAGAGGATGGCCAGGAGATCGCCGGCTTTCACTTGTTGGCCGAGGTCGGCGTAGACATCCACGACGCGCCCGCGGACCAAGGCCGTGATGTCGGCGGTC
This sequence comes from uncultured Nitrospira sp., assembly GCA_964642845.1. Taxonomy (GTDB): domain Bacteria; phylum Nitrospirota; class Nitrospiria; order Nitrospirales; family Nitrospiraceae; genus Nitrospira_D. Next base: position 8,931 of record CAZXRB010000105.1, read on the forward strand.
GCGTGGTGATTGGGCACCACCGTCGCCGGAAAGTCGCGATGGAGGGTGAAGTCGCCCCGCACGGCCGGCTGCACGACGATGTCCGCGGTCTTGATTTCCTCGGCCGTGAGCCGGACGATGCCGTGGCCGCTTTTCGGCGGGTCCGGTTTCTTTTCCGCCGATTGCCCGGCCGCCCCGTTGTTGCATCCGGCCGCTACCAGGCCCAGCAAGAGGAGGCCGCATGCGCGCGAGAAGGCTGCCGGTCTGTGTGTCATGAGCATCGGTGAATCGGTGGTTGGCGCTTGCGTATCAGGATTTCACGAATGGCTGTGAAAAGTCCAGGATGGGAGGCTGCAGGAGCACCGCCTACAGGGTGCCTCCCACGGCGCGCTCGAGACGGGCCAAGGCCACGGACAGCTCGAATCGGGCTTGGGCATAGTCGAACAGGATCTGCCGCTGCACCCGCTGGGCATCGAGGACTTCCAACAGACTGGCCGCGCCCTGCTGGAAGCTGAATTTCGCGATGCGGAGCGCTTCCTCCGCCTGCTTCAGCAGCCCTTTTTCCAACACCTCGATCAACTTCGCCGTCGTCTGCGCTTCTTGGTAAAACTGGTTCACTTGCCGCATGATGTCATTGCGGGCGCGCAGCAATTCGGCTTCTTCCTTGCGCTTGGCTCCCAAGGAGGCGGCGATTTCTCCTTGCTGCTGATACCAGATCGGCGTCGGAACCGTGAGGCCCGCGACGTAGGCCTCCCGGCCGATCTCCCGGTAGTAGCCGCCGTTGACCGTGACGTTCGGCACGCGGGCTTGCCGCTCGAATTCGATGCTCCGATCCGCCTGTTCCACGAGCTTTTCGAGCCGGAGGAGCGCCGGATGCTCCGCCATGGCGCGGCTGGTCAGGGCGGTCGCGTCAAGACCGGCCGGATAGACCAGGAAGTCGCCGCGCACCTCATACGCCGGCCCCAGCGCTCCGCCGGTCAGCGTATCCAGAATCACCCGGTTGACCCGGACGGTATTCTCGGCGCGCGTCACGGCTTGATTGGCCTTGAGCAACTCCACTTCCGCCTTGATCAACTCGAATTGCGGCGCCTCCCCCAGACGCACCCGCACGCCGACGATCCGGCGCACATCGTCCACGATCGTCACGTTTTGCTTGGCCAGTTCGAGGTCGCGCAGGGCGAGGAGCAGATCATAAAACGCGACCTTGACGTCGGCCGTGAGATTGAGCCGGGTCTCCACGAGCCCAAAGGACGAGCCCGCCAGCCCCGCGTCGGCGGCCTGCTTGCGCGCGGCCCGTTTGGCCGGCCATTCAAACGGCTGTCCGATGGTCACGTTATATTCGGTGAGCTCCTGCCGGGTGAGACTTTCCGCGATGGCGCCTCGCCCGGCATCGCGGATCTGTCCGTGCCCGCTGTTTCCTGTGATGAGGGGGTTGGGATAGGCGCCGGCCGAGACTCGCTGCCCGACCCGCTGATCGACTTGGCCTTCAGCCCACGCCACGGAAGGATGGCGGGTCAAGCTCAGGGCGACGATATCGGGCAAGGTGTATGAAGGAACCGCCGACGTCTCCGCCGCGAACGCCATGCCGGCCACCGCCGTCGCCCAACACAGGGCCAGCGCCGCCGGTGACACACAGATGCTCATACGAGTACACGCTCCTCTCTCCTCACGCGGGCACTGGGTATTCGTAACACCTCGAAGCTCCGCCACCACTAGGGGAACTACCTGGTCGCAGCATGAAAAACCCCGGCGGACGCAACTTCATCTGCGGACGAGTTGTCTAGGAAGAAGACACAATGGCACAGCCGGAGCGGCGCGGCAAGAGCTTGGTTCGCTCGCCGCTCCGGCAAAAATCGCCGACACCTCGTGCTCCCCGCTCCGGTCGTCTTTCGATGGCGGACGGTCCGAGTCTTGCGTGATCCACAGTGAGGCCACGGACAACCGAGTCTTTTTTTTATGGAGATTCTATGAATAGGGCCCCCTTTCAATTGGTTGACAGTCGAGGCCCGATGG
>CAZXRB010000106.1:0-10878 GCA_964642845.1 uncultured Nitrospira sp.
AGTTTGCTCACTTTGGATGGAGCCCGGCAGACATTCCCGATCCGCAGCATCCGGCCACATTTGAGCGCTCCCGGCCGAGCCTGGACCGGCGGCACACGGAGCCGCATGCGGCCTTGCTGCGATGGACGAGGGCGCTGATGGCCGCCCGCAAGGATATTGGGTTGGGGCGGACGGACGCGGAAGGAACGTGTTCCCGCCGGGTGTGGGTTTATGAGAGGGAACAATTGATGGCGGTCCACTACCCGTCCATCGGCGGGCGCAGTGTCTTGATCCTGATCGGGTTCAACCGGCTCCCGGTGTCACTCGTCTTGCGCGAACCGGAGGGGGCCTGGGACGTGCAGTTGGATGCTGGTTCGCCGGATTTTGCCCCGGCGGGCGGACAGTGCCTGCCGCAACGTCTTCTCATCGGTCCTCACGCCGCCACGGTTTCACTACCGGCCTACGCGGCCGGCTTGTTCGTTCGGCGGTCCTGAGGCCACTCCGGCGGAGTCCCTTGTCCGCCTCGTTTTCTCTATCTCTGTCCTGCCAGAGGTGCCCGGCGCGTATGCCTTGAATCGTGGCTCCCTGCAGGGCGGTGGCCTGCTCAGACTCTCCTCCGAAAAAAAGATTGACGGCAGAGAATCGCCGGCGTATAATTTGACTGAATAGTCAATTATGACCATATAGTCTATATTGGCTTGATGGACGGTTGTGATGCCCTCACGGCGGTTGGGGGCCCGAAGAAAGGAGGCGCGATGCAGGCTGGAGCAGAGAGGCGCAACCAACACATCGGGACGGAACGCCCGCGTCCGTCCCGGCGCATCGTAGAGAAGTTGAACGGAGAAGCCTGCCGGTGCTGTGGTGCCCGGCATTACTATCTCGTCTTCCGGATGAAGAGTGGGGAAGGTGAACGCGCCCGACTAGCCGCCCGCTGCAGCCGGTGCCATGAGCAGCGGGACCTCTTCTCCATCGAACAATTGGTGAGAGACATGAACGACATGTGCGCCAAGCCCGGCTACGCCTCCGTAAGCTGAGGCAAGCCGCCGGGGCAGACGACAGGGACAGCATTCGGAAAGGAGGCTGCAGATGAACGGCAAGAACATGGTGTTGTACGGAGGACTGGGGTTTGTGGCTGGGCTCGCAGTGGGAACGGGAGTCGGTCTGGTGATCGCCCCCCATTCAGGCGCACACACGCGGCGGCACTTGAAAGTCCTGGCCAGCGACTTGACCGAGCGGATCACCGAGCTCGGCCAGGAGGCCCTTGAGGCGACCCAGCGACTCGCCGAGCGGGGCCCGCGGTGGATTGCCGACACCCCGCTGGGCCGTGGGAGAAACGGAGGTCACCCATGACCTGTGCACGATGCCAAGGCTGTTTGGTCCGCGAACGGTTCAGCGATCTGTTCGACGATACGGGACAACTCGGCTTCCGCGGTTGGCGTTGCCTGAATTGCGGGGACGTGTTCGACCGGGTCGTCTTGGCGCACCGGGCTGTCGGGGTGGTGAGGCCCTATCGCAGCCAGCGGCGATGGTCGGCGGGGGGCCGCCGTGTCGATGGATCGGAGCCGTGTCCGACCGAGGCTGCGCCCAGCGGAGGGCACAAGATGGTGGTTGCATAGCGGCGCGTGAAGAACCAGAATAGACCCGATGGGGAGAGCCATGAAACGACCGGCATCGAAGGAACAGGCGGTGAAGAAGAGAACCGTCTCCTTCGAGTACTTCGATCCGGCTGCGAGGGTCGTCACGCTGGCCGGGGATTTCAACGGTTGGGATCCGCAGGCACGGCCGCTGAAGCGCGACGCCGGCGGGCTCTGGAAAGGCACGGTGCGTCTCGCCCCCGGCACCTATCAGTACAAGTTCGTGGTGAACGGGGAGCGATGGGAAGTCGATCCCGTGAATCCGGATCAGGCGCCGAACGAGCATGGTTCATTCAATTCGGTCCGCGTCGTCGCATGACGGCCGCGTTCACGACGGCCCCGGATGAGTCAGCGCATGGGTAGCTCGAAGACTGCGGCGCCGCCGTCGACACGGGTCGCGAAACGCCGGGAGCGAACCCGCCGGGTGCTGCTCGAGGTGGCCCTGGGACTGTTTTACGAGAAAGGGATTTATTGGACGAAGATCGAGGACATCACCGAACGGGCCGACATCGGCAAGGGCACCTTCTATCAATATTTCGAGACCAAAGAACACCTGCTGGCGGAGCTGCTGCGCGAGGGGCTGGGCCGCTTGATGCGCCGCATGAAGGAAGCCGTCCCGGCCGCCAGGGACGGCTTGATCCGCGCGCTCGTCGAATCCCGTCTCGGGTTTTTTATCGAGCATCCCGAATTCCTGCTGCTGTTCCACCAGGTGCGGGGCTTGCTGCAGTTGCGGACGGACGCCAGCAAGGAGCTGCGCGACATTTACAACCAGCACCTCGATCACCTGGCGGAATTGCTCACACCGGTTCTGCCGGGTCGAGCCGGAGCCGGAGGGCTGGCGAGAGACCTGGCCGTGGCGCTGGCCGCGTTCACGTCGGGATTGCTGACCTATCATCTGGTGCTCGGCTCGGTGGAAGACGTCAAACAGCGGCGGACCGCGATCGCGGACCAGATCGAGCAAGGCTTGCTGGCGCTGATTTGACCGGCTGGCTCCCGTCCGAGGCGGGCCCAAGAGAGAGCACGACGTCATGACGGATCGGACCTACCAGCCTCGGGTGCTGGCCATGATCATGGCCGGCGGCAAGGGCGAGCGGCTCATGCCGCTGACCGCTTTCCGGAGCAAGCCCGCCGTGCCTTTCGCCGGGAAATATCGCATTGTGGATTTCGTGCTGAGCAATTGTGTGAATTCCGGCATCCTGTCCATCTATGTGCTGGTGCAATATCGCTCGCAGTCGCTGATCGAACATCTTCGGCGGGCCTGGCGCTTTAGCGGGCTGATCCAGCATACGTTCATTACGGTGGTCCCGCCGCAAATGAAGGCGCGCGGCGGGTGGTATGAAGGGACCGCCGATGCCGTGTACCAGAACTTGAACCTCATCCGCGATTTCAATCCCGATCTGGTGGCCGTCTTCGGGGCCGATCACGTCTACCGGATGGATATCGGTCAGATGATCCGGTTTCATCTGGATCGGCGGGCCGACGTGACAGTGGCGGCGCTGCCGGTGCCGCTCCACGCGGCGCACGGATTCGGCATTGTCGAAGTCGGACGCGGCCGGCAGGAGGCCCGGGTCACCGGCTTCGAGGAAAAACCGAAACACCCGAACGCGATGCCCGGCGACCCGGAGCATGCCTATTCGTCGATGGGCAACTACCTCTTCAATACGGATGTCCTCCTGGACGCCCTCGAGCGGGATGCCGTCCAGCCGGGCTCGCACGATTTCGGGCGTGCCATCATTCCCGGCCTCATCCGTTCGCATCGGGTGATGGCCTACAATTTCATGGACAACGCCGTGCCGGGACTCGCCCCTTACGAAGAGCGGGGCTATTGGCGTGACGTCGGCACGTTGGACACCTACTGGCAGGCGCACATGGATTTATTGGGCGAGTGCCCCGTCTTCGACCTGCGGAACAGCCACTGGCCGATCCTGACGGACAAGTACGACGGGCCGGCGGCCGGACTGATCAGAACCCGAGTGGACGACGCGCTCATCGAACAAAGCTCGCGGATCGTGGACGCGGCGATTACGCGCTCGATGATCGGCCGGCACGTCACGATCGAGCAGGGGGCGCGGATCGAGGAGTCCATCATCATGGACGGCGCCGTCGTCGGCGCGAAGGCCCGTCTCCGCCGGGTGATCGTGGATCGTTTCAACGTCATCCCCGGAGGAGCGGAGCTGGGATTCGATGCGGCCGCGGATCGCAAGCGATACCACGTGACGAAATCGGGCCTGGTCGTCTTGCCCAGGGGACAGCGCGATCGGACCCGCTCAGCCTATGTCAGCTAAGAGCGACATGGACCGCGTGGGCGCCGCCGCGCTCCGTATCCCGGTGGCCACCTACCGGGTGCAGTTCAATCGGTCATTTCCGTTCTCGGCCGCCACCGCGACGGTCCCCTATCTCCATGCGCTGGGCATCACGGACTGCTATGCCTCCAGTTTCCTGAAAGCCGTCCCCGGCAGCCCGCACGGATACGATGTGATCGATCCCACCGTGCTGAACCCGGAGTTGGGAAGCGAAGAAGACTTCCAGGCGTTCGTCGCCGCCTTGCGGGCCCACGGCATGGGCCAGATTCTGGACGTGGTGTCCAATCACATGGGCATCGCGCAGTCGGCCAATCGCTGGTGGCGGGACGTGCTGGAAAACGGGCCCAGCTCGCGCTACGCCGAGGTGTTCGACATCGACTGGACGCCGCTCAAGCGCGAGCTGGAGGGCAAGGTGCTGCTCCCGATTCTCGGTGACCTGTACGGCACGGTCCTTGAGCATCAGGAGATTCGTCTGGCCTACGACGACGGTCGATTTGTCGTTCGCTATTACGATCACGAACTGCCCGTCGCGCCCAAACCGTCGGCCATGATCCTGACGCATGGACTCGACGCGGTGATTCAGCGAAGGGGGGACGAGTCGCCCGACCTGCAGGAGCTCCAGAGCATTGTGACGGCGCTCCGCCATCTCCCGAGCCGCACGGACGTGGCGCCGGAGTTGGTCCGTGAGCGGTATCGGGAAAAAGAAATCATCCGGCAACGGCTAGCGGCGTTGGTCAGGGATAGCCGGACCGTCGCCGAGTTGGTCGAAGCCAACGTGCGGCGGTTCAACGGGACTCCGGGCGACCCCGAGAGCTTCGATCTCCTGGACCGGTTGCTGGACGAGCAGGCCTATCGGCTGGCCTACTGGCGAGTCGCGTCCGAGGAGATCAACTATCGGCGTTTTTTCGACATCAACGAGCTCGCGGCGATCCGCATGGAGCTGGACGCGGTGCTCACCGAATCCCACCGCCTGATTTTTCGTCTCGTCCAAGAGGGTGCCGTCACGGGGTTGCGCATCGACCACGTGGACGGGTTGTACGATCCGGGCCGGTATCTTCGCCGGCTGCAAGCCTGGGCGGCAGGCGAGGAGGGCGGCGACACCCGGCCGCTCTTCATCGTGGTGGAAAAGATCCTGAGCGCGGAGGAGCCGCTCCCGGCCGACTGGCCGGTGCATGGGACGACGGGATACGATTTCTTGAACCTGGTCAACGGCCTGTTCGTGCACGGCGGCCACGAACGGGCGATGGACGACATCTATGCGCGCTTCGTGCAGCGCCGCCCGTCCTTCGACGACCTGATGTACGAGAGCAAACAGTTGATCATGAAGGCGTCCATGTCCAGTGAAATCAATGTGCTGGGGCATCGACTCAATCTCCTGTCGGAACGGGACCGCCGCTCGCGGGACTTTACGTTGAACAGCCTGACCCATGCGATCCGGGAGATCATCGCCTGCTTTCCCATCTACCGTACGTACGTGACCGACGGGCCGGAGCCCGTCTCGGATCGGGACCGGGCCTACATCCGCCTGGCGGTGGCCAAGGCGAAGCGGCGCAATCCGGCGGTCAGCGGGGTGGTCTTCGACTTCGTGCGGTCGCTGCTCCTGAAGGAATGGGACGAGCGCACGCGCCGGTATCGCCGCGAGCAGTTGGAGTTCGTCATGAAATTTCAGCAGACGACGAGCCCCGTCACGGCCAAGGGCGTGGAGGACACGGCCTTCTATCGTTACCACCGCTTGGTGTCGCTGAACGAAGTGGGCGGCGACCCCCGGCGGTTCGGAATCCCCGTGGGCGACTTCCATGGGCGGATGCAGGAGCGCCAGCGATCGTGGCCGTGGTCCCTGTCCGCCACCGCCACTCACGACACGAAGCGCGGCGAAGACGTGCGCGCCCGCATCAACGTGCTGTCCGAGTTGCCCCGGGAGTGGAGCAGTCTGGTGAATCGCTGGAGCCGGCTCAATCGCAGGTACAAGAGCGACGTCGAAGGGCAAGGGGCCCCCGATCGGAACGACGAATACCTGCTGTATCAGACGTTGATCGGCGCCTGGCCGCTGAAGCCGATGGAGGCCGGGGAGTATCGCGTCTTCTGCGACCGCATGCAGGCCTACATGACCAAGGCGGTCAGGGAATCCAAGGTCCACACGAGCTGGGTGAATCCGAACGAGCCGTACGAAACGGCGGTGCAGCGCTTCGTCGAGGCGGTCCTGGATCGCCGACAGGACAATGGATTTCTGGCGTCGTTTCTCCCGTTCCAGGCGCGCGTGGCGCAGTGCGGCATGTGGAACAGCCTCGCGCAGGTGTTGCTCAAGATCACGGCGCCCGGCATCCCGGATATGTATCAAGGGACCGAGTGGTGGGATTTCAGTCTCGTCGATCCGGACAACCGGCGGCCCGTCGATTTCGCCGCGCGCGCCGCGGCGCTCCGCGCGCTTGCGACAGGGCTGGAGGCGGGAGGCGATCGGCGGACCCTGGTGCGCGAGCTGATCGAGTCGCGCCGGGACGGGCGCATCAAATTCTACGTCACCGCGGCGGCCTTGCAGTTTCGGCGTGCGCGGGCCGACACGTTTCTGCGCGGCGTCTACCTCCCGGCGGAGACGGCCGGCAGCCGGGCGGACCACCTCTGCGCCTTTGTCCGCCAGCATGGCGCGGCGCGCGTCGTGGTCGTCGTGCCCCGTCTGCTCGCCGGCTTGGTCTGGGAGGCGGGCGCCGTGCCGGTGGGGTCGCCGGTATGGGCAGAGACGGTCGTGCGGATGCCGGCCGACGCGCCTGTCGTCCAGTATTGCAATGTGCTGACCGGCGATGTGGTGACCTCCAAGCGGGAGGCGGACCGCCAGGTGCTGCGGGTGGCGGACGTGTTGAGCGACTGTCCCGTGGCATTGTTGGAACGGATCGGGTCATAACGGAGGGTGGGCAATGGCCCAGGAGCCGCGCAGGGAGAGCATCGCGCCGTCGTTTCGATTTATCGGATGCAGCGAGCTGCGCGAAATATTGGGAAAGGAAGCGGAGGACGAAAAACGCCTCGTCGAGCTGATCGAGGAGGTGCCGCTCGATTCCATTTATTTCCACACGCACAGCTATTTCCTGCGCCACAGCTACGTCGAACGGGTCTATCCCAACGACTTCGCTCAATGGGTGGCGATGGAAGTGCGGGATCACGTCCTGGGAGAGCGGCTGGCCGTGGTCGATCCGATCGCCTTCACGAACCTGGAGGCCCTCCGGGAGGAGCTCATCTCCATCATCGACGATCACCTCTCCCGGACGTCGATCGTGCCGCGCGTGATCTTCGGCGCGCCCTTCCATTTCAACCAGTCGAGGATCCTCGAGGTGCCGACTGGATTGGAAGTGACGACGCTGCGGGCGTTTCGCCAGGCGTTGGCCGAGGTCGACGTGAGCGCGATCTACTTCCATGTGTTCGAGGCGCGCCATCGCTTGGCCCGCGCGGAAAACGATTTCTCGGCCTGGGTGCGCCAGAGCCTGAAGCTGCCGGAGCTCGCCCTGAAGCTGCAATCGATCAATCCCTATTTGGGCAGCCTCGAGCGCCTGCGGTCGGCCTTGATCACCGTCTGCGACGAGTTCCTCGCCAAAGAGGCCTTCGGACCAGCATGAGGAGGGACCCCACGTGCCCATGAAGAACCCGCTGTGGTACAAGGACGCGGTCTTCTACGAAGTCCACGTGAAAGCCTTCTTCGACGGCAACGACGACGGGATCGGCGACTTCGCCGGCCTGACGCGGAAGCTCGACTACCTGCAATGGCTCGGGGTGGATTGCATCTGGCTGCTCCCCTTTTTCCCGTCGCCGCTCCGCGACGACGGCTACGACGTGGCGGATTATCTGGGGGTCTTCGCCGACTACGGCACCTTGGACGACGTGCGCCGGTTCCTGGACGAAGCGCACCGGCGGGGCATGCGTGTCATCGCGGATCTCGTGCTCAACCACACCTCGGACCAACACCCGTGGTTCCTCGAGTCCCGCAGCTCGCCGCAGTCGCCCAAGCGCGACTATTACGTCTGGAGCGACACGGACAAGAAATATGAAAAGGCCCGTATCATCTTCATCGACACCGAAAAGTCGAACTGGACCTGGGATCCCGTCGCGCAAGCCTATTATTGGCATCGGTTTTTCAGCCATCAGCCGGATTTGAATTACGACAATCCCGACTTGCGCCGCGCCATGCTGGAGGTCTTGTCGTTCTGGCTGGATCAGGGACTGGATGGCTTCCGGTGCGACGCGGTGCCCTATTTGTTCGAGCGGGAGGGCACGATCTGCGAGAATCTGCCGGAGACCCATGCCTATCTCAAGGAAGTGCGCAAGCGGATCGACGAAGCCTACGAGGGGCGCATTCTCCTGGCGGAGGCGAATCAGTGGCCCGCGGACGTGCGGCCCTATTTCGGCGACGGCGACGAATTCCACATGGCCTTCCATTTTCCGTTGATGCCCCGCCTGTTCATGGGGCTGCGGAGCGAAGATTGGGGGCCGATCGTCGACATGTTCACCCACACGCCGCCGATTCCCGACCCCTGCCAGTGGTGTCTGTTTCTGCGCAACCACGACGAGCTCACGCTGGAGATGTGCTCCGGCGAGGAGCGCGACTACATGTACTATGCCTACGCCCGGGACCCCCAGATGCGGCGCAACATCGGCATCGCGCGGCGCCTGGCGCCGCTCTTGGACAACGACCGCCGCAAGATCGAGCTGCTCAACAGCCTCGTGTTCACATTGCCGGGCAGCCCGATCATTTACTACGGGGACGAGATCGGGATGGGAGACAACGTCCACCTGGGGGACCGGAACGGCGTCCGCACGCCGATGCAATGGAGCGCGGACCGGAACGGAGGCTTCTCCAAAGCGGAGGCCGCGGCGCTGTATCTGCCCGTGATCGGGGATTCCCTCTTCGGCTATCACACCGTGAACGTGGAAGCGCAGCAGCAGACGCCCCATTCGCTGCTGCACTGGATGCGGCGGCTCATCGCCATTCGCAAACAGCATCGCGCGTTCGGCCGCGGCACGATTCACTTTCTCCGGCCGCACAACGAAAAAGTGCTGGCGTATCTTCGCCGCTACGGCGAGGATGTCTTGTTGCTGGTGCACAATCTCGCGGGCTCCGCCCAAGCGGTCGAGCTGGAGCTGAAGCCCTTCACGGGCGCCGTCCCCATCGAGCTGTTCGGCGGCTCGCGCTTTCCCCCCGTCGGCGACGCGCCGTACGTGCTCAGCCTCGGCCCCTACGGCTATTACTGGTTCACGCTCGAGCTCGAGCGGGCGGCGGAGAGGGAAACGTATGGCATCGAGGATAGCCTGGTGTAGCGGCTTCGGGTTGCGACGACATGGCGCACGAACTTGACGAATATCGCGACGTCGCCCCGAAGGGGACGATCGATTTTCTGTACCGCCTGAGCGAGTCGGTGGCCGGCCGGCATTTTCTGCATGTCAGCACCGTCCGGTACGGCGGCGGGATGGCGGAGATCCTGCGCCGTCTGATTCCGATCCTGAACGCGCTGGGCGTGGCGGCCCGCTGGGAAGTCCTCACCGGCGACCAGCAGTTCCTGGATATCGCGCGGCGGATGGTGAATGGCCTCCACGGACAGGAGCAGGAGTTGTCGGAGCCGATGCGCCAGGTGTATCTGAAGGTCAACCGGCGCAACGCCGAGGCGCTGAATCTGGAGGCGGATCTGGTGATGGTTCATGACCCGCAACCGGCGGCGCTGATCGAGCACCGCAAGGGCGGCAAGTGGATTTGGCGCTGCCATCTGGACCTGGCGCAGCCGCAGCGGCGGGTGTGGAGTTTCGTCCGCCACTTCGTCCTGAAGTACGACGCGGCGATCTTTTCGCTGGCCGGCTTCGCGCAGCGGCTGCCGATCCCCAAATTTCTGATCTACCCGTCGATCGATCCGTTGAGCGTCAAGAATCGCGAGCTGCCCCGGGCGGAGGTGAGCCAGGTGCTCGAGCGGCTGGGGATTCCCCGGGACAAGCCGATCCTGCTGCAGACCGCGCGCTTCGAGCGATTCAAGGATCCGATGGGCACGCTGCGGGCCTATCGGCTGGTGAAGCAGCATCACGATTGCCGCCTGGTCCTGGCGGGGGGCGGCGTCGCGCACGACCCGGAAGGCGAGGCGGTGCTGGCGGAGGTGAAGAACGCCTCCATCGGTGATCCCGACGTGCATGCGCTGCAACTGCCGCCCGAGGCGGATCTCGAGCTCAACGCGCTGCAGCGGGCGGCGACGATCGTCGTGCACAAACCGGTTCGGGAAGGGTTCGGCATGGCCGTGTCGGAAGCGATGTGGAAGGGCAAGCCGGTCGTCGGCAGCGTGGCCGGCGGGATTCCCGCGCAAATCATCGACGGCGTCACCGGCTTCCTCATCCATTCGGAGGAGGGGGCGGCGTTTCGCATCCGGCATCTTCTGAACAACCCGGGATTGATCCAACGGATGGGCGGCGCCGGCCGGGAGCATGTCCGGAGAAACTTCCTGATCACGCGGCACCTGAGCGACTACTTGACCCTGTTGAACCTGTTCACGGGCCGTCTCGCACGCCCGTAAAGACAAAGCAGAAGGCCGCCGGCCATCGAGCGGCGGCGGTCCACACGATGACGCATGAGACCGCATGGCAGGAAGTCCGGAGGCAACTGCCGCAAGTGGAGCGCGCCGATATTGTGGTCGGTCTTCCAACCTTCAACAACGCCGCGACGGTGCAGCCGGTGATCCGGGCCGTCGTGGCAGGACTCCGCCAAGTGTTTTCCGGCGCGTCGGTGCTGCTGGTGAATGCGGATGCCGGCTCGCAGGATGGCACTCCCGACCTGCTGACGGCGGCGGTCGGCGGCGCGTTCCCCGTCGCCCTCCTGCGCCACCGGAGCGGGGGAGGGCCGACCGGCTTGAGCGCCGTCCCGCGGCGGTCGGATGCCTGGTTGCCCGGGCGGGATGACGCGTTCCGCTGCGTCTTTGCAGTGGCGCGGCAGGCCGGGGCCGTCGCCT
>CAZXRB010000107.1:0-10849 GCA_964642845.1 uncultured Nitrospira sp.
CCACCAGCGCGTGCACGATCCGCGCATGCTCGGCCGGGAACAACTCGCCCCAGATCCTCGACGCCATGCGGGCCGCGGGCGCGTCCGCGTTCGTGTCCAAAGACGCCGCGGCCGAGCAGCTGCACGACGTCATCGCCGGCATGATGCGCCTCGGGGTGACGGCGAAACCCCTGCGGCCCGAGCGTCTGGGCTGAGTCCCGCCGCAAGGCAACGTCCTCGGACGGCTCCCTGTGCAGGGGGCTGTTTCCCATTCCCTTCATGAGCAATCTTCCCGAACGCGCTCGCGGCGCTGGACGCCGTGACCGGACAGAGCCTCGGACCCTAACGCGCCGGGGCAGACGCTTACGCGGCGCGCAATCGATGGATCGTGTCCGCCAGCTCCTCCAACTTGGCCAGCACGTGGCGGCGCTGATCCGGCGTGGCCAACCGATCGAGCGCCAGAATCACCCGAGCCTGGTGCTGCTTCATGTGCCGCATCGCGTCCAAGAACCGGGGCTCGGCACCCTCTTCCGGTGTCACGAGCCAGTCATAGAGACGGGCGGCCGTGTCGCCCATGGCTCGGTCGTGCAGGATGGCCACTAGCCGCTCGTGGCGGCGGCGCTGATGCTCGTACAGCGCCGGCAAGGTATCCGGCAGCTCCATGGCCAGACGCGTGAGTTCCTCCTGTTGCTGGCGCGTCAACGACCCCAACCATTCGCGCGCGAGATCCAGCAGGCGCGCCGTGCGCGTCTCGGCCGTCTCCTGCAGCAACTGTTCCTGGTTCGCCAACCGCTTCGCGAGCGTCCCTCGCAGGCGCGCGATCTGCCGATCCTCCACCAGCCGTGCAAACTCCGCCCCGTCCGGCACGAAGCGCGCGAGCAAATCGGTCTTCAGCTGATCGTACTGCGCGAACGCCCACTCCACGTCCTCGCCGGTGAGACCGCGCTGAATGCGGGCACGGACCTGGGCCACGGCGTCTTCGTACCGGGGCAGGGCCTCCCGGCGATGATGCGCCAGAATCTGATTGAGCCGTGTCGAGACGAACGCGCGCTGCGACCGGGTCAGGTCCACATAGCCGTCGAGTTGGCGGGTCAGGAGCCAGTCGGCATGATTATAGACCAGCGTCGTGGCGCAGCCGGCCGACAGCGCGACCGCGAGACAGACCCCGAGCACGAGGACCCGTGGAAGAGACATGACCAGTGGCGCAATGGTGGAGTGATTCGAACGACATCGTACTAAACGACACCGACCGATTCCATTCGGCTCCTTCCGTAGGGCCCATTCACCCCGGAGGACCCATTCACCGTCGGCGGCAACCGGCTCTGGGCAGCCCCCCGCGCCGATCCATTCTTGACGCAGCCGCATCGCGGTGGGTAGGGTCACGCATGATCACGACGCCACGAGTCACGGTGCGGGCCGAGCGGCGGTTCGCTGTTGTCCCCGAGCGGCTGTTTGACGCCTGGCTGGACCCGGCCTTGATCAGCCAATGGATGTTCGGGCCGGCGTTGCGCGACGAGCAGATCCTGCGGATCGAGGTCGACGGCCGCGTCGGCGGCACGTTTTCGTTCTTGGTGCGGCGCGACGGCGAGGCACTGAATTACGTGGGCCGTTATCTGCTCATCAACCGGCCTCGGCGGCTGGTCTTCACCTGGGGCATCGAAGGCCAATCGGAGGATCAGTCGCGGGTCATGGTCGACTTCCTGCCGGTCACCGGCGGCTGCGACTTGGCGCTGACGCATGACCTGCACCCACGTTGGGCGGACGAGGCCGCGCGCCTGCACGCCGGCTGGATCGACATGTTGGACCGGCTCGCCGCTCTGCTGAAGTCCGGCGCTGAGTGAACGGGTCCGCCGCTGCGCCTTCATATCGCGGCCGGACGCTTCAATGCCGATAGGCATCGCCATTGCCTCGGCTACGGCATGACTACGGACTCGAGTCGACCGCGTGCCCCTTCTGCCGCAGGAGGTCCCATGAAAAAATGTGCCGTGCCTCTCTGTACCTGCCGGATTTCCGATGGCAAAGAATTCTGCAGCGACGAATGTCGCAACGGGCTGCCCTCCGGCCCATGCCATTGCCCGCATCCGGACTGCCGCGGCCATGCCGAGCCCGCGGCGTCTCCATCCTGACGGAAGAAAGTCCGCTTCATTCCCGGACGAGGCCGTCTCCGCCGTGGTCGGGCCGAGGCGCACCCACCGTCCGGCCGATGCGCCCTCCTAGGCCGGCTGTCCCGGCGACCTCCTTCCCGACTAGTCGCACAGCCGCGCCGGCTTCCCGAGCGGCTTCGAAATGGCCCGCACGAGGGTGGAGACGGCGTCCGCTCCCGGGATCTGCAAGGCGAGATCCTTTTGTGCGATCATGCCGACGCAGGCGCCGTCGTCGTCGACAATCGGCATGCGGCGCA
Organism: uncultured Nitrospira sp.; assembly: GCA_964642845.1. Classification (GTDB taxonomy): domain Bacteria; phylum Nitrospirota; class Nitrospiria; order Nitrospirales; family Nitrospiraceae; genus Nitrospira_D. The sequence goes on from CAZXRB010000107.1 coordinate 2,381, forward strand.
CTTGCGCCTGCGTCATGCGGTCCAGGCACAGGGCGAGATCGTCCTCGACATGGCAGGTGATCGGATCGGCGTGCAGGATCGTGCACAGCCGGACGGACTCCGGGTGCTTTCCCGCCGCCACGATATCCAGACAGAGATCGCGGTCCGTCACCACGCCGACCAATCGATTCGTCATCCGATCGACGATGGGCACGATGCCCACGTCTTCCTCCGACATGATGAGCGCCGCCGCCTGCGCCGTGGCGTCCGGCGGACAGGTGATCGGATGCGGCGTCATCACGTCCTTGCATTTCATGCGGCGCATCCGTGTCCGCTCCGGCGGCCCGGGGTCCGACCGTCACGTGACATCATGCGGGCGCCCGGCGCCCGCCGAGCGATCCGGCGTCCCCGTTTCGTCTCCCGATGTGGTATGCTCCCGCGATGATGACCATGGACACGGCCCTGTCCGCCGAGCTGGCCGCGGCGACCGCGCAGCGGCGGACCTTCGCCATCATCAGCCATCCGGACGCCGGCAAGACCATGTTGACGGAGAAGCTCCTCCTGTACTCCGGGATGATCCGGACCGCCGGCATGGTGCGGGGCCGGAAGGGCGGCAAGGTCGCGGCCTCCGATTGGATGGGCATGGAACAGGAGCGCGGCATCTCGATCACCGCCTCGGCCATGCAGTTCCGCTACAAAGACACGGTCCTCAACCTCCTCGACACGCCGGGGCACCAGGATTTTTCGGAAGACACCTATCGCACCCTCACTGCGGCCGACAGCGCCATCATGGTGATCGACGCGGCCAAGGGCGTGGAGGCCCAAACCCGCAAGTTGTTCGCGGTCTGCCGCCTCCGCCGCATCCCGGTCCTGACCCTCATCAACAAGATGGACTTGCCCGGGCGGCCGCCGCTCGATCTGATGACGGAGGTCGAACAGGCGCTCGACATCCATGCCAGCGCGGTCAATTGGCCCATCGGCTCGGGCAGTGAATTCGCCGGCATCGTCACGCGCGCGGACACCCGCGTGCATCTCTTCAGCAAGACGGCCCCCGGCGGCGCGACCAAGGTCGGCGTCGACGAGACGCCGTTGGACGCGCTGGCGGACACCGGCCGGGTCTCGGCCGACGTCATGGCGCAGGTACGTCATGATCTCGACCTGTTGGACATCGCCGGCAATCCGTTTTCGCGCGAAGCCTTTCTGCAGGGCGCGGTCACGCCGGTCTTTTTCGCGTCCGCCTTGACCAATTTCGGCATTGAAAACTTTCTGGACGCGTTCGTGTCGCTGGCGCCGAGTCCGGGCGCCCGGCCGGCCGACGGAGAAGACGGCGCGGAACGCGCCATCGATCCGATCGAGACGCCGTTCAGCGCCTACGTGTTCAAGCTCCAAGCCAACATGAACCCCAAACATCGCGACAGCACCGCCTTTCTGCGCGTCTGCTCCGGGCGGTTCGAGCGCGACATGGTCGTCAAACACCATCGACTCCATCGGGAAGTGCGCCTCTCGCGCCCCCACAGCCTGGTGGCCCAGGCGCGCAGCACGGTGGAGGAAGCCTATCCCGGAGACATCATCGGCATCATCAACCCGGGCCTGTTCGCCATCGGCGATACCATTTCCCTGACCGGCGGCTTCAACTTCAAGCCGCTGCCGCAATTCCAGCCCGAGATCTTCGCCCGCATCCGGCCCCTCGACGTCGGCAAGCGCAAGGCCTTCGACAAGGGGCTGTCGCAGATGGCCCAGGAAGGCACGGTGCAAATCCTGCGAAGTCTCAACGAGCTGGACTCGCTGGTGGCCGCCGTCGGACGCCTCCAGTTCGATGTGCTGCAGTATCGGCTGCGCCATGAGTATCGGGTGGAGACCCTTCTCGATCCGCTGCCGTTCACCTGCAGCGCGTGGCTGGACGGCGACCCCGCCACGTTCAAGCCGCCCTCCGCGTCGATGGTCGTCAAAGATCAGCGCCACCGCGTGGTGGTGCTCTTCGGCGATCAGCTCATGAAAACGATCGCGCGGGACCGCAACCCGGACCATATGTTGCGCGACATGGGATAAGGCGAATGCGGCGTCCCGCTGCCCGATCATCCCGACGGCAACAGGAAATAGCCGATCACCGCCAGGATCGGCGCGCCGATGTCCATGGCCTTCCTGCCGAACGCGTCCAACAGCCCATAGGCCAGGATGCCCCCGATCAGCGTGTAATAAATCGACGCGATGCCCCGGTAACTTCCTTGCACGGCTTCTTCCACAGCCACGATGCCCGGTAGCCAACACAGAAACCCCGCGAGCAGAACTAGCACGCGCTGCATCATGCCACCTCCTTGTGGTGCTCCCGCCGTGCGGGAGAATCACAAGGCCGGTGCCTACGCCGTTCTCGGAAGAACTAGAGGTCTTCCCAGTGCCTGTCCCGTCCCCTAGTCGAGTAGAGTCACGCGGTCATGCGGACCGAAGTGAAAGAATTCATGCGGCAGTGCGAGCGGCTGATCAGCTTGGCGTTGCAGACGAAAGAGTTGACTCAAGACGAGTGCGACGTGATCTCCTATTACGCGCATGAAGTCTATGAGAAGACACACCCGTTCTGCTCCAACCGGTCGGAATCGTTCTCTTCGAAGTAGACCGGCCGCGACCGGGAACAGGCGGTCCTGCGATCGCCGAGGCGCGATCGGCAGGCCGCCGAACGCCCACGGGGGAACTTCCCAGGTTACACTGGCTGGCGGACCGCGTTCCGCTTCATGTCCTGGCCACCACTACTTCTTCTTTTTCTTTCCTTCTTCCTCGACGGCAATGACGGCCCCCGACATGGAATCGACGTGCACTTCCATGATCTTGTTGTCTGCCGTGACGATCTCCACTTCCCAGACCGCCTTGTCGTGCTTCTTTTCCAATTCCGCTTCGATGACCTTGCCGGGCACTTTGTCTTCCGCCGCCTTGATGGCCTGATCAATGGTGACGGTCGCGCTCTGCGACAATTGAAGCTTTTCGTTGATTTCGGATTTGGCCCAGGCCGTTCCGCTGGCGAGGAGGGCGAACCCGGCGGCCACCGATAGGATCGTGCGTGTCATGGCATCCTCCTTGTGAAGTGATCGCGCGACGCGCGCTGGTGGTGGCTCCTCGCGAGAATTATGCCACGTGAGGTGCAGAGCGGAGGAGAGGCAGGGCCTCTGGCAGTCCGCTGTTCCGCGTTTCGCGGCGGGAGGCGGCGCGACGCCGGCAGACAACTTGCGCCCTGCGGCACAGCCTGTCCGCGTGGACGGCCTTGACGAGGAGCGCCCCGGTGCGCTAAAGGCAGCCTCGCGGCAGGCTGGCCGAGCCCTTTAGGGAATTTCCGATGGCCGAACCGTCCGATACGCGCGTGCGGGATCGTCTGGCGCGCCAGCGCACCGAGCTGGCCAATGAACGGACATTGCTGGCCTACATCCGCACCGCGTTGGGGTTTTTCATCGTCGGTGTCCCGACGATCTGGTGGCTCGATCAGCCGCACGTGCAGGGGGTGGGCGTGCTGTCGTTGGCGGCCGGCGTGGCCTGTGTCGTCATCGGCGTGAAGCGTTTCTTCGCGATCAAACATCTCATCGGCGAGAGTCCGGATCATCCACCGTGAGGGCGCTTGGCGCCGCGATGCCCGTCACCGTGGCGGCGGGTTTCATCCGGGCGCGATGGCATCGAACGGGGCGCGGCGGGATCGGCCGGTGTTATTCGTCCGTATGCACGCCGTCGAATTGATCCAGTGACTGGCCCAGCGCGCGCCTCAACTCCTTCCATTCCGGACTGCTGTCCGACCGCGTCCGCTCCTGGACGGTGCGATTGAGCGCCCGCAACGGTGCCAGAATGCGCCGATCCGCCGTCGCACCCAACGCCCGCACGATTTCGATCTGCGCGGAAACCGGCTCCTGCGGCAACCGGGCCAGCAAGGCCGGCACGATTGCGCTGTTGGGATGCAACGGCGCCAGCCGGCCGAGCCCTTGGATGGCCGCCAGCCGGCGCTCGGCGTTCTCGTGGCCCAGCTGCCCCAGTAAGACGGGAATACAGTTTTCATGGCCGATGGCGCCCAGCGCCACGGCGGCCTGGTGCGCGACCAGGGAATCGGTATCGTTCAAGTGGCGGCTCAGCACGGGAATCGCCTCGACGGCGTCCATGTTGCCGAGCAGCGAGAGAATGGTCGCCCGCTGCGCCGCCGACGTGGCCGGGTGGTCGAGCGCCGCCAACAGGCGCGCCGAATGGCCCCAGGCTGCGGCAAGGAGGAACGGAAACGGATCGTCGGCGAGGCGGGCGGCCAGATCCGCCATGGCGCTCGGGCCGGTGCGTGCCTTCTCCGCCGGCTCGCCGGTTCGCTCGCCGCGGACCTCATGCCGCCAGTCCGACCATTGCGTGCCGATGCGATACGTGACCTGGCACGCCGGCCCCTTCCACAGCCGCGCGGCCGCATCGGGTTGATCGGCGTCTCCGCCGGACGTGACCGGGCCCTCCCAGGTCTTCCGCTCCTCGCATTTGATTTTGACGGTGATGTCGTGCGCCTGCGCCGGATCGCTCACCATCCGATAGCCGAGGGCTCCCAGCCGCGCCGCCGCCGTGGCGTGAACGTCGCTCGCATCGGCGGCTCCGCGCGCCGTGAGCGCCAGCGCGTCCACGCGGAGGCGCTCCGCCGTTTTCATCCGTTCTTTTTCTTCCGCCGTGAAGACTTCGCGGTGCGCCAGCGCCGGCTGGTCGACCGCCGTCCAGAGCATCAGGAACACGATGAGACCGACCTGCGTTCGCACGAATGGCCTCCTTGCCGCCGTCAGCGCCGATCGGCGGGCACATCGATGAGATAGTGGTCCTGGCCCGACCCATCCGACGTCTGCGTCCAGCGGCAGGGCGGGATATCGGCTTGCAACCGCTTGAGCAGCCCGGTGACCTTCATCGCCGCCGGCGCCTCGCACAGCCACACGGACACGCCGGATTCCAGCTCGTCATAGTGCCGCAGCACGCGAAATCCGGGGGACTCCATGAAATAGGCGGACAAAAAACCGGTGATCGCCGGCACGACCCAGGGATGTTCTTTGGCATAGCGATCGCTGACGCGCAGTTGCACCCGTCTGGTCTCTGCTGCCCGGTCCGTCATCGATCAGCCTTGGCCGGCGGCCATGCCGCACTGTAGCAATTCTCGAATTGAGACTGCCAGACCGAACTGTGTATGGTAGGGGCGCTTCATCGGGAGGCCGGCGGATGCCCTTCACGACCTACAACCACGTGTCGATCCCTTCCTTCATCTACGGTACGGCGTGGAAGAAGGAGGCCACGACCGGGCTGGTGCTGCAAGCGCTCGAGGCCGGCTTTCGGGCCATCGATACCGCCAACCAGCTGATTCACTATGACGAAGCGCGGGTGGGGGAGGCGTTGCAGCAGGCGGCCGGGCAGGGGCTGACGCGGGACCGGCTGTTTCTCCAGACGAAATTCACTCCGATCAACGGGCAAGACCATCGGTTGCCCTACGACCCTCGGGCCAGCGTCGCAACCCAGGTGACGCAGTCGTTCGAGAGTTCTTTGCAGCACCTGCAGACGGACTATCTGGATTCATATGTCCTGCACGGACCCTATGCGCGGCACGGTCTGGGAGCGGAAGATTGGGCCGTGTGGGGAGCGCTGGAAGCGCTGTACGAGGCCGGCCGCACCCGCATGATCGGCGTGAGCAATGTGACGGCGGAGCAACTGGCGCTGCTGTGCGAACGGGCCCGGCACAAGCCGATGGTCGTACAAAATCGCTGTTACGCCGCCTTGGGGTGGGATCGAGACGTGCGCCGCCTGTGCCGGACGCACGGGCTGATCTACCAAGGCTTCTCGCTGCTCACCGCCAACCGCGAGATCTTCATCGATCCCGACGTGCGGGCCATGGCGGCGCGCTGCGGGGTGGGCCTCGCCCCGCTGATTTTCCGGTTCGCCATGCAGATCGGCATGGTGCCGCTCACCGGCACAACCAACCGGCAGCACATGGAAGAAGATCTGGGGTGCGAACAGTTCACCCTCAGCCCCGAGGACCTGCAGCGGCTCGAACGGATCGGTCTCTCCTGACTCAGGACTATTCCCACGGCTTATCGGCCCTGGCGGACTCGCCAGTAGTATCCGGCTCCGCCCGCCTTCTACAAGGGAATGCGGCGCCTCCGCGCCGAGGAGCCCCGTGGCCGACATCCTCATCATCGACGACGAGCCGATGGTCCGCGATCTCTTCCGCAAGGTGTTGGAGGAGGCGGGCTACAGCGTGGCGGCCACCGCCTCCGCCCGCGAGGGACTGCGACTCCTGCGTGACCAGTCCTTCGACCTGGTCTTGACCGATATCTGGATGCCGGACATGGACGGCCTGGAGGTCACACGCACGCTCCGGCGCGACTTTCCCCGGATCAAAATTATCGCCATGTCCGGGGGACAGCAGGATGTCGACTATTGCTCTGTCGCGCGCCACCTGGGCGCGCACGCCTCATTGCTCAAGCCGATCGCCCTCCGGCGGCTTCTGGACACGGTCGCCCATCTTCTCGCACCGTCCCGTGGCGAACCGGTGTGACGGCGAGGCGGAAGCGCATCACTCGCCGGGACTGTTCAGCTTGAAAAAGTTGCTCATGGCGCCGTCCCGCTGGTGCTCCTGATACAGGAACACCAGATTCCGGCTGTCGAACGTCTCGAACCATTCGTCCCAGCCGATTTCTTTCAGCCGCCGCCCCCCGTAGCCCGGGAAATTCAGGCGGAGCACCCCGGTGCCGCCGGCTCCTTCCGTGGACTCCACGGTGGCGGGCACGGCATGCCGCTCTTCGGCCCATCACCGGATGACCTCGGGGTTCCGTGTCGCCAAGGACTGGCCGGGGCGCTCCTCATGGTCGCCGGGGGTTTCGATCCACTTCGCATACTGCCGCTTCGTGGCCACCGATCCTCCGCTCGCCCGGTGTGATCGGACTGCGCGGACGTCGCGCGCCGCGGACGTGGGGCGGGCCTTGGCGCGTTTCGTCGATCGTGTTGGCGCCGACCGCCCGCGCGTGGAGCGGCGCGAGCCTGAGCAACCGGTCTTTTCCTCGCGAACGTGCACCGGGAGCGGTTTATCCGACAGGGGTGTTTCACGCTGGTGCATCGAGTCCACTCCCATGGCGACCACGATCCGACGGATTGTCCGGAGCCGAGACAAGATGTCTCCCCTTGACGACTCTCCGCAACACCCAGTAGGGTCGCGCCATGGCTGTCGAGATTCGACCTGCATCGCCTCCTGACGCGCCGATGGCGGCCGACATGGTGGGCGCGTTGCCGCAGGAGACCAGGGAAGCCATTACCTGTGACACGCCGGCGTGCGGGAAATCGGTGACTCAGAGACCCGTGATGTTCATCGCCGTGATCGGGGGCGGCCCGGCCGGGCTGATGGCGGCGGAGACGGCCGTCGCGGCGGGCGCGCGTGTCGAGCTCTTTGAGGCGCAGCCCTCGGTCGGCCGCAAATTGCTCTTGGCCGGCCGCGGCGGCCTCAATCTCACGCATGCGGAACCGCTCGATGCCGTTTTGTCCCGCTACGGCGCGCGGCGTGCGCGTCTCGCGCCATTCGTCCAGGCCTTTAGTCCCGCCGCGCTGCGCGACTGGGCGCGAGGGCTTGGCATCGAGACGTTCGTGGGCACCTCGGGTCGCATTTTTCCCAGGGATCTCAAGGCCGCCCCGCTCTTGCGCGCCTGGGTGCGGCGGCTCAAAGCCGCCGGTGTGCAGATCCACGTGCGGCATCGATGGCAGGGATGGGACGAGCGCGGCGCGCTGCGATTTGCCACGCCGGCCGGCCTTCGACTGGTCTCATGCGAGGCCGTGGTGCTGGCGTTGGGCGGAGGGAGCTGGCCGCAGTCGGGGTCGGATGCGGCCTGGGTGCCGATCCTTGCAGGGTGCCCGGTGGACATCGCGCCGTTGAAGCCGGCGAACTGCGGATTCGACGTGCGCTGGACCGACCATTTCCGCACGAAGTTCGCCGGACAGCCGGTCAAGAATGTCACGGTCACGGCCACACATCGGGACGGCGTGGCGGTCCGTGCGCGCGGGGACTGCGTCATCACGGAGCATGGCCTCGAAGGAGGCGCGATTTATCTGGTATCGGCCGCGCTGCGGGACGGCATTGAAGCCGAGGGAACCGCTACGCTGCACATGGATCTGGCACCCGATCGGGCGCTCGAGCGGCTCACCGCGGACCTGTCGCAGCCTCGCGGGAAACGGACGATGGCGACGCATCTGCCACGGCGGGCCGGCATCGCGGGCGTGAAAGCGGGGTTGCTGCGCGAAGTGGTGAACACGGAGGACTTTGCGGACGCGGCGCGCGTGGCCGAAGCCATCAAATCGCTTCCCATCCGTATCGTCGCTCCGAGGCCGTTGGCGGAAGCCATCAGCACCGCCGGCGGGCTCGCCTTCGAGGCGCTCGACGAGCGGCTGATGATCCGCTCCCTGCCGGGCCTGTTCTGCGCGGGCGAGATGCTGGATTGGGAAGCGCCGACCGGCGGCTATCTGCTCACCGCCTGC
>CAZXRB010000108.1:0-10548 GCA_964642845.1 uncultured Nitrospira sp.
GAGCATCCGGGCCACGAGCGCGATCGCCGGGATCTCGGCCTTCCTCACCGGCACAGTCCTCCCGACCAACACCTTAACGGTGTTGAGCGTTCCGCCGGGAGCGATCTGTTTCAACGGGTGTCCGGTGGTGTCGAATGGAGCCGCACGATTCTTCAGCCAAGCGACAGGAGTCTTTGCCTATCTGAATCGCGACGCCATCGTGCCGGCCTATTACCTCGACCCCTCCGGCGCAGCGCAGATTTCGCAGATCACGGCCGAGTATGTCCCGCCGACCGTGCTCGCGGAAACATCCGTCAGCGTAGACGGCTCGACGCAGAGCGTGGCCCGTGAGATCCCGCCCTGCTATCCAGCCAGCGCCTGCAAACCGGGCGCGACCATCCTGACCGCGCCGGCCGATGAGCAGGATCCGGAGTTGCCTGCAGCGCAATAACCGGCTCGCTGCTCCGGCCGAAAACTTATTGATCTCCGGCGACCGGCGCCGCTCGCCACTCCGGTTTGGCAAACAGCAAATGAGCGTTGCTGATGGAGCGCTCCAGGAATCCGCCTTCACAGTACGAGAGGTAGAATTCCCAGAGCCGCAGGAAGTCCGGTTGATACCCTAGATCCAGAATCCGCGGCAGTGCTCGCATCACATTGGCCCGCCAGGCGCGCAGCGTCGGCGCGTAATGCATGCCGATATCTTCTAGATGGACCAGCGTGAGGCCGCCCGCTCGCGCCGAGGCCTGCGTCAGCGCGCTGACGGATGGAATGCAGCTGCCCGGGAACACGCAATGCTGGATGAAGTCAACCGATTTCTTGGCCCGTTCGTAGAACGCTTCATTGAGCGTGATGCCTTGGATCAGCATCAGGCCGTCGGGCTTCAGCATGCGGCTGCAGACGTCGAAGAACGCCTCGAAATACTCATGGCCGACGGCTTCGATCATTTCGATGGAGACCAATTTATCGAACCGCCGCTCCAGCGACGGCAACTCTCGATAATCTTTCAAAAGGACCGTCACGCGGTCCCGGAGCCCGGCATCCTCTACCCGGCGCACGGCGAGATCGAACTGCCGTCGCGAGATGGTGGTCGTCGTGACGCGACACCCGTACTGCGACGCGGCATGGATCGCGAATCCGCCCCATCCGGTGCCGATCTCCAACAACTGGTCATCCGCCGCCAGTTGCAGCTTGCGGCAGATGCGATCATTCTTCGCGCGGGAGGCCTCCGCCAACGAGGCATCCGGTCGATCAAAATACGCGCAGGAGTACATCATCGTCTCGTCGAGCATCAGCCCAAAAAAGTCGTTGCCCAGATCGTAATGGGCGGCGATGTTGCTCCGGCTGCCCGTCTTGGTATTGCGATTGAGCCAATGCATCAGCTTGAGCAGCGGCCTGCTCAAAAAAGCCATGCCTGTTTCCATCCCGTCCAGAACCGCGCGGTTGACGACGAAGATCCGCACCAGCGCCGTGAGATCGTCGCAGCTCCAGAATCCCTGTCTGTAGGCCTCGCCGACTCCGATCGTGCCCGCCAGGGCCACCTCGACGTAGGTCCGTGGGTCGTGAATCCTGACGGTGGCTCGCAAGGGACAACGGGAGGTCACGCGACCGAATTCGTGACGTGCGCCTGTCTCGACGATCGTGATGCTGCCGTGCTGAATCCCGGCCAGACGGGACCACAGCGAGCGGCGGGCGAGACGGCAGAACCATCCCCCCGCCGAGGATGGAGTCTCGCCGCCGCCCCATGAGCGGTCGAACGGCACGCGCCATGACGACGATCGGTCGCTCATCATCGACCATGACCCGCCGCCGCGGGTGCCCCCTTCGTTGGCTTCTCGGGATGGGGATGAAACGGAACCCCCTTGGCCCAGAGCCGGAGAGCCTGCCAGTAAATCGCGCCGATCACCGTGACCGTCATCAAGGGATATTCGACCAGCACCCGCGCCAGCGCGGCACCGGAGACCTCTCTCCGCCGAAGCACCATCGTCGCATCGAAGAAGGGTTGCCCAGCCTTGAGATTCTCCATATGAATCGCCAGTTGCGAGGCCGGTTCGGTGAACCGCCAATCATAGACGACGTTCATGTCGATGAACGGCGAGATGTGGAAGACTTTGTCGAGGCGGTAGCGCTTCCGTTTCTCCTGCCCGGGATTGCCCTGAGGCCCCAGCACGTAACAATGCCGCTCGCCCCAGGGGGTGTTGGTGATCTCCGCGACAATCGAATCGACGTGATGGTCCGGCGCGTCGTAACAGAAATAGAAACTGGCGGGATTGAAGACATACCCGAAGTATCGCGGATGCGTGAGAAGTCTGATCGGCCCGGACGGTCGCCTGCCGGTCTCCGCCTCGACCAGTCCTCGGATCGATTGATCCAATGAGATCGCCGGATTCCCGATATGGTCCGTGCGGCGGAACGAGACCACGTTCGGGCGATCGACGGACCAGAGCCACCGGTCCTTGAACAGCAGCGGCAACTCTTCCAGATCGAGATAGAGCATGAATAATCGATAGCAGAACGAATGGGGAACCGGGTGGTATCGCCGGTGTCTGACCCTGCCCGCATAGATACAACTGTTCATGACGAGAGATCCTTCCCGAATAGCCTGCAGACCTCCAATGCGCTCTTCACCCCGTCCTCATGAAAGCCAAAGCCCCAATAGGCGCCGCAGTAGGAGGTCCGGTTGATACCGCTGATTTCGTGATGCCGCCGTTGCGCTGCGACGGCCTCGGGCGAATAGACCGGATGGTGATAGGCGATCCGCCGCAGGATCCTGACCGGATCGATGGCGTGCGCGTAGTTGAGCGTCACGCAGAACTCATACGGAGCGGAGAGCTTCTGCAACCGGTTCATATGGTACGTCACGACCGCGCGCTCCGGTTGGACCGGCGGCAAATGGTAGTTCCACGCCGCCCAGGCCAGCTTCCGGCGAGGCAGGAGGGATGCATCGGTATGCAGCACCGCTTCATTGTCCTGATAACGGATCGCACCCAGGATCTCTTTCTCCCTCGGCGACGGGTCCGCCAGCATGGCGAGGGCCTGATCGCTGTGTGCCGCGATGATCACGTGGTCGAAACGCAGGGCCCGGTACTCCCGGCGTGATAGGTGGGCGCGAATTTCGACGTAATCCGGGAAGCGGCCGATCGACTCAACGGGCGAGTGCAGGAGGATGCGCGATCGGAAGGGCGCCACCAATTTCTCGGCATACCGTCGGGAGCCCCCCTTGATCACCCGCCACCGGGGCCGGTCATCGACCGAAAGCATGCCGTGATGCTTGAAGAACTGCACCAAATAGCGGGCGGGGAATGCCCGCATGTTGTCATGGCTTGCCGACCAAATCGCCGCCCCCATCGGCACGATGTACTGCTCGACGAACGCCTTTGAATAGCAGTGGCCGTCGAGGTACTCGCCCAGCGAAGGGCCGGGCTCGGGCTGGTCGAGCAGCGACACTGCCTCCCGGTTGAACCGGAGAATGTCGGCGATCATCCGATAGAAGGAGGGCTTCAGGAGATTCCGCCGTTGAGCGAACAGGCTGTTGATCGAGGTGCCGTTGTATTCGAGACCGGTCCGCTCGCATTTCACGCTGAAGCTCATGTCGCTCGGCTGGGATTCGACCTCGAGCTGCTCCAGGAGCCGGATAAAGTTGGGGTAGGTCCGGTCGTTGAAGACGATGAATCCCGTGTCGATGGCGTACGTCCTCCCGTCCAGCGCCACGTCCACTGTGTTCGTGTGGCCGCCGATGTAGTCCGCCGCTTCGAAGACCGTGAGGTCGTGATCCCGATAGAGAAGATAGGCGGCGACCATGCCTGCGACGCCCGTGCCGACAATGGCGATCCTCATGGTGACCTCCACGCCTTCTTCATCCGATCCGCCCCCGAGGAGGGCTGCTGCAGGCTGTGGGCATGACCAGCAAAACACAGAGGATGGTATACGGCATGACCGCTGACCTGGCTCCCTCATTGAAGGGCATAGCGGAGGACGTCTCCCTTGGCCGTGGTGGATTGGAGGGCCACCCATTGGCCCTGCACGGTGTGCCAGAGATCGATCGTGAACTTGGCCGTGATGATGCGGCGGCGCGTCGTGGGCGTCGGAACACCGCGCACGGCGATCGTGTCGTCCCCGACCGTGCGGATCTCCGCCGCCTGCATGTCACCGGTCTGGGAGTTCAGCAGCCGTCCACCCGTAAGCCAGTCGAGGTTCCAGTAGGCGAAGGTCCTCACGCACCCTTCGCCGCTCCAGTCGCCGTTCTGAGTCTGCACCAGCATCCGGCCGTGTTGAGCAATCCCTCTCACGAAGAAGGACGCGCCGTTATCGTCCGTCTCTGCGCGAATCTCCCGCAGACATGCGCCCTCCCATATCTCGACGTTGGTATGCCGATAGGTATAGACGGGGATGTACAGGAATCTGACCGTGAACCGTGCCTCGATCCGAATCCGGGTCCGCTCACCTTCCGAAGACACCTCGAAGCGCTGACGCCCGATCTCGTCCGTGCCGAGGAACACCGTAAAATCGTAGGTCTGCAAGGTGGCGCTCCACGCCTGTTCGGGCAAGCCCGCAGCGCCGAGAAAGGAAAGGGCGACCACCGCCACACCCATCCACCGGGCGAGTGAACATCTCTGAATCATGACGTGCCCCCCTGTACTGAAGCGGGCGCCGGCGCGCCCCGCCTGGGAGGACCTGGAATGAATGCGTTGGTCCGAGCCATGTAGTCGCGATAGGCGGGCCGCCGTCGGACGATCGTCTGTTCGAGCAGCGTGACCCCGGAAAACTTCAGCAGCAGGTACGTCAGAAGTAGCGGCCCCACCGCCGTCCACCAAGCTCCGGTTTGCACCGCGAAGAGGTAGAAACCCCACCAGATCAGGCATTCTCCGAAGTAGTTGGGGTGCCGTGTGTAGCGCCACAGGCCGCGATCCATCACCCTGCCGGAGTTCGCCGGATCGGCCTTGAATCGGGACAGCTGCCAGTCACCGACCGACTCGAAGACCATGCCGACCGTCCAGACGGCGACCGCCAGCACATCGAGCACCCCTGGCTCGACCGGCACGGTGAGGGCCGGCCACAAGGGCATCGAAATGATCCAGGCCAATCCCGCCTGGAGCCAGAAGACGATGCCCAGGCTCTTGAGCGCAAAGTGCGGCTCGTATTTTTCGCGAATATCCCGATAGCGGTGGTCTTCCGGCTCCCCCCAGCTGCGCAGGACGATATGGCCCGACAGGCGTACCGCCCACAGCACGAGCAGGACCAGGATGAGCGCCATCCGTTCCGTGTGTTGTCCGGCACCATGGGCGTAGACAGCCGCGCCGGCAAGAAACATGAGAGCCCACGCTCCGTCCACGATACTGACGTTTCGCTTCAGCAGGCTGATGAACCATGTCCCAGTCGCCACGCCCAGCATCGCCAGTAATCCCGCTGCATAGAGCTTCGGATTCATGTGATCACCGTCTCAACCCGGCCGGCATGACCGTCAAAGCGGGTCGACAGCGCCAGCAATAGCGGCGTCAACACCGCCCAACCGATCGCCAGGGCCATCAGACCGGCCTCCATATTTCCGAACTCCAACGCCCCGAGCCGAAGGCCGCCATAGTAGGCGGCTGGTCCCCCAAGGGCCCCGAATACAGCCGCCGTGATCCAACGTCCTCTCATCCAGCGCAAGGAGACATTGAGAATAGTGGCAAAGAGTCCCCACAGTGCCACTATCCAGTAGGGAGCGAGATGGGCCGTCACGTTCCCCGATGAATACTTCAGCCAGCCCTGGCCGACTAAGAAGCTGTCGAACATCAAACCGATGCCGAGGGCCAGCAGGATCAACTGGAGCTCTTTCTTCGGCATGGGAGCACGCAGCAGATGGATAGCGACTATGGCTCCGATCACCAGTACACCGATCCAAGGCCGATCGGCCGCGGCGCTCCACACACAGCTGAACCATCCAACTTGAAAGAGGATTAGATTGCTCAGGACAACCACGGTGTGCTTCTCCATCCCATCACCGCTCAGGTCTTTTCAAACAGGTAATGACTGACCCACCACTGCTGGCCATCCTCGAAACCGAACAGTTCCGCACAAGCCATAAAGAACATGCGCCACCGCATCCACCAGACGCTTGCCTGAGCGCGACCGTAGGAGCGCTCTATGACGGGCCAGAGGCGCTCACGAGCCGCATCCATGTTGGCGAGCCAGGCGTTCGCCGTCTTTTCGTAGTGCGTGCCCTCCCATCGCCAGCGCGCAACACAGGCGAGATGGTTCTGGCACGCGAGCGGGAGACCGTCGCTGGGCATCATCCCGCCGGTAAAAAAATGACGGCTCATCCAGTCGTCGGCCCCGCGGTCTTCAAACAGATACGGAATGGCGCGATGCGCGAACACATGCAGGAAGAATTTGCCGTCGGGTCCGAGCCATCGCCGCACCCGTTCGAAGAGCACGGGCCAGTTGCGCATGTGTTCGAACATTTCCACCGACACGACGCGATCGAACCGGCCTGGGTGAGGCTCGAACGCGTTCATGTCACGGGTCACGACCTGCAAACGGCTTTCAACGCCGAGCGCTCTGGCCTGCGCTTCGATATAGGCGCGCTGCGAAGTGGAGTTGGAAACGGCGGTGATGCGGGAGTTCGGAAAACGGGTCGCCATCCATAGCGTCAGCGACCCCCAGCCGCATCCCAGCTCCAGGATGGTCTGGCCATTCCTCAGATCCGCATGCAGGCAGGAATCACGGAGGCCCGTGGCTTCGGCCTCCGCCAGCGTGGCCGTCCCGGGATGCCAAAACGCGCTGCTGTACTTCAGATGAGGGCCAAGCACATGTTGGAAGAACTCCACCGGCACCTCGTAATGCTGTTCATTTGCCGTTTCGGGCACCGGCGCCACGGGACCCCGGCGCATCTCCTCGACAAACCGGGTTTCCTCTAGAGCGGCCGATTGTGCGTCGCGCGCTCCCATCTCGCGGAGACGACGTTTGAGCAGATGGCGGATACCCAGCCGGATGGCGGCATCCGGAAAGATCCCTCGTTCAGCTAAGTCCAGCGCAAGCGCCGTCATTGGTTGCATCGGTCTAGTCTCCCGTCGTCTCACCGACATGCAGAGGGCTTGTCACAACCATCGCCGCAGCTGTTCAACCAGGGTCCTCGCCACGAGTTGTAGATCGAAGGGCCAGGCATACCGCATCTCCACTCCCGGATACTGCGAACGCAAGCCCTCGAGGATCTCCGGAATCTCCACCTCCGAGTGTGACCCGCCCGGCGTGAACATCGTCGTGACCACGGTGATGTGCGCCGCGCCCTGCGCGATAAGATCCTCCACCGCTTCTTCCAGCGACGGCGCGCAGAACTCGTTGTAGGCCACGGCGAACAACGCGTCGCCCAGATGCGGTCGCAGCGCGGCGGCCACCGCTTCCAGTCCCGACCGGTACGGATCCGTGGCGTCCGTTCTCGGCCAGCGGCGGATCTTGGTGTCGAGCTCAATCTCTTCTGCCGACGGAAGAAGCTTGGCCGCCCTCCGCTGCGCTTCCATGCGCTTGAGTCGCGTGACGAGTTCCTGCGGGCAGTCTCTGGGAATGCCGCCGTGGCCGACCAAGACAACGCCCTGTTTCCCCATCGTGTCCTCCCCTCAGACGTGATTACGCAGTTTGAGTTCTTTTGGATGCGGGTTCAGATAGACCTGATCGCGCAGGTAGGTGATTCCGTGCCGGACCGCGTGATGTTTCACGAGCGTGAGCGGCACGACCAAGGGCACCAGCCCTTCGCGGTAGTCCTCCATCACATCGTCGAGCTCGCCGCGTTCCATCTTCGTCAATCGCTCCTTCATATGTCCGATCAGGTGTTGGAGAACGTTGACGTGCTTCCGTCTGGTCGCCGTCACCGCGAGGGCATCCATGAAGAGGACGCCATAGCGCTCCAGCAAGTCCTTCGGGCGATAGCGATCCGCCTTCGCCACCAGCCGCCCCAGTTGCTGGTACTGCTCTCGGCTGTGCGCCAGCAGGAGATATTTGTGTGCCGTATGGAACCGAACGATGTCGTTCCGGGTAACCGGCCCGCGCGCCAATTCGCGCCAGCGGTGATAGCAGAACACCCGTTCGATGAAATTGTCCCGGAGCACCGGATCGCAGAGGCGCCCTTCTTCTTCCACAGGGACCGAGGGGAAGCGCTCCAGAAAGGCCTGCGCGAACAGGCCGACGCCGTTGCGGCTCGGCATGCCGTGCCGGTTGAAGATCCGCACCCGCGCGATCCCGCAACTGGGCGAATCCTTCTTGAAAATGTAGCCGCACAGCTCGGCGCCCTCGAGGGACGCGAGCTTGCGTCCGGTGAAGAGGGCCAGCGGTTTGGTCATGTCCCTCGCCGTCGTGATCGTGACGAGCCTCGGTTGCGACGCCTCGCCGACCAGCCGCATGGCTTCACGGGGCGTGCCAAGGCCGGCTTCGACCTCCGGACAGATCGGCACCCATTCGACATGCCGGCCCAACACATCAGTGACGAAGCGGTCGCGCTTGTGCCCGCCGTCGTAGCGGACTTCCTCGCCCAAGAGACAGCGGCTCACGCCGATCCGGATCGGAAGCGGGGCCCGGGCTGGAGGAGGGGTCTTCGGTCTCATCGCTGCGCCGCCTTTCCGAGTGCCAGATATTCCAGACGGGCCTGCCGATGATCGACGATCGGCGCCGGATAATCCAGACCGATGCGTGAGCCCAACCGCCGCTGCTCGCCGTCCGTCATCAGGTGCGGTTCGTGGATTGCCGGCGCCGGCACCCTCGCGAGCTCCGGCACGTAGCGCCGGATGTAGTCGCCCTGCGGATCGAATGTTTTGCTCTGCAGCACGGGGTTGAAGATCCGATAGCCGCGCATCGCATCCGTGCCGGTTGAGGCGCACCACTGCCAGTTGCCGTTGTTGGCCGCGACATCGGCATCCAGCAACTGCTTCATGAAGTACCGTTCGCCGCTTTGCCAGTCGATCCGGAGATCTTTGATGAGGAACGACGCGACGATCATGCGCACGCGATTGTGCATCCACCCTGTCTGATTCAATTGCCGCATGCCCGCGTCCACGATGGGATATCCGGTCCGGCCGTCGCACCAGGCCTGAAACAGCCGGTCGCGTTCCAGGTCCGGTTGGCGCGGCGGCGGGACGGCAAGGCTCCTGAACGGACCGTCGACGACGCGCGGAAACGCCGACAAGACTTGCTGAAAGAACTCGCGCCAGACCAATTCATCGATCCAGGTCAGGACATCCGGGCGTGAGGCGCGGCCGCCTTGCGCCAGAGCGGCCAACGCCGCATGGACCGCGGCACGGGGCGACAATGTGCCGAAGCGGAAATGCGGCGACAGTTTCGAGCTGCCGTCGATGGCGGGAAGATTCCGGCCATCGACGTAGGTATGGATCGGACCCGCCACGAACCTGCTCAGCCTCTTGCGGGCCTGCCGCTCCCCGGCCTCAATCCAGGGCGTGAGCGGCTCATATCCCAACTCGTGGGCCGTGGGAATTGGACGGGGAGGGGGGAGCGGCACGACCTTGTCCCCCGACAATCCGGCAGGAACCGGCAGCACCGGCGGCTTGGTCGCCTGCCACTTCGCCCACCAGCGCGCGCGATAGGCGCTGTACCGTTGAAGCGGCTCTCCGGTGGCGCTCCGGACTTCCTCCGCCTCGAAGACGACATGGTCTTTGAAGGTCCGCACAAGCAGCCCCATCTGAGCCAGCCGTTGTTGGACGAGCCGGTCCCGTTCAAGCGCGCGCGGTTCGTAATCCCGATTCCAATAGACCACGTCGGCCTTCCATTCACGAGCCGCGTTCACTACTTCCTCGACCGGCTCACCCCGACGCCACTGGAGCGCCAGGCCTCGAACGACCAACGACTCGGCCAGATCCTGCAGACAACCCAGCATGAAGTTCACGCAGGCGGACCCGAAGACCTGGGACTGTAGCAGGGGATCGTCGAAGACGAAGAGCGGGATCACCTGTCGACATTCCTTGCAGGCCGCCGTCAGAGCCGGCTGGTCGGAGAGCCTGAGATCCCGCCGGAACCAGACAATCCCGCGCATCAGTGCGATCCCTCCGAGACCGACGGTCTGGTGGTCGTCATCGCCGGCTGATCGGTGAAGAGGTGCCGGCGCCACAGCAGATAGGCGATGAACAATGTGGTGGTCGCCATGAATCCGGAGCGGGTCGGGTTGAACCCGAAGGCGAGCTGGTTCATCGCCTCGCTCACGACCCCGAATCCGGCATAAGCCAGACTGAGGCCCCAGGCCCATGGGCACAGCCAGAGAAACCCGTAGCCGATCAGCAGATGCACGGCAGGGGAGTGGAGTTTCACCAGAAACGCCAGCGGGCCGGTCACTGTGGTCCCGAAGAGTTTCAAGGCGTATGAGGGGAACAGGACGATGACGACCAGATCGACCGCACCGACGATCAGGAACAACCCGCCCATCACCTTGATATCGACGCCGATCGGCCTCGTGTCCATCTTTGCCTCCTACCGGATCCAGACATTCGGAATCCCTTGCCACCAGGTCTTCGGATTGGCGGCCCGCCATCGCGCCTGCTCCTGCCAAAGCCGGTCCGATTCGGCTTTGTCCAGCCTGGCAGCCATCGCGGCGCT
>CAZXRB010000109.1:0-10513 GCA_964642845.1 uncultured Nitrospira sp.
ATCGACGAACCGCATCCACCCACATCGGGGTTGCGGCCGCGGACCGCCAGGCTAGTCCGGATCACGTCGAGCCGCCACTTGTCCTCGCACGGGTCGCGTGAGAGGAGTTTGCGTCCGAGAATCCCCTTTCAATGACGCGTGGTCTAGCTCGACTCGAATGCCCGCTCCGTGCAGCCGGGCTGCGGGTCCGGCACCGGGACGCGGGACAGCCGCGACGGCAAGAGCGACCCCGCGATCATGCCCGCGCCGGCCATGAAGAAACCCAGCACCTGAGGGGGCCAGATCGCGTCGGGCCGGCCCAGCGCTTCGCACCCCAACCAGGTCACGACGCCCGCCACAATCGCCCACAACGCGCCTTGCGTGGTCGCTCGTTTCCAGTACAGCCCCGCGCACAGCGGCACGAACGCCGCCACCAGCGTGATCTTGTACGTGTTCACGACCAGCGCATAGATGCTGGTGTCCGAGGACAGCGCGACGGCGAGCACCGTAGCGGCAAATCCCACCAGCACCACCCGCATCAGCCGCAAGAGCTCTGCGTCGTTGAGCCGCGGGAGGAACGGCTGGATGACGTTTTCACTGAGCGCGATGGAGGGGGCCAGCAGCGTCGCGCTGGAGCAGCTCATGACGGCGGACAGCACCGCGCCAAAAAACAGGATCTGCGCCGCGATCGGGGTATGGTCCATGATGAGCGTCGGCAGGATCAATTGGGAGTCCTGTTCCAAGAGCGCGCCGAACTTCGCCGGATCCACCAAGGTGGCCGCATAGGCCAGGAACATCGGCACGAAACAAAACCCGAAATAGAGCGTGCCGCCCAGCAGGGAGCCCCGGACCGCTGTCCGCTCGTCCTTGGCCGAGGAAATGCGCTGAAACACGTCCTGCTGGGGAATCGACCCGAGCATCATGGTGATCCAGGCGCCGAGGAACGGCACCCAGGCGGACAGGGTGGCGGGGGGAAAGAAGTCCAGCTTGCCGGCCGCCGCGGCGTGCGCCACGACCGTGCCGATGCCGCCGGCCATCCCGCTGACGACGAAGCCGATGTACAACAGGCCGCCCATGATCACCGAGATCTGCACAAAGTCCAGCACGGCCACCGAAAACATGCCGCCGAAGGTCGTGTAGGTCAGCACGATCGCGGCGCCGATCAGAATGCCGGCCGGTTGGCTGATGGCGCCGTCCGTCACCACGTTGAGGACCAGCCCCAACACTTTGAACTGCGCCGCGACCCAGCCGACGTAGGACACCACGACCGCGATCGTACAGAGCATCTCCACCGTGCGGTTGAACCGCAGGCGGTAGTAATCGCCGACGGTGAGCAGGTTGAGGCGATACAGCCGGGGCGCGAAGAAGAGGCCCGCGAGAATCAGGCACAGGCTCGATCCGAAGGGATCGGCGACGACGCCCCGGAGACCGTCCTTGACGAAGGTGGCCGAAATGCCGAGCACCGCCTCGGCGCCGAACCAGGTGGCGAAGACGGTCGCGGTCACGACGGGCAGCGGGAGACTTCTCCCGGCCACGGCAAAGTCCTTGGTATTGTGGACCCGCGTGGCGGCGTACAGCCCGATGCCGACGGAGAGGAGGAGATAGAGCGCGACAAACCAGGCGATCACGCGCGCAGGATAAAGCGATCCTTGCCCGCAATCAATCGTTATTCGACTTGGTGATGCGACGGCCCACGGAGTGCGGGGGCCTCCATGAGCCATCCGAGAGGCGTGGTCAGAACATCCAGTAATACGACGGCCCGAAGGTCAGGCGGCATCCCACGAGGAAGAGATCGCCCCGTGATTCCACATGGACCGATTTCGTCCATTGGACTTCATAGAGATTCATGGAATAGCGCCACCAGGACTCGGGAATGCGAAGCTCGATGAGCTGTGTCAGGCGGGGCGCGTGGCCCATCAGCACGAGAATACCGTGTTCGCTGCGGTTCAGACTGTAGACTTCGCCTTGTTGGATCACCACGGCTTCCGCCCCGATCGATTCGCATAGCTCATAGGCGCAGAGGGTCCGCGTTTCCACCCGCGGCTCTCGACGGCGGGTCGGAACGGCGGCCGGCGAGGAGATGAGCGGCTCCCGCGTTTCGAGCGCACCAGGGCGCGCCGCCTGAACCGGACTGACGGTATGAATGATCTCGCGCGTGCCAATCATCATGGGTCACCTCCTCGCCAGAAGTAACCTGGTACTTGAGCAAGGGCCGTACCGCTCAGGACTGCGCTGGCAAGGATGCGACAGCACGCTGAAATTACGATGGGAGGACGCATCGGACCCGCGTGGCCGCTTGCCTACAGCGCAGGGCCGGCACTTCAGGTTCATTCGAAAGGCCTCGGTATCCCGTTGAACTCCATGGCCTTTTTCGCATGTAGGGAGAGGCCTACTGGCGGAAGGGAGAGCCCTGCACTCCTCCGTCGTCTCGGAGAGCAGGGCTCGACTGCTTGGAGCGAGCACGGTTGAGCGAGCCATGCTCGGCCGTCACTTCATCGCCACCGCCCGAACCTGGCGATAGGTCGTCGCGCCGTGCACAACTTTTTGGATGCCATCCTGTATCAGCGTGGTCATGCCCTCCTTCAGCGCCTGACTCAGAATCTCCGCCGTTCTGGCCTTCGTCTGGATCAAGCTCTTGATCGTTTCGGACCCGATCAGCAGCTCATGGATAGCGATGCGTCCCTTGAAGCCGGTCTTATTGCAGGCCTCACAGCCACGCCCGCGGTACAACGTCCAGTCGTCCGTATAGGGAATCGCGAGGCCTTCCCAGGCATCGGCGCCGTACCCCTGCGCCAGCTCCTCGTACTCCCGGCGCGTCGGATGGTACGCCTCCTTGCACTGCTCGCAGAGACGTTTGCACAAGCGCTGGGCCAACACGCCCAACATGGCATCGGCAAAATTGAACGCATCACAGCCCATGTCGAGGAGGCGCGTCACCGTTTCAACCGCGCTGTTCGTATGGAGCGTGCTCATCACCAAATGACCGGTCAATGACGCTTCGATGGCGATGTCCGCGGTCTCCTTGTCCCGCATTTCCCCGATCATGATGACATCGGGATCGGCCCGCAAAAAGGCCCGCATGGCCGCCGCGAACGTAAACCCGATTTTGGGATGCACCTGCACCTGCCGCAGGCCCTCCTGGGTGATCTCAATGGGATCTTCTGCGGTCCAGATCTTTCGTTCGTCCGTATTGATGTGGGTGAGCGCCGCATGCAACGTCGTGGTCTTGCCGGATCCGGTGGGTCCCACGCAGAGCATGATCCCATAAGGTTTCTCCGCCAACGCCTTCACCTGGTTCAGCACGGCGGGGGAGAACTCCATGGCGTCCAAGGCCATCGTGCCCCTGGTCGTCAGCAGCCGCATCACCACGTCTTCGTTCGCGCCCGCCGTGGGCAGCGTGGCCACGCGCAGTTCGAGATCATCTCCGGACGGCAGCCTGTAGCGAATTTTGCCGTCCTGCGGCTTTCGCCGCTCGGCAATGTCCAAGTGCGCCATGATCTTGATACGCGAGACGATGGCCCTCCGATAGGCTGCGGGAATCTTCATGTAGGTGAAACAGGTGCCGTCCACCCGAAACCGCACGGCGGTCTCTTTCTGTCCCGCATAAGGCTCGATATGCACGTCCGACGCCTCCAGCCGGTGCGCGTCGGCGATAATTTGATTGGCCAGGCGCACGATCGCCGAATCGTTCTCGTCGATCGGCGGGACATCCGTATCACCGGCCTTTTCCAACGCCGCTTCGTGAACCAACTCGCCGATGATCGACGCAATGGAGCCGCGCCTCAGCTGCTGCGTCGCCGCGGCCAGGAATTGCTCGATGTCGCACCGGAGCGTGACGCTGATGCGAATGACGCAGCCCGGGAACGCCCGGCGAACATCCGACTGTTTTTCGACATCGTGCGGATCGGTCATGACGACCTGGAGCTGGTCGCCCTCGCGCCTCAGCGGCACCCACGCGCTTCTCTTGAGATAGTCGAGGCTCAGATTCTTGAGCAGGGTCGGGTCCATGACCGTCCGCTCGTGATATGGCACGTACGGGCAGCGGTAGTAGGCGCCGAGCGCGGCGCCCAATTCGCCCTTGGAGAGGCGATACGTCTTGAGCAAGACGGTTTCCAGATCGGTTTGCCGCGCGCGGGCTTCCTCCACGGCTGCGTCGAGCTCACCGGGATGAAGCAGACCCTTGTACGCCATGCCCTGGCAAAGACCTGCATGGCGCGGGGTCTGGTGACTCGTACGGGCGTCCGTGTCCGCAACATGCACGCCGGCTTTCTGTTCGACACACGCACCGCTCTGTCCTCCCATCATGGCCATCTCCTCTCCGCCGACAAGGCGCGCCCTCAATACCGCGCCATCCAAGTCCCGGACGCGCGATAGACCAACGGCAGCCCTTGATAGAGCGCCGCGGCATAGTCGTGGTTGTACCAAACTTCCAACCCGTTTCCCGCTTCCGTGGCGACCACGGTGCGTTCCGCGGTGACAGCCCCGAACACCCGCACCCTCCCCGATACCGTGACCGTCCCTGCCGCATGCAGCAGGCCGTTCAGCTGCACGCCGGTTAGTTGTACCGGCGTCCGCGTCGTCCCCTGATCCGCCGAGCGCGTTGGCGGACTCAGGACGGACAGACTTTCACCCGGCGCGGCCGGCGCAAGCACCACGTGGCCCTGCACGACCACAAGGGCTTCGAGGTACCGAGCCCGGATCGTGATGGTCGCCAGGTTGTCGTGGCGCGGCGCGGTCTGATCCAGCGTATCGATGAAGATCAGGCCCCGGTGGTCTCCGACCGCTTGAGACGCGAGCACGTCGTCCGGTGACCTTCCCCGTCCCGATCGAACGATCCCCTCCTGGTACAGTAGACCCTCTCGGTCGACCGCGAAATAGCTGCCATGTCGCTTGGCGATGTTCTTGAGCTGCTCGTAAGACCACTGGTCGAACCGGACACCGGGAACCGGCACTTGCCCGGCGTGGAGATTGGACGGCGGATTTCCGCCGGGCTGTTGGGCGACAGGCTGGAGCACATGGACCAAGCCTCCGATCCACCCCTCGGTCCAGCGATCTTCCCGTATCGGCATCTCGTCATAACTCAGCGCGGTCACCGCCGCGAGCGCCGTTTTGACCGGAAAGTCGGCGGCGCGCCGAAGCGCCAGATCGCCGCGCACGGTGATGTCTCCCCAATGAGCGGCCACGGGTGAGGCACTGCCGCCGGAGAGCTGGCCTAGATCGCTCCCGACTTGGACCGCCGCTCGGATCGGAGGAAGTTCGAGCGCCGCAAGTTGAACCATGACGGATTGTCTGATGGCGGCATTCACCCGGCTGGCGACGGTCGCTTCGATCGTACAGAGCAGGCCGGGGCGGGAGGGAGCATAGATCTTCAGCTCCTCCATCGTGCCCAATGCTTCCATGGTGCGGAACAGGCCATGATCCGTCCCGCGCAGGACCATGTCGGGATGATCGGGGGTGCCGGTGAATTGCGAACGGCCGGCGTGATCGAAGAAGGAGGGCGTTCCGCCGGCGGCCTGCTTCCGCTTCATCAGCATCGCGGCCGCCGAGGGAGGGGCGGCGTGAGGAGTGTGAAACCATCCGATGATCAGTTCAGCGGCCGCATCCGCAAGATGGTGCGCAACGGCGGCGTCTCGCCCGGCTGCGGCGCTGATCGCTTCCTGTCCCGTGATGTTCAGGAGCGTCGCGCCCAGCAGCAACAGGATGAGCGCCAGCATGAGAGCACCGAGGAGCGCCACCCCTTGCTCGTTGCGGAAGGGGGCACAGCGAGGCGACAGGGTCATGGTCTTCATGAGGGTCACTCCTTTACGAGCGCAGACTGACTTCGCGCACAATGGGATGAGCTCGACGTTGCGCGTTCAAGTGCAGGACCACGCGGCTCACCTGCGCCGGCGCCGCAGCGCGATGGCCGTGATGATCCCAATAGGTGAATCGCACGGCTTCCAAGTCGCTGATGAGCGCATTGGCTCCTCCATCGACCATCCGCATCAGTTTCATCGCGCCTTGCCGATCGCGCGCGGCGTAATAGCGCACCACGTTGACGATGTCCACCGAGGCCCCGATCGGGAGCGCCTTTCTCAGCGGCTGGGCCAGCGTCAATTGATACCGCTGCCCCGCGCGCGCGAGCCGATGTCTCTCGCATTCCCCCGCGCCACAGACCTCAATGGTCTTGCCCTCCCCCCAGCCGCTCCCGTCTTGGACGGACAGGATCGCTTGGCCGGGAGCGGCCGCAGCGGTCGTGACGGTCCGCAGTCCGCCGATGTTGGCCTGGAACTCGAACTCCGCGATCTCTGTGGCCAACACAGCGCCGGCCGCGGCAAGGCGAGTCTCCTGCTCAAATACTTCGAGACCGATCCGGACGTCCTGCTGTTGGGCGACGGCCCTATATTGGTCATGGGTGCGCGCGTGGAGGAGGTTGAACACGTCCAGCGCCGCAGCCAGCACGATGGCTCCCGCCAGGCTGCTGACCATCAGTTCCGTCAGGCAGATTCCTCGAATGTCGCGGAGCAGCGGGCGCGGCGTCTCCGCGCTCCGTCGGCATGCGGTTCGTTCGCCGGTCATCGGGCCCCTCTGTACATCGGATTGGCCCTGAGCGTCGCCAGATGGATCTCCTTCAGCCCCTGGGCTCCCGCAAAGGACGCCCGCGCCCGCACCGTCACCAGCCCCGCCGCGTTGATAGGGCCCGGACGGTCCGCCTCGACGGTCCACACCAGCGTCACCCCGTCCTGCTCGTGCAGGGCGGTGAAGATGCCGTCGCCCGCGATGCGATCCGGTCCTCGTCCATCATCGTTCATCAGAGTGTCGGGAATGCCGTCATGATCGAGATCATCCGAGAGCAGCGCCTGCCAGGTCATGGAGCGCTTGGCCTCCAGCCGGTCTTGAGCCAGCCCCAACGCGCGGGCCGCGAGATCACTCTGCCGCGCGTGCCTCGCGGCCACCTCGAGGGCTCCCATGGCGCCCATGAGCGCGACGCCGGAAATCATCATCGCCATCATGACCTCCACAAGACTCATGCCCTGTTCAGACAGTCGTGTCATAGGACAGTCACCCGGCCGGTCATGCCCACCGTGAGCGTCCGCACCCGCCCGTCTCGGCCGGTGAGATGAATCGTGGTCGCAGTGGCGGAGCGGCCACTGGGATGAAACAGAATCTCCGGCCCCGCACTGGGCTCCTGAATGACGATGCCTTTGTCACCGTAGCAATAGAGATGGTCGGTGCGATTGGTATTCACGAATTGCACAGCCACTCGCTGTTGCTCGAGATCGAACACCACACGGATACGTTCGCGCCGGGCGATCGCCAGTTGCCTCGCCAGACGCAGCTCGGACGCGATCTCCTCCGTCGCACTGGCGGCCTGCGCGCGAGCCATCCAAGAAAGAAAGTTTGGGACCGCCAGGCTGGTCAGGATTCCGATGAGAGCGCCCACGATCATGAGTTCCATCAAGGTCTTGCCGTCCTGGCTCATTGCTCTCCCCGTGCTGCCCTGCGCGTTCATCAAGACCCATGCCGGGCCTTTCGCGTGGGGCGACGGAGCCAGAGGTTGTGGAGAGGGGCGACATCGAAAGCCACAATCGTCGCTCCAGACAAGACGTTTCGGTCAGAATGGGATCGCTAGGGCGGACGACGCTCGTGCCGATGCCGTGGGAGAGCTCCGCTCCGGCCTTGTGCCGCCCTGGATACAGCAGATGGCGAAATGGATACGAGACGGAGGGAGGCCGGGCGGTCAGCCGGCGAGCAGGCCCTGATACCACTCCAGGAGAGATTCGCCAAAAAAGAGGGCGATCACGGCCCCGCAGACGAGAAAGGGACCGAAGGGGATGTATTCATCCCGCTTGATGACCCGGGCCACGATCAGGGTCACCCCGATCACCGACCCGAGGAACGCCCCAACCATGATCGTCATCAACGCAGGTTTCCAACCCAGAAACGCGCCGATCATGCCCACCAGCTTGATATCCCCGCCCCCCATCCCTTCCTTGCCGAAGAGATAGGGGCTTGCCCAGGCCAACAGCCACAGAATGCCGCCGCCCACCAGCAGTCCGATCAGGCTGTCCGCGAGACCAAGGGGCAGGACGGTGGCCGCAGCCAGCACGCCGAGGGCCATCCCGGGAAAGGTAATGGCATTGGGAATGATCTTATGGGAGAGATCCGTCCCGGCCACGACAAGGAGAGCGGAATACAGCGCCCCGTACGCGGCGGTCGACCATGACGGTCCAAAATACCAGAGGAGAGCGACGTACCCTGCGGCATTCAAGGCTTCGACCAGGGGATAGCGCAACGGGATGCGAGTCCGGCAGCGCCGGCAGCGTCCGAGCAGGAGCAGATAGCTCACGAGGGGGATGTTGTCATACCAGGCAATCGGCCGGCGGCAGGCCGGGCAATGAGAACCAGGCCAGGCCACCGATTCCCGGCGGGGCAGGCGGTAAATGCAAACGTTCAGGAAGCTGCCGACGACCGCGCCGAAGAGACCGACGATCAGATACAAGCCCCCCATCTGTTCCATGGTTCGCATCGCAAAGGAAACTGGACCGCCGGTCACCTAGGACCCTGCCCCTAGACAATTAGTAAGCTTACTAGGGCCAAAATGCTTCGATTTACATTCCTCGGAAACGCTCCCTATAATTGATTCAGTACGCGCGAGACGAGACGGCATCCTCTTGTGAATGTGTTCCAGTATACCTGAACCCACTGCAGATCAAAGGAGAACTGACCACCATGGCCAAGACAGTCGGCAAGCCACGCGTTCGAAAGTCTCTGGCGGACTTGGAGCCTCCTCCTCGCACGAAGCGCCCCGAATCGCTGACGTCGCGGGAACAAGAAATTTTGGAGTTGATTTGGGCCGGATTCAAGAACAAAGAAATCGGCCAGCGGCTCAAGATCAGCGTGAAAACCGTCGAGGCGCACCGCGCCAACATGATGAAGAAGATGCGCGTGTCCAATACCGCCCAACTGCTCAAGACGGCGATTCAGGGCGGAATTCTAAAGATCCGCTAGCCCCGCCGCTCGGCGGGCTCCAAACCACGCTGGCGCACGACCTCGAACAACGTCACCGCGACCGAAGCGGAAACATTGAGCGACTGGACCAGTCCCTGCATCGGGATGCGGATGCAGTCGTCGCAATGTTGGCGGACTCCCGGCCGGAGCCCCTTGCCTTCGCCTCCGAAGACGAGTCCCACCGGGCCGCGGAAATCGATGTCGGTGTACCGCTTGGTCGCCGTAGGATCGAGCCCGTAGATCCAGAGGCCGGCCGCCTTCAAGGTTTCGAGCAACCGCGCGACATTCGTCACCCGCGCCACCGGGATATGGTCGATGGCGCCGGCCGACACCTTGGCGACGACGGACGTCAGGCCGGCGGCGCGGCGTTCAGGGATAAAAACCCCGTGCACGCCCGCGCCCTCCGCCGTGCGCAAGACGGCGCCTAGATTGTGCGGGTCTTCCACGCCGTCGAGGATGACCAATAGAGGCGGCTCTGTGCGCTCCGCCGCCCTGGCCAGAATGCCTTCCTCGCTTTCATAGGCCTTCGCCGCGGCGAAGGCCACCACGCCCTGGTGCTTCCCGCCCGGGACCAGCCGGTCGAGAGCCGCCGACGGCTGCACGTGCACAGGGACGTGCTGCGTTCGAGCCAATTGAACGAGATCGAAGAACTGCTTGTCGGTTCGAATGACCAGCAGCCGCTGGAGCGGGCGCGTGCCGGCCTTGAGCGCTTCCCGCACCGCATGGAGCCCGTACAGGACTTCTGGCTGGTTATCGCTTCCAGCGGCTGGTGCCATCCGGCTTGTCCTCGATGATGATGCCGTGATCGGCTAGGTATTGCCGGATTTCGTCGGCCTTCTTGAAGTCCTTCTTACGGCGCGCGTCGTTGCGTTCTTGCACCTTGGCTTCGATGAGAGCCTCGCTCATCCCATCTTCGGCGGTTTTGAACTGCCACTTGTCCAGTTGGAACAGTCCTAACACCTCCCCAAGCGAACGAAACTCGTCTCTGGCCAAGATCCGCGCCTCCGTCGAAAGCCCCTGATCCAGCAGTTTATTGATATCGCCGCGCAGCCGCTGCAATTCTGCGATCGCGACCGGCGTGTTGAAGTCGTCGTCCATCGCGGCGGTGAATCCCGCCCCGCAGCGATCCACGGCCTGCCCGAATCCCCGGTCGCCCGCGCCGTGCGCGCCCGGCTCGGCCAGCCGCGCAAACAGATCGTAGAACCCGTTCAACGCGTTCTTGGCTTCGTTCAACGCCTGATCCGAAAAATCGAGCGGCCCGTGGTAATGGGTCGACAGGAGGAAGTACCGGAGCATTTCGCCCGTGACCTCGTCCGACCATTCGGACTTTTCGAATATGTCACGGATGGTGAAAAAGTTGCCGAGCGACTTCGACATCTTCTCTTGGTTGATCTGCACGAAGCCGTTGTGAATCCAATAGCGGGCAAATTCCTTTCCGGTTGCCCCACAGGACTGCGCGATCTCGTTTTCATGATGCGGGAAAATCAAATCCATGCCGCCGCCGTGGATGTCGAAGGTCTCGCCGAGATGGCGGATCGACATG
>CAZXRB010000110.1:0-10305 GCA_964642845.1 uncultured Nitrospira sp.
TTAGAGAGGTCGACCGATGCGTGTGCTCCTCATTGAAGACAACGAAGACGACGCGTGCCTGATCCGAGAACTGTTGATGGAGAAGGAAGACGCCGGCATCCAATTGGAATGGGCCGACCGCCTGAGCAGCGGGCTGGCACAGGTGGCCCAAGGCGGGCATGACCTGGTGTTGCTGGATCTCTCCCTGCCGGACAGTCACGGGTTAGAGACGTTCGAGACGATGCATAGCCGTGCGCAGGACCTGCCGATTGTCGTGCTCACAGGGCTGGATGACGAAGCGTTGGCCGGCCAGGCGGTCCGCGGCGGCGCGCAGGACTATCTGGTCAAAGGGCGGCTGGACAGCCACCTCCTCACGCGCGCGGCCCGCTATGCCGTCGAGCGCAAACAGGCGGAACGAGCCCTGCGGGAAAGCGAAGCGCGGCTGCGCCAATCCCAGAAAATGGAGGGCATCGGGCAGCTCGCCGGCGGCATCGCGCACGACTTCAACAACCTCCTGACCGTCATCAACAGTTACAGCGACATGTTGTTGGGCGATGTCGGGTTTGCCGACCCGTTCGTGCGAAACGGGCTCGACCAGATCAAGGAGGCGGGCCATCGGGCCGCGTCGCTGACCCGCCAATTGCTCGCATTCAGCCGGCGGCAGCTCCTGGAGCCGAAGGTGCTGGACTTGAACGAGGTCGCCTCCAATATGACCAAACTGCTGCGCCGGTTGATCGGCGAGGATATCGCGTTGATCCTCTGTCCCGACCCCACGCTGGGGCGGGTCAAGATCGACCCGGGGCAGGTGGAACAAATCATCATGAACTTGGCGGTCAACGCGCGGGACGCCATGCCGGGCGGCGGACAGTTGACCATTGAAACCATGAACGTCGAACTGACCGGCGCCGTGACGTCCAACGATCTGGCCCTCGAGCCAGGGCCGTACGTGATGCTGGCGGTCAGCGATACGGGATGCGGAATGGATGCGGACACTCAAGCTCGGATCTTCGAGCCGTTTTTCACCACCAAAGGTCCCGGGCGAGGAACCGGCTTGGGCTTGGCGACGGTCTATGGGATCGTCAAGCAGAGTGGGGGGAGTATCGTCGTGCTGAGCGAGCCGGGCAAGGGAACCACCTTCAAGATTTACTTTCCACGGTTCGAAGGGCCCGCCGAGCAGCCGGCGCCGCTCTCGGCGCCCGCGGCGTCACTCCGCGGGTCTGAAACCATTCTTCTCGTGGAAGATGAGGAAATGGTGCGGGCGCTGGCGCAGGCGATTCTCGAACGAAATGGCTATGCCGTACTCGCCGCGAAGAACGTCTCGGACGCCCTCCGAATCGTGCAGGAAGACTCCCGGCCGATCCATCTGCTGTTGACGGACACGATCATGCCGGGGATGAACGGGCCCGAGCTCGCCCAACGTGCCTGCTCAGTCCGTCGAGACCTGCGGGTCCTGTATATGTCCGGGTATACGGATAAGGCCTTCTCGCCGCCGGCTGCTGTGACGCCCGGCCCCGCCTTTCTTCAAAAGCCGTTTACACCGGAGACGTTGGGTCGCAAGGTGCGAGAGATACTCGCGGCTCCGCGCCCGAATCTCGCGGGCCGCGCGGCCTAGTTGCGGGAGAGAAACCGGGCCATTCACAGGAGGAGGGATGATGGCGACCATTCTGGCGGTGGACGACGACGCAAAGATCCGGGAGCTGCTGGCGACACTCCTGACGCGCAAAGGGCACCATGTGCTCACGGCGAATCATGGGCAGAAGGGGCTTGATCTGTTCCGGCGGGAACGGCCCCAGGTGACGATCCTTGACTTCGAGATGCCGGAGATGGACGGCTTGGCGGTGCTCAGAGAAATTCGTGCGATTGATCCGCAGGCTCCGGTCATCATGCTCACCGGAGCAGGCACAGAGGAACGGGAAACTCGAGCCCGTGCTTTAGGCGTGACTGATTTTCTTGCGAAAGGGTTCTCGCTGCATGAGCTGGGGGCGGCTCTCAATCGGGTCTTGCCGTCGCCCGAGCGCAACGAACAGGGGCCTGCTCGTCGTGCGTGACGGGCGCCTGTTCTCTCTGACTATCTTTTGGCGAGGCTGCGGCTATGACGACGGAACCGGTTGAGCTGCTGTTGGTCGAGGATAATGAGGACGACATTGTCCTCATCGAAGAAGCATTCGCCGAGGCCCGGTTGATGAATGTGCTCTGCAAAGTCCGGGACGGCGAAGAAGCCTTGGCGTACTTACGGCAGGAAGGTCCCTATCGACGGACCAGACGGCCGGGCCTGGTCCTGTTGGATATCAATCTGCCTAAGAAGAACGGGTTTGAAGTGCTGCACGCCATGAAGACGGATCCACGACTGCAATCGCTCCCCGTCGTGATGCTTACGACGAGCGACCGAGAAGACGACATTGTCCGGTCCTATGCCGACGGTGCCTGCTCGTACATCCGAAAACCTATGAGCCTGGAGCAGTTCGCCCAAGTGGTGAAGGATTTCGAGCTCTATTGGACCATGGTCTCACGGGTTCCCCGTTGAAGATGGCTGATTGCCCGCCGAAACGAGAGCTGGGCACCGACAAAAAGGAGCAGACGATGAAGCGCTACAAGATTCTCGTCGTGGATGACGAGGACAGCATCCGTACAATGGTTCGGACCATGCTGAGCAGAGACGGACGCCAGCTCGTCGTGGCAGCTCGAGGAAAAGAGGCCCTGACAATATTCCAAAAAGAGCGCCCGGATCTCACGATTCTGGACATCGACATGCCGGACATCGACGGAATCGCCGTCTTGAGGCAAATCCGAGCCATCGATCCTCAGGCCAAGGTCATCGTCTTCACAGGAGTGGAGAGCCCCGAAGTCGAACGTCAGGCGCTGGCCTTGGGAGCCGCGGACGTCTTGCGGAAGGGACTGTCCCTGCCTCCGCTGGCCGAGCTCCAGTCGCGGGGTTCCCAAAGTTCAGCCCGCGGTGCGGCACACTGAGCGGAGACATCCGTGGTGTCTCGGAAGGACTAGCTTGTCGTACGGCCGACCGGTTGGAGGTGCCCCGTGCCTCGGATTCTTGTGATCGATGATGAGCCGCTGATCCGTTCGACGATCGTCACGATTCTGCACCGAGAAGGCTTCAGCATCGAGGAAGCGGCGGACGGTCGGGCCGGGCTCGCGCTCGTCCACCAACACCGGCCGGATGTCGTCATCACCGACATCTTCATGCCGAATAAGGATGGGATCGAGATCGTCATGGAGTTGAAACGGTCGTGCCCGCGGACCAAAATCATCGCCATGACCGGAGGCGGGCAATCGCAGATGATGGAGATCGCTCATGCGGCAGAGCTGCTCGGGGCCCACCACGTCCTTCATAAACCGTTCGATAAGCAGGACCTCCTCCACGCCATGAACGCGGTGCTCGGGACCTCACACAATTCCTCGCGTTCCGCTGACTCGTAGGGTTATCGACCGCCAGAGCCGGCATAGGTCTCGCACGAGCGTCCGTGCGAAGGTGCGCGTGAGAACCTGTGACACGAGGACGCTTTACGAACATTTAACATGGAGCGGCAGGGCGATATGATAGAACCATCGCCATGACACTCTTCGTCCTGCTGATCATGAGCGGCGCGTTTCTGGGCGTGTGGCGGAGGACGGTCGATGGACTGCTGTGGGGCGGCGTGTTGCTGCTCGTCGCCATCCTGTTGGCCGGTCTCTTTCCCGACACCGATCTCGGGACGGTCGTGTCCCGCGTCTTTCCCTTCCCGGTCCGGCTGTAGTGGGCGCCGGGGAGCCAAGCAGACCGAGTCAGCTGGGGACCGTGCGATTATGCGGCGCGGCGCTCTCCACTGTGCGCCCCGCCTGGAGCGCCGATCGCGTGTTCCAGTTCCTGCAACACGCTGAAGACCGTCAGATCCCCATCGGTCGATATGCCGAGAATCTGCCCCCCCCAGAACGCAACCCCTGGACAGGTAAGACGAGCATCGAAGTCGCTCGCTGACTTCTGGGCGGCCACCGAAACTGTGGATCGCGAGCTATCCGAGCTATCAATGCTCGAACGGGAAGGCTTGCGGTCAGCCTAGCGCTTGATTTCCGCGAGGAGGAGGCGAGACACTGCGTGCACGGCACGCAGCCGTCGACAGCGAAAAGGAGACGCGCCATGACCGACCTGCAGGACATGTTCATGCCGCATGGCCAATGTTTTTTGTGGCAGCCCGGCGTGTTGTGGCTCAACGTCGGATCGGATGTCATCATCATGGCCGCGTATTACATCATTTCTGCCAGCCTCTTCTACTTTCTGTATAAACGGACCGATGCCCCCTTTCGCTGGATGTTCGTGCTGTTCGGGTTGTTTATTTTTGCTTGCGGGACCACGCATCTCATGGGGGCCTGGACGGTGTGGAAGCCGGATTACTGGACGGACGGCGCGATCAAGGCGGTCACGGCGACCCTGTCGTTTTCTACCGCCATCCTGTTGGTGCCGGGCGTCGCGACGCTGGTCACGGCCTGGCAGCAGTGCTTCCCAAAGCCATGGCGCTCAGAAGCCCCGTCGAGTTGGAACAGCTGAATGGTGTCTTGACGGCAGCCCTGGCTCAGCGCGAAGAAGCGCTCCGGCGTCTGGAGCATTCCCGGAGCCAGCTGTTACGGCGTACCGAGGAACTGACGCAACACCAGGAACAAGTGCGCCAAATGGCCTCGCAGCTCACCACGACCGAGCAGCGGGAACGCCGGAGACTGGCGACGGAGCTTCACGATCATCTGCAACAAACGTTGGTGCTCGGCAAGCTCAAGCTGGGACAAGGCAAGCAGGCGGCCAGGTCTGTCCCGGGCTGCGCGCAACTGATCCACGAAACCGATGAACTGCTGTCGGAGGCGTTGAAGTATACCCGAACCCTCGTAGCCGAACTGAGTCCGCCAGCGCTCAGGGACCATGGGTTGCCGGCCGGCTTGAAGTGGCTGGGTGAATACATGAAGAAACACGATCTCACGGTCACGGTCGCCGCACCGGATGACGTGGCCGTCAAGCTCCCCGAGGATCAGGCGATGTTGCTCTTTCAGTCGGTCCGCGAACTCTTGATCAATGTGGCGAAGTACGCCGGCACGCGACAAGCCTGGGTCACCATGACCGAAGGCGAGGGACGGCTGAGCATTGAAGTGAAAGATGAAGGCGCCGGATTCGATCCCGGGGCCGCCGCTGCGGGGGCCGAGCCTTCCGGCGGTCTGTCATCCAAATTCGGGCTCTTGAGTATCCAAGAGCGGATGAAAGCGCTGGGTGGGTCGTTCGAGATCGAGTCAGCGCCGGGCAAGGGGACGACGGCGACGCTCGTCTCGCCGCTCCGAGATGACGTTAAGGATAAGGCGTTAGGGGTGAGGAGTGGAGAAGCGGCTTCTGGAGTCGTCTCACGGCTCACGCCTTACGCCTCACGCGTTCGTGTGCTGTTGGTGGACGATCACGCCATGGTCCGGCAAGGCTTGCGTTCGGTGTTGGACAGCTATTCAGATGTGGAGGTCGTCGGCGAAGCGAGCAACGGCGAAGACGCCGTGGCCGCGGTGGAGCAGTTGCGGCCGCAGGTGGTGGTGATGGATATCAACATGCCGACCATGAACGGCATCGAAGCGACGTCGCGGATCAAAGCGCGCCATCCCGAGACGATCGTGATCGGCCTGTCGGTGAACGCTGACGGGGAGAATCGTCAGGCGATGGCCGTGGCCGGCGCCGCGACGTTGCTCACGAAGGAAGCCGCGGTCGATTTGTTGTACGGTTTCATCCAACAGGCAGTGCGCCGCGACGAGGCGGATGCCGTCTCGCACTGAAGGACGGCGAAATGCATGGCGTAGGGCGCCCGGTTAGCCGCATGTGCGCCGCAGTGGCCATGCCGCGTGCTATGTTCCCTGCGTCAGATCAATCCGCGATAGCGGCCGACCATCGTGGGTCTTCTGCGGCCTACCGCTTGCGCCGCCGGTCGAGCATCCAGCGGGTGATGCCGAGATGCTTGGCGGCGAGGGTCTTGTTGCCGCCGGATCGCCGGAGCACTTCGGTGATGATGCGGTCTTCCAGGTCCGCCAAAGATTGTTCGCCCACTCGAAACGTGATGTGCACCTGGGCGGGGTCCAGCGAGTCGGCCGGGACTGCGGCGACAGCGGTCGCAGGGCCGCTCTGGAGGTCGGAGGGAAAATGCGCGGCTTCGAGAGCGTCGCCGCCGCAAAACAGCACGGCGCGTTCGATGAGATTGCTCAATTCGCGGACGTTTCCGGGAAAATGATACTGGCGGAGCACCGCCGCGGCGCTCTCTCCCAACCGGCGCACCGGCTTTCTGAGCGCGATGGCGGAACGAGCCAGAAATTGCTCGGCGAGCGGGATGATATCTTCGCGCCGTTCGCGGAGCGACGGCACGGTCAGCGTCACGACATTCAATCGGAAGTAGAGATCCTCGCGAAACTCGCCTTTGGCCACGGCGTCTTTCAAATTGCGATTGGTGGCCGCCATGAACCGCACGTCCACCGGGATGGTGGACGAGCCGCCGACCCGGCGCAGCGTCCGCTCTTCGATGACCCGCAGGAGCTTGGCTTGCAAGGGGAGCGGCAGGTCGCCGATCTCATCGAAGAGCACCGTGCCGCCTTCCGCCAGCTCGATCAACCCGCTCTTCCGGCCGGCCGCGCCGGTGAACGAGCCCTTCTCATGGCCGAACAATTCACTCTCGAAGAGTTCGCGCGGGATCGATGGGCAGTCGACCTCGACGCAGGCCTTGTGGGCCCGCGCGCCGTTATAGTGGATGACCCGGGCCATGTACTGCTTGCCCGTCCCGGTTTCGCCTTGGAGCAACACGGTGACGCGGTCGTTTTTGGCCAATTCGCGGATCTGGCCGAGGAAGCCCTGGGTGATCGGGCTTTTGGCGATCACGCGGTCGAGCGCATAGCGCGCCGCTTCCTGCCCCATCTGCAGGTGGACCTGGCGTTGCAGCGTCAAGAACTCCGTCGCCCGCGTCAGGGCATGCTGCAGGTCCTCCATGTCGATCGACTTGGCGACGAAGTCGAACGCGCCGAGCCGCGTGGCTTCCACCGCGTCTTTCACCGTGCCTCTGGCCGTCAACAGGATGACGAGGAGATGCGGAAAGGTCTGTTTGACGCGGGCGAGCACATCGAGACCGGAGAGGTTCGGCATCACGAGATCCAACACGAGAATATCCGGCTCAAAGGAGCGGAGCAGCGCGAGCGCTTCCTCGCCGGAGCCGGCCGTCTGCACGAGATAGCCGTGATCCATGAGGCGCAGCGCGAAGGCTTCGCGAACCGATTCTTCGTCTTCGACGAGCAAGAGATGCCAGGCCATTTATGTCTCGCGTTTGACGGGGAGCCACACCTCGACCACGGCGCCGCTTCCCGGCGGACTGGTGATCGTCAATTGTCCGCCGTGGCGTTCGATGATGTCGTGCGTGATGGTCAAGCCCAGTCCCACCCCTTTGGCTTTCCCGTTGGTAAAGAAGGGTTCAAAAATCCGCTTCAAGTCGTCTGGCGCGATCCCCTTGCCGGTGTCCGTGAACGTGAGCAGCACGCCGGCGCTGCGTTTGATCTCCGGTCTGACGGCGATCGTCAGCGTCCCTCCGTTCGGCATCGCGTCGATCGCGTTCATCGTGATGTTGAGGCACACCTGCTGCAGATGCGCGCGCGACGCCTCGACGTGGGGTAAATCGGGCGCGATGACCGTCTGCACGGCGATCCGCTGCCTGAGCAGATTGGGGCGCAGCAGCGTCAGCGTATCGTCGATGAGCGACGGCAGGTCGCAGGGACGCAGATCGAAGGGGCGGGGCCGCAGCTGGCTCAAATGCGACTCCAGCAATTCATCGATGCGCGCCGCCTCGCGCGCGATGAGCCGGCACCGGTCGCGGGCCGCCTGCGGCAAGTGATCCTGCTCGGCCAGATGCGTGGCGAGGCTGCCGAGGCCGATCAGCGGGTTGCGGATTTCATGGAGCATCCCGCCGGCCAGTTGCCCCACGAGCTTCACCTGTTCGGCATGGCGCAACGCCTCCAGCATCTGCTCCCGCTCGCTGAGATCGGTGAGGATGGCCATGTAATATTGGGTCGTCCCGTCGCGGTCCTTGACGGGACTCACGCTTTCCCAGACGAGGAACTCCGAGCCGTCCCTCCGGCGATTCACGAAGCGGTCGACGAACGGCTGCCCCGTGCGGATGGCCTGCCACAGGCGATCATAAAACTCCGGCGGATGCTTGCCGGACTTGAGAATGGCCGGCCGCTGTCCCAGCGCCTCCTCGCGCGTCCAGCCGGTCATGCGCTCCAGGGCGGGATTCCATTCGAGAATACGGCCGTCGGTGTCGGTGAGCATGATCCCGTCCTGGGCCGCCATGAAGAGGCGGTGGTAGAAATCCATTTGCGTGTCGGCGCGCCGCCGGCGCTCGAGGACCGTGGCGACGGTGTTGGCGACGGTGCAGAGGAATTCCTGCTCTTTCTCGGTGAAGTCCCGCACGCGCTTGGAGTGGGCCGTCATGACGCCGTAGACGCGGTCCTCCACCAGCATCGGCACGCACATGCCGGCGATGCCGCCGTGCTCGGTCAGCAGTTTCGACGGGGTGAACCGCGTCTCCTTGCGCAGGTCCCGCACGACGACGGGAAGCCGCTCGCGGATGGCGAAGCCGGCTTGGGAATGCGTGCCGCCTTCGATGGTCAGCTTCCCGATGAGGTCCTGTTCGAGGCCGATGCCGGCGACGACCGCCAGATGATCGTCGGATTCGCGGGCGATGAGGATCTTGCAGAGCTCGACGTCGAGCGCCTCCGCGGTATGCCGCACGGCCTCGTTCATCAGAGCCTGCGCGGAGGCGTCGCTGACCG
Source organism: uncultured Nitrospira sp. (assembly GCA_964642845.1). Lineage (GTDB taxonomy): Bacteria > Nitrospirota > Nitrospiria > Nitrospirales > Nitrospiraceae > Nitrospira_D. Next base: position 8,791 of record CAZXRB010000110.1, read on the forward strand.
CCAGGGTGCCGATCCGGGCGAGGACCGATTGGAACCGGGCCACTTGCGACGCTTCGTGCGCCAGCAGCGTCTGTTCGGTCACGTCTTGCAGAACCAGCAGCACGCCGGTGTCGCCGTGAAACGGCACGACGTTGAACCGGCATTCATAGATCACGGGTTGGCCCGTCCGGCCGGTGAGCCGGTAGGCCTGGGTGCCGCGCGCGCCGAGCGGCTGGCGATTCCAGGCGGTTGCGTCGGCAAACAGGCGGGCCCGGAGGGAGGAAGGGGCGGGCTCGCCGGCGTCGAAGACATCGAGGACGGACTCGGCGGCCGTCTCGACCAATTCGCCGAACTGGGCGTTCTCAAAAATCAGAATGCCGCGGGAGAGGAAGCAGAGGCCGCCTTCGATGCAGTCGCTGACCCAGGCCAGGACTTCGGCCGCAGCGACTTCCGATTGGGCCGGCACGGGAGTCTTGCCGGCACGTGACGCAGGAGGCATGGCGCTGACGCTTACCGGCGCCGCGCGCGGCGCCCGTCTCATGGTTGGCGCGTAGTATAGCCGCCGGAACGCGAGGGCGTCGAGAGCCGTCGCGCCGGCGCAGAGCCCATGACGCGGGTCATTTGCCGACGAAGTGCTCCCGCCGGCTCACCGCGACGTCGGTGACAAACATGGCCCCCGAGTGGCGATTGAAGAGCGGGCCCAGCCCGGCCAAGATCGGCTCCACGCGATCCTCCGGCACCACGGTAAAGACGATGACCTGGCTGCTCGTATCGTTGAACAGCAGATGGCCCTCGTGGAAGCCGTGGTGGCCCTTTCCGGACACGTTGTTGATGATCGTGTAGCCGGTCGCGCCGGTCCGGTCCAGCAGCTCAGTGACAAACTTCAAGTGATCGCCCTGCACGACGATCTTGATTTCTTTCATCGGATGCAGCGTCAAACTGATCATGATGATAGGCTCCTTGGTCCTGCGGTTCTGGTTTCCATCCGGTTCCCCGATGATAGCGATAGAACTGCCGGTCGTGCGGATCGAGCGAGACCAGCGTGACCCATCCCAGGTTGAAGAGGTGATCCAGCAGGGGATGCCGGTCGATGACCCCCTGGATCCGCTCGCGCGGCGCCTCGATGACGGCCAACAGCCGCATCGGCTCGTGGTAGGGCACCGGCCCGTTCAGGACCGTCTGGGCCGGGAGCCCGAGACGCAAGTCGCTCCAGACACCGGTCATGACGCCGACGCGCCCGACCACGTTGTGGTAGACCTTGCTGCCGCTGCCGTAGACCTCGTTGTCCACAGTGGAGAAATAGTGCTCCATGTTGATCCATTGGGCGACCACCAGCGGCGCGGTCATGATCGTTTCCAGCAGTTTGCCCGAGCGGTCCTGTTGAGAGTCGTAGGAATGGAGAAAGGAGCGGCCTTGCAGATTGACCCGCTGCGTCAACGCGCGCCGCCCGATGATGATGAGGCTGTTCTTCGACAGGCCCCATTCCGGACGGACTTCCGCCCAATCCCGGCTCCGCCGCGTGGCCTGCTGCCGCGC
>CAZXRB010000111.1:0-10025 GCA_964642845.1 uncultured Nitrospira sp.
CTAGAGCCGGCCGTATTTGTTCGCGCGCCGTCTCGCGCCTTATTTGCTCGGCCACACTGACAAGGTGACTACCATGGCAACGACCATCAAACCAGACCGATTGTTTTCCACCGAAGAACAGGCCTCCACGACGCGAGTCTTCCCGAAGAAGATTTTGGTGGCCGTGGACGATTCCGAACAGTCGCTGCGGGCCGTGCACTATGTGGGCTCGCTGTTGCGGGACGCGCGCGATGTGGGCGTGACGCTGTTTCATGCCCTGAAACCGATGCCGCGCGAATTGATGGAGCACGGCGGCTCGGAGGATCCGGACGTCGAGGACCGCCTTGGCGCCCAATTGCGCAAAGAGCAACAGGAATGGGTCCGCTCAGAGGGTGCGCTCGAATACCCGATCCTGCTCAAGGCGCTGGAACGCCTCGGACAGACCGGCTTTCCCATCGACCACGTGACAATGAAATTCGGCCATGAGCGCGATATCGCCGACACCATCATCGACGAGGCCCGGACCGGCGGCTACGGCACGGTTGTCGTCACACGGCAGGGAACGTCCGGAGCCAAACGACTGTTCGGCAACGGTATCGCCGACCGCCTCTTGCGGGACCTGTCCGGCGTCGTAATCTGGGTATTGGGATGACATTCACGTGCCGGCGGGGCCCTCGTTCCGCGTAGGAGGCGGCCATGAACTGCACCTGTTGCGAGACCGCGTTGCCGCTCAAGGCTCGTTTCTGTCCTTGGTGCGGCGCCAAAGTGAAGACCTGGGAAGAGCTCCTCTCGGATGACGCCACGCTCCCGGACCGCCCGCCCCGTGACACCGCCGATGATCGCTCGGGGCCGGCACGGGATGACGGTGAGCTTCGGGCGAGGCTCCTTCAGGGTTATCTCCGTCTGTCCATGTCCAAAGAACTGTCGGACTGGCTGGCAGAACTGGGCCTTCCATCAGGGGGCACGCTCCAAGAGCAGCTCGCCCGCTTGCGCCGGAAGGCCGGCTCACTTGTCCTGCCCGCCGAGAGCTTTCCGCGCCAGACGCTCTATTATCTCAACGGGTATGACGACATGACGCTTGCGGAGATCTGTCAGGAGCTCGGACTGGACAGCGACGGCTCGCGCGACGTCCTGGTGGTGCGGATTTACCATGCCGTGGGGCTGCGCGAAGGTTGGCTGCAGCCGCTCGCGGAGGACGCGCAGCGCGTCATCACCGAAACGTTCTTGCCCTTTCTGAAGACGGACGACCGCGCCCGCGCTTCATCCCTCGAGCATCCGGAAGCCTGGTCGGATATGCTGGGCGCCGACCAAGGTTCGTTGCCGAGCGCTCGTGCCTATGGGAGCGCCGTCATCGCGGTCTTGGTGCCCGGGTTTTTCCAGGAGGGGCAGGTGGCGCTGCTCGAGCACGAACTCCGAGCGCGCATCGCAGGGCGTCGTGGCTCGAACCGGTGACGGGGGAGTGACGGTGGGGGCCAACGATGCCCTCCTCACCCATGAGGGTGAGGCAAAATCAGCCGTTCAGGGAATGGTCCCGCCCTCCGCCATTTTCAATAATGCGCCTCAATGGGACCCCTGTCTCCTGAACGCCTGAGATCGAGCCGCACGAGAGATTCAGCCGAAAGGAGGTTCTTATGTCGACGTACCGCTATTCGACCATTGATGTCATCGTGGGAATCGGCATGTGCGCCATCATCTTCGGCGCCGGCCTGTTCTTCCTCACGGCCAACGGCATCGTGGAGACCGCCGCGCCCCAGCCTCTTCCCATGGAACAGCCAGGGGGCTTGGATTTGGGCATGGCCTGGCTGCAGCCGGCACTAGGCCACACCATCGTCGAGCAGGCGATCTTCGAGCGCGAAGCCCACCGGCTCATGGCGCAGTCCGCGGCGGAGTGGAACCGGGCCACCTTGGCCCTGCAATCCCTCCCGGACGATCCGTTTGAAACCGTCCACCGGCAGGCGGTCACTGGCCCCGCCGACCATATGGCCCGCGTACAGGGCATCATGGGACGCGCGATCGTGAACGCCACTCAGCGCGGCATTCGTAGCGGAGCCCTGTCGGCGGATCTGCATCTGTCGGATTACAACACCCGCATGATCCGCGCTATCGAAGCCCGCGGACAGGCCCTCGACCGGGAATTTGCCGCGACGTGGCAGGCGACGCTGGGGCGCAGCATCGTGGAAGCGATTCAGAATTACCGGATCCAGGCCGCCGCCATCCAGGAGCGGTTGGGCCGGGCGCTGGTCCAGGTCACGCAGGCCCACATCGGATCGCAAGCCGTCCAGGGGGCGCAACAAGAACAACTGGCCAGCTTGGTGGTGGCGGCTGTGCGCACGGAAGCACTGGCCGATCGCTTGGCCAGCCTCGCCGCCGTCGAGCCTTTCCCTCAAGTCACCGTCGGCTTTACCGCCCCGGCATCCTGGCCTGAAATCCCGATGGGCTACATGATGGCAGCTGGCTTGGTGCTGGCGGGCATTTTTTTCGCCGGAGTGGTGCTCGCCGATCGGGCCAGAGAAACCAAAGCTCAGGCCGAGAAGAATCAGGACGCGGCCCGCTGGGTGTATCGGATGGCCGCGTGAGGGAGACCGGCTCGCACGGGGCTCGCGGAGTCCCGTGTGAGCGGGCTGTCAATGTCAGCAGGATATTGGGGGATCGTCATCGGTCTCGCGGCATTGGTGGCGATGCTGTTTCTCTGTATCGAGCTGTTGTACTCGCAGGAGAAGGAGGCGCCCCGCACCTCGATGCCTGCGCACGACGGTTCAACTGAAACAGCCGAGCGGCCGGCACTGTCCGGTCGGCGGGCCGCCTAGGGCTCCAGCGCAACCGGAGCCTGCCGTTCGCCAAGGGGATTGGTTCCCATAAAACGGGTGTGTGCGTCGTCTGGATCGTGCACGGGCCGGCGGCGTGGGCGTTCAGGTCACAATCTGCGGCTGCCCGATTCCCGTGATGACCTCTTCGGTGATCACGACGGACTTCACCCCTGCCATCGCAGGAATGTCGTACATGAGGTCCAGCATGACCTCTTCCAGTATCGTCCGCAGCGCCCGTGCGCCGGTCTTCATTAAGGCCGCGCGCCGGGCGACCGCCTTGAGCGCGGATTCGGTAAACTGCAACTCGACCCCTTCGATCTCGAACAGGGCCTGATACTGCTTCACCAGCGCGTTGCGCGACTCGGTGAGCACGCGGATGAGCGCCGGCACGTCCAAATCCGCGAGCGTAGTCAGGATAGGGAAGCGGCCCACGAATTCCGGGATCAGCCCGAATTTCAACAGATCCTCCGACCGCACGTGACGCAGGATTTCGGTATGGCCATCGATGGCGCTGGGCGGCACATCGGCCCCGAACCCCAACCGCTTGGGCATGGTCCGCTGAGCGATGATCTGATCCAATCCCACAAAGGCCCCCCCGGCAATGAACAAAATATTCGTGGTGTCCACGCGAATGTATTCTTGCTCCGGATGCTTCCGTCCACCCTTCTGTGGCACATTGCAGACCGTTCCTTCCACCAGCTTGAGCAGCGCTTGTTGGACGCCTTCCCCCGATACATCCCGTGTTAACGACGGATTTTCGGATTTGCGGCTGATCTTGTCGATTTCATCGATGTAGATAATGCCGGTTTCGGCGCGCTCCACGTCGTAGTCGCAGCTCTGGAGCAGCTTCAGCACGACATTTTCCACGTCCTCGCCCACATAGCCGGCTTCCGTCAGCGTCGTGGCGTCCGCGATCGTGAACGGCACGTGAAGCAGACGGGCCAAGGTCTGGGACAGGAGCGTCTTGCCGGTTCCCGTCGAACCGATCATCAGGATGTTGCCCTTTTGCAGGTCCACGTGCGTGAGCCGCTCCCGGTTCAAAATCCGCTTGTAGTGGTTGTGCACCGCGACGGCGAGGACTTTCTTGGCGCGGTCCTGTCCGATGACATAATCGTCGAGCGTGGCTTTAATTTCCGTGGGCTTGGGCACGGTCAACGGCAGGGACGACGCCGACTCCTGCGTCCCATGATCCTTCGCCATGGACCGGCCCCACCGTTGAACGCACTCCTCGCAGACCAACAGCGTGGAAGCCGCCCGGCAGGAATGGCAGATGTGTTGCGCTGGACTGGCAATCAGCTTCTGCACCGTCTCTTCCGGCTTGCCACAGAATGCACAGGAGCGGCCAGATTTCTGCGAAGGATGCCGAGTGTCCCAGAACACAGCCCCCTCCTTCCCGCTGACGGTGCACCACGTCCCCGACGCTTCAGCCCACTACCATCCCCTCACAGGCGACCGTTCGAGCCCGTGGCACACCCTCCGCAACCCGCGCTTCGGACGTTGCAGTCGGTCGTACTGATGATGTGGAGAGAACGCCACCCGCCGCGGGAGAGAGAACGTGGCTTACATCGTCGGAGGGTCGAATCCAGCGCCCCTGGCGCACTTGGATCCCTCACAGGAGCCTCACGCTTCCGAGACAGCCGGTACCCCCTTGGTTCTACGCGAGCGCAGTGTCGCCGTAGGAAGGTGTGGTTCGCATGAGCGACGAGCTGCCCGCCTCAATCGCGGCGGGCCATCCTGATCGGTGGGCTGAGGTCTTGCACCGTCGACCACCTCCTGCTGTGGGACTCACTGCGTCCTTCCTGAAGAGGACGCACTCGCTTCATACACCGCACACGAACGTCTGTCAACTAGGCGGCCGGCCGGCAGGTGCGGCGCGGACGCGGATGGCCGAGCAGGCCATCCGCTGATCCCATGGAGGGCCGCGCGCTACTTCTCCGCGCCGAACGGCGGGAGGTTGATGCCGATGCGTTCGAGGCCCATGATAACGGTCAAGGCCGTCGGGGAATGCTGCACGATTTCCTTTTGCACTTCGATGCGGCGCAGGTCGACGAACTCGGGCGCCGTCAATCCTAAGGACTCGCGATAGGCCCGGTCGGCGATCCCGCGCTGCCGCTCGGCTTTCTCGCGCGCCTCTTCGGCTTTCTGAAACTCGACCATCGTGATCTTGCGCTGCTCTTGGATGATGGTTTGCGTGGTTTGCTCCACGACGCCTTTCGGCGGCAGGATGCTGCCGACGACGATGCGGTTGAGCCGAATCGGAATGTTCTGCTTTTCAATCAGCTTGGTCTGCACTTCGCGCGCGATCGCGTCCTGCAGCTTGGTGCGCGTGGTGGGATCCGTGGTCAGCTGGAAGAGCGGGTACTTCTGGACTTCTTCGCGGACGAACGTGCGGAACGCTTCTTTGACGTTGTTTTGGTACCAGTTCGGCCCGTATTTCGAGATCAGCTCCGGCGAGCGCCCCTCGATCACGTTGGCGATGAGGAAGGCGTCGAATGAGACGGGCGCGTTTTCCGCCGAGATGATATCGAAGTGCTCCGAGTACTGAATCGGCCGGACGTCCACATCGATGACCTTGGTGGTCGGTGCCACGACGACACGGCCGGTCTTCGCCGGAACGGGATCGACGCCGCCATGGCCGAAGAAGAAGGGCTGTTCCACCAGCACGCCTTCATGCCCCGCATCGATCGCCACACATCCTACACTGAGGCCCACGATCGGAAGCCACAGGATACTTGCCAGCACACGGCCAACTCGAGCACGCATAACCCCTCCTCTCGTTAGACCCTCCGAAGGGCCGCACAGTGATTCGTCGAAGCCTCCACCCTGCTCCACATTAGGGGGTGTGGTGTATCACCTTACGAAGCGCTTGAACTGAAGTCAAACCGGCTGGCAGCGAAGGATGAGCGATCGGAAAGGCGCCGCGAGGAGGTCAGAAAATGCCGGCCTGCTGTTGCAGCCAGCGGACATACTTGGTGATCTGATCGACGTCTTCCGGCGTGACGCCGTCGATCTTCGGCATATTGCCGAATTCCCAGTGGTGAGCCCGCACGCCATTGGCGGCGGCGCGCTGGAACGCGGCGTCTCCGTGATGATTGGGTTCGTAGATCTTATGGACCAACGGCGGGCCCTGGCTCGTGCCGACCCCGCCGACTCCATGGCACGCGGCGCAATTGGCCTGGAACTTCGCTTGCCCGACTTGCAACTCGGCCGGGACCTGGCTCGGCGCGGCCTTTGAACCGGGCTCGCTCTGGCTGCAAGCCGGCATCGCGCCCAGGACCACGAGGGACCAGGCTGCGATTGCCATCCTCGACGTGCGTCTCATCAGCGCTGACCATCCGTGATCGACCCCTTGGAGTGGGCGCCGCCGAACTGCTCCTTCAACATGGCCTGGGTCCGCCGCAACGTCATGCGGCGATAGAGCCGCGCGCCGATCGGCACCAGCACGATCAGTCCTATGGTGAGGTACATGAAAAATTCTTCCGGCGACATCGTGTGTATCTGGTGATCTGTCGATCTGTTGATTTCCTGACCGGATAGCTCCCGGAACCTTGCAGTCAACAGATCATCAGATCAACAGATCTTCTTCCACTTCATTCGTTAGCGTATCGCATAGATGATCGGATCGACAACCCCTGCTTGCGCAAATCCCGCTTTACGGATGAGGCAACTGTCGCATTGCCCGCAGGCCAGGGCGCCGACAGGGTCATAGCAGCTGTGCGTCAGATGGAACGGCACCTCCAGCGTCACACCCAGGCGAATGATCTCCGCTTTCGTCAGCCTCAGCAGCGGCGCGCGCACTTCGAAGCGCCTGCCTTCCACGCCTGCTTTGGTGCCCGCGTTGGCCGCCGCTTCGAACGCCCGAATGAATTCCGGCCGACAGTCGGGATAGCCGGAATAATCGAGCACATTGGCGCCGAAATAAATGACCGAGGCGCCGACCACCTCTGCCTGCGCGGTGGCGAGCGAGAGAAAGATGAGATTTCTGCCCGGCACGTACGTCACGGGAATTTCCCGCGCACGCTCGGATTCGTTCCGGTTCTTGGGCACCGCGAGCTCGCCGGTCAGCGCACTGCCGCCGAGCGCCCGGAGATCGACGTTGAGCACTACATGCTGTTGCGCTCCCAGCGCCGCAGCGATGTCTCTGGCCCGCTCTATCTCGATCGCATGGCGCTGCCGGTACGCGATGGTGAGGAAATGAAGTGCGAATCCGTCACGCCGCGCGACCGCCGCCGTGACGGTGGAGTCCAACCCGCCGCTGGCCAGCACCACGGCGCGCTGCAGCGCATGATCGTTCATGGGCGCCCCCTGGCATTGACCGGAAGCACGCCGCGCGGCGAGAACAGAGGATCTGCGCCTACTCTCGCTCCTCCTCTTTTTCGATCTTTTCCAGCAATTCGGCGCGGGACTGGCACTCCACACAGAGCTTGGCGAACGGCACGGCTTGCAGCCGCTTCTCGCTGATCTCCACGCCGCATTCGGCGCAGATGCCGTACGTGCCTTCCTGGAGCCGGGTCAAGGCTTCGTCGATGGACTGGCGGCGGCGGTTGCGCATCTCCATCAAGGAGATGCCGAGCTCGCGCTCCAGATCCATCAAGGCCTGGTCGCCGACGTCGCGTGCGGACTCCAGGCGACGCTGCTGATCTTCCGTCAGCGATTGGCCCAGGCTGCCTTCGATTTCTTTCATGATCTCTTGCCGCTTGCCCAGGAGCATTTTCTGCAGCACTTCTTGGCGCCGCTCGCGGGCTTCCCGCTCTTTGGCCGTCTCTTTGGGACGCAGGTTCTCCACCGCCGCGGCTGCCGGTTTTTCGACAACGGCCACCGGGGTCACTTTTGTTTTCGCCTGTGGGGCTGGCGCTTTGGATTTCGTCATGGCTTTTGTCACAGTTTTTTTCTTGGCCTGTGCCTTGGTTGCCATAGAGTTCCCACTCCTTGGTCAGGGGTCGGGAGCCAAAAAAGTTCGGCATCTATATCACGGCACCGCCGACGTTGACAAGGGCTTGGGGTAAGGAGAGGAAGAAACCCTAGGGATAGAGGATGGTCGAGTGCACGTCGTAGCCGGCAAGCTTGTCGCGCCCTTTCAACCCCTTGAGCTCGACCAGAAAGTCCAGCCCGACGATCTCTCCCCCCAGTTGGCGAACGAGATGTACCGTGGCTTCAGCCGTGCCGCCGGTGGCGAGCAGATCATCGACAATAAGCACCCGCTCGCCGATTTGCACGGCATCTCGGTGAATCGCAAGAGAGTTCGAGCCGTATTCGAGACTGTATTTGACTTCAAAACTATCGGCCGGCAGCTTGCCCGGCTTGCGGACCGGCACAAAGCCGGCTCCCAGTCGGGCGGCCAAAATCCCCGCGAAGATGAATCCGCGGGACTCGATTCCGATGACTTTGTGAATACCCCGACTGTGGTACCGCAGGGTAAGCTCGTCGGCGAGACTGCGCAGCGCGGCGGGGTCTTTGAGCAATGTGGTGATGTCGTAAAACAGAATACCGGGCTTGGGGAAGTCCGGCACTTCGCGAATGAGGGCTTGATAATTGATCGGCGCCACGCGCTAGAGCAAATCGGCTTGTGTCATGGTTTTGCGCTCGATGGTATGGCGCAACCGCACTAACGCCGCCATTTCGATCTGCCGCACGCGCTCGCGGGTCAGCCCCATTTCGCGACCGATCTCTTCCAGCGTCTTCGCCTCGTCTCCATCGAGCCCGAACCGCGACACAATAACAGTTTGCTCCTTCTCAGGCAACTCCTTGATCCAGGCCATGAGCTCCGTCCGCCGCCGCACCCCGTCGGCCGTCTCGTCCGGCGAGACGCACATCGGATCTTCGATGACGTCGCGGAGGAATGTATCGGTGCGGTCGTTGATCGGGCTGTCGAGTGAGCAGGTGGTCCGCACCAACTGCTTCAGGTCCAACACCTCTTCTTCGGAGGTTTTCATCTTGTTGGCGACTTCCTGAGCGGTGGGCTCGCGTCCCAGCTCCTGCACCAACTGCTCCACTTTGCCCAAATAGCGATTGAGCCGCTCTACGACGTGCACCGGCAGGCGCACCAGCTTGCCCTGATTGATGATGGCCCGCTCGATGTACTGGCGGATCCACCACGACGCGTAGGTGCTGAACCGAAACCCCCGTTTGTAGTTGAACTTCTCGACGGCTTTGATCAGTCCCAGATTGCCTTCTTCGACAATGTCGGAGAACGGGAACCCGCGGTTCATATAGCGCTTGCCGATGCTGATGACCAAGCGGAGATTCGACTCGATCATCTGCTGGCGCGCCTGCTCGTCGCCGGCCATCACGCGCTTGCCGAGTTGCTGCTCTTGTTTGAAGGTCAGAAGGGTCGACCGGCGGACTTCCCGGAGATAGCTCTTGAGTGTGTCCAGACCCTCGGCCCGGCCGGATTCTTTCTCGGCGCTCTCGGCCGCCGGTTCCTGTTCCGACTCGTGGAAATCATCCACGACCTGCCTGCGCGCGACTCCCATATCCCTACTCGTCCTCTCCGTTCATCCGCCTCGCGAGCCGTGCCCTAATACCAGATGCTGAAGCCTGAGAATCGCCCTGTAGCCGTCTTCCATTCGGTCTCGACCTTGGTCACGCGCCCGGCGGGCGGGCCGGCTCGTAACTGCGCCAACGCGGCTTCGATCGAGGATTTGGGACCTTCCACGTCCAGTTCGACGCGGCCGTCATCCAGATTGCGCACGCCTCCGACGAGCCCATGCGCCGTGGCCACCCGGTGGGCAAAGGCCCGATACCCCACACCCTGGACCCGACCGCTCACGACGATCCGAGCCCGAACCGGCTCTTCGGCTTCTGGTTCGCTCATGGGGAAGATTCAGCGTTCCGCGCCGTCGACGTTGAGGGGATAATCTCACACCTCTCCGGAAGCGTCACGCGTTTTGCAATTCCGCGCGATGAAATCAGAGGAAAGATGCGATGAGAGATAAGCACCGGCGGGTGTATACGCCCGCGCCGATTTCTATACAATGCAACTGAGCGAGCGGGTCGCACGAAGTGCTCTTGAAATTGAAGATACTGGTGGGTTTATCCGCCGGCCACAATTCACAAGGCCGGCGGCACGAGCAGGAGATGAATCCACTGGAGGCGTGTATCCGCCCGCGTCAATTTCGATAAAACGAAAATGAGCGAGCGGGTCGCACGAAGTGCGGTTTGGTCGGGGCGAGAGGATTTGAACCTCCGACCCCTGCGTCCCGAACGCAGTGCGCTACCGGGCTGCGCTACGCCCCGACA
>CAZXRB010000112.1:0-9891 GCA_964642845.1 uncultured Nitrospira sp.
CTCCAGGCACGGTTGGAAATCAGGGATTCCGGAGTCGCGCGGTGCGGCTCGGGGCGGCCCGCCGGCAGCCGCATTCGCTAAGCCCGCTGCGACCCTCTCATGACGAACGACAAGGAACCAGAAGTCTACAACCCGGCTCCGCGTACCCTCCGGTTGCACCATGAGCAATAAGGGCGATCACCTTCGCGTTCGTGCGACGCCGCGACGATCTCCGCTTCCGCATGACCAGCCCTCCAACAACCGGAGCTGGTGCGCGAGAGGTTCGCCAAGACGCTGCTGAGGGATCCAGACCGATGCGCGGCGAGTCAAACGAGCGCGGTGAGCCTCACAAGCGCAATGAGCCTCACAAGCGCAATGAGCCTCACAAGTGCAGTGGGTCTCACAAGTGCAGTAAGTCCCGCGAGCGATCGCAGCCGCTGCGACACGAACTGACGCCGCCTCGATGGCGCAACCCTCTGTCCCACAACGAGAAAGCCCTTCGACGTGCTGGTCGAAGGGCTTGATCTCTCGAAAAGTCGGGGTGACAGTACGCCAGTTGAACTTTTTGTCGAGGGCATACGGGCCTGGGAGCCTGGAATCCGGGTTTTGCTGGCCGTGAAACGGTGAAAACCGGCAATCACAGGGGCGGCTCGCGACGCTGGGCCATATCTGCACCGGGGTGCTCGATGGATCGGAGGGCCTCGGTCGCGCTGGCTCGCACGTCGGGGTCCGGGTCCTGCAAGGCCTTGAGCAATGCCGGCACGGCCTCGCGTGCCGATGGCCCGAGTTCGCCCAGTTGCCGGGCGCACATTGCCCGCACCTGGGGCCGCTTGCTCCGCTGAAGCTCTGCTGCCAATGCGGCCGGGCTCACAAGCTTGACCGGCCGGACACCGACTTTCCGCAGGAAGGCTGGCGCCCGGGCCTCCACGTCGGCCGTCGCTCGTGCCAGAACCTCCGGGCTGAAGTGGCGCGACCCAATATCGCATACTTCCGTGGCGAATCGGCCGAGCGACGCGAATCGTCCGGCGTAGCAATCGATCGCCTCCTCCAGCCGGTCTTCCCGGCAGTCGTGGCTGCGGAGCATGGCGGTGACCACGCCGCGCGGTACGCGGCCGCTCCTCATGATTTCTGCGGCCTTGTCTGCAAGCACGTCCGGCGGAAAGAGCGCGGTTCCGTGGTTGAACAGGCTGTGGAAATGGTCCGAGCCGTGTCTCGTGTGGCGGAACTCGAAAACGTCCATCGGCAGCCGCTCAAAATCTACCCCGGGCGGAAGGTGAAGAGACCAGGCCTTCTGCTCTCCGGGCCTCGGCAGCGTCTGCAACCCGATCATTTCGAGCACGCGGAAGTAGTCCCCAAGGTCACAGGCTTCGCCAAGCACACGCGGAAACACGGTCAAGTCGAAGCGGTAGATGATCCCGGTTCCTCCGTCGCGAACCGGTTGCCATTCACCCGTCTTGTCGTCGTACGTGTTCGTGGCGAAGAAGGCTGCCACATCAGGATCGGCCGTCAGGTCAAGGTGGTCCGTGGGTATTCCGTAGTGCTGGGCCAGAGCATCCCTGCCCAAGTGCAGTCCGATCTTCCCGGCATGGGCGACGGCGGGGTGGGTTTCAAGGACTTCCTTGAACTCGGCGAGCCAACACTGACGCAGCAGGAACAGGTCTCGCTCTGACGGTTCAAGGAGTTGCGGATGCTTCGCCAGCGCGCAGCGGCCGTCGAATCGGTACAGGCTGGGAATGCATGGCTGGATGCGCTTCCATTGGCCGCGATAGAGGTAGGGTGACGCGAACGGCGCGCTCCAGGAAGGCATGATCCTCCCGCCATCGTCGTCCTCGAAATCGACCCACTCGTAGGTGTCGCGGTCGGTTTCGACTCCGAGCGGGTTGGGTGGAACCTGCCGGACAATCTCGGCCATCGCTTGGTGGATTGAGTCGAAGACACCTGGCATTCCGACAACTCCGCGGTCAATTCGAAAGGGTAACGGCAAAATGCCGGCCGTCGTCCGGTCGCACAGGATGGTTGCGGGGCAAGGCCGACAGGTCACGGACGCTGATCCGCGTCACGGCGGAAGCCGTCTATCGGCATTGCCTGAAAGAGAACCTGCTCGTGGGGGGTAGAGGGTGAGGCTTGGAGCGGGAGAGGGGCCGCGTCTCTCGCTCCATCAACGCGGTCAATGGGGCGGACCTGCCATGCGGCGAATAGTCGCTCTATTCACCGCACGTCATGCGGTAAATGACTTGCCCTTGCGGCGAATGGGTGGTACAATCACCGCACAACATGCGGAGAAACATGGCATACATCCACGAGAAACCCGGCTGGCCGGAGTTCACCTGGGACGGCGAATCTCTCGCCGGGCCCTTGGCGACCGTGCGGCACAAGCAGGGCCGGCTCCTGGGCAAGATGGAGGCGCTCGTATTCGACCTGCGGGCCGAAGCGAGCCTCGCCGTCCTGACCAGCGACGTGGTCAAGTCCTCCGCCATCGAAGGCGAGAAGCTGAATCCTGACGAGGTCCGCTCCTCGATCGCGAGGCGGCTGGGACTCGACGTGGCGGGCCTGCCGAAGGCGGGCCGGGATGTCGAGGGCGTCGTGGAAATGATGCTCGACGGCACGCGGCACTTCGAGAAGCCGCTGACGAAGAAGCGCCTCTTCGACTGGCACGCTTCGCTCTTCCCGACCGGTCGCTCGGGGATGAACCGGATCACCGTCGGTGCGTGGCGGAAGAAGGAAGCGGGAGCGATGCAGGTCGTCTCGGGGCCGGTGGGCCGAGAGAATGTGCATTTCGAGGCGCCGGAGGCGGACCGCCTCGAAGCGGAAATGTCCCGGTTCATCAAGTGGTTCAATGCGCCGCCGGCGATGGACCCGGTCCTCAAGGCGGGCATCGCCCACTTCTGGTTCGTGACCATCCACCCGTTCGAGGACGGCAACGGGCGGATCGCCCGCGCCATCGCCGACATGGCGCTGGCGCGCGCCGACGGCACGAAGGACCGTTTCTACAGCATGTCGTCGCAGATAGCGGAAGGACTACTACCTGCGGCTGGAGGCGGCGCAGCGCGGCGACGTGGACATCACGGGCTGGCTGGAGTGGTTCCTCGGCTGCCTGGACCGTGCGATCGGCGGCGCTGATGGGACACTCGGCGTCGTCTTGAACAAGGCACGCATGTGGCAGCGGATCAACCGGCGGCCGGTGAATGAGCGGCAACGGCTGGTCATCAACCGGATGCTGAACGGATTCAAGGGGTTCCTCTCGACCTCGAAGTACGCGAAGCTGGCCAAGTGCTCGGCGGATACCGCCCTGCGCGATATCCGCGAACTGCTGGATCGCGGCATCCTGGTCCAGAACCCCGGCGGCGGCCGGAGCACGAGCTACCGGCTCGGGGAGCCAGACGCGGTGACTGAGTAGAAGGCGAAACAGGGATGATCGATACCGAGCAGGAATACCGGGAAGCGAAGGCGCGGGTGAAGGAAGCGGAGACGCGGATCACTGAGCAAGGAGCACGCTTGCGGAGTGCCGGCCTGGCGGAGGACGAAATCAAGCGAGTCATCGACCCGCTGAAGTCGTTCTACCTGGGCCTGAAGGAAGAGGTTGAAGAGTACGAACAGCGGCGAGCGTAACTGCGGAGACTCACCGGACCGTATGATTGCGGGAGGCGACCATGGACGAGAGAACAGCGGAACAACTCGCGGTGCTCGTGGGCGGAGAGGCATGGCAAAGCGGCGGCGGCATCTACCTCGTCACCGTCAACCGGGACGACGGCTCGCTCGTCGTGTTCTCGGCGGACGCGATCTGCGAGTACCAGAACGATGAGGCGTTCGATGCCGGCCGGGCCTCGAAGACGATCTTCCTCACCATCCCGGAGACGGAGGACCTGTACGTCATCGTGGACCTCAAGGGCAACGTGTTCTACCAGGACAACGCGATGGAACGCGGGTGGCGGTACGAAGAGGACGCCCTGCATGAAGCCCGCGCTCTGGAGTCGCGTGGTGAGGGGAAGTTCTCGGTGGTTCGTCAGAGCGAACTGCCTGCATGACGACGCCGTGAAGGAAAGTCATGGCAATCTGGCAGGACACGTCGTTCGCCGAGCTGTGCAACGAATTCAGTTCCGGCCGGCACCGGCATGTCGTGATGCTGATGGGGTCGGCCATCTCCGTCGGGCATCCGAGCAACTGCCTGATGGTCGGACAGATTCGGACTAACCTCGTGCTGGAGCCTGTGCGGGACGCAGCTCCTCCGGGCGAGATTCAGAGAATCGTCGGCAACCTCCTCCGGTCTGTTGACGGTGTCCCTTCACGGGAAGCTGTGGCTTTGGGGCAACTGCCCTTCGAGCAGTTCATGGGATGCCTTCACCTCGTCGATTCGGGCGCCGGATTCGGGATCATCGAACTCGGATGTGGAAGGGGGTTTGGACGCTGTCCGAATGCGAATCACGAGGCTGTGGCGGACGTGGCGGCGTGGCTGCTCACGCGGGGCCGTGCAGACCGGGTGACGGTGCTGACGACCAACTACGACCCCTGGCTCGACGAGGCGCTGGCACGCGCCCTTGGCGCGGCACTCGCACCCGTGGGTGGCTTGTCGATCCCTCGCTTCGAGAACCAGCATGGGAACGGCATGCTTCGATACGCCAAGCTGCACGGGACGCTGGACGATCGCAGCAGCCTTGTCTTCACATTTGAGCAGATGGCCCGGCTGGTAGTGGATGCAACTGAGCTTTCGGCGATCGGGGCGTGGCTGATGGACGGACCCACGCCATCCTTGCTTCTGGCGGCGGGATACGGCTTCTGGGATCCCGATCTCCGTCCCCTGATCCGCCAGCTTGTCCCTCAGGGTTCAATCCTGATCCGCAATGAGAAGCCATCTCACGCCCAGGACAGCGGGACTCCCCAGGCATCGATCGCTCAGACCGGTCCGGAGTTCCTGCAGGCGGAGTTCTTTGGCACCCTTGCGCAGCACGCGAAGCTGCTGGAATACCGCTCCCCGCTATGGGGCAGCAACGGTGGCCCTGACAACCCATCGATGCTGACTGGGCTTCGCAAGGCGCTTGCATTGCCGGACCACGACGATGCTCCACCCCCGGCGCCGGCCAGCGTCGCTGACTTGCAACGGCGTGCAGGCGACATGATTTCGGCGGGAGTGGCAAACCGGGCAGGTGTATTCCTCGGCCGTCTCCTCGACGCGGCATGCATCCCGGAAAGGACCGATCTGTTCAAGGCGTCTGCCGCCAAGGCCACGGACCCGGATCGGCGCGAGCTGGTCCGGGCTCATCTCTACGCGCTTTCCAACGCGCATCGGATGGATGATGCCGCCACAGAGTGCCGGTCGATCCGCTCGGAAATGGCCGAAGTGTCGGTTGCGGCAACTACGCTGGCATTCGAGTCGTTCGCCCTCTCCATCGGCGGGCAGCGATCGCTTCTCGGCGCCGCAGGCTGTCTGCGACGGTGTGCAGCGTTGCTCCCGCAATGCGACGCTGATACGGCCGCGTATGTTGAGCACTACGACAGCCATTTCAGAGTCAAGTTCCTGGAAGTCCTGCTGCTGAAGGCGGGGACTCCGGGATTTGTCATGGGCCTGCACCGCATCGCGTCCCGGAAGGCTGAACGGATGGCGGATCGGCTTCAGGATGCAATCGGCAAGGCGCGGCAATCAGGCGACCTGCGCCTGATGAGCGATGCCATGACGCTGCTGGTCGAATGCCTGATACTGGCCCGGCGGCACGACGAGGCGGCGGACGTTGCGCGGATTGCGCGCGAGGTCCGGCTTTTCCTGGGGCGGTTCAACAATGCCGCCTTGTCCGACCGGATGATGGGATGGATCGCCCTGGCGAGGGGTGACGACGAATCGCGGGGTCAGGCGGTTCGTCACTTCGCCCGCGGTCTGTGGAGAGCTGACTCGTGCAATGACGTGTCGATCCGCGGAAAGATCGCCGCGAATCTCATTCGTGCGTTGCACGGACGCGGTGTTGCAGCCCTTGATCTCAATCGGGCGCCTGAGGAAGCGCCGACCGGACTCGCGACCGCATGTCACCGGCTTGCGGAGGGAGCGTTTTCCTGGCAAGGGGGCGAGCCTGTCATGGAGTCGAACCTGGCCAAGGCAGCCGATACGGTTCTTCAGTACGCCGCGTATCTCTACGGTGAACGCTGCTCGGCCCTGCGTTCCGAGATGTCTCGGTACTCGAACCTGGAGCGCTACCCGATTTACCTGCCCATCGATCCGCCCGATCGCCTTGATTGAAAGTCGGCGGGCGATGTGGTCATGCCTGCTCGTGGGGGGTAGAGGGTGAGGCTTGGAGCGGGAGAGGGGCCGCGTCTCCCGCTCCATCAACGCGGTCCGTCAGAGGGAAGCCCGCAGCTCATCGAAGCGTGCCCGGACTTCCGCCCAGGTCGGGAATGCGCCATAGCAGAGCGTCCGGCACTGCTGCTCGTAGTCGCGGGCCAAGGCTTCGGCCAGCGCTTCGGTCGGGAACAACGCCTCGCACCTGGCGAAACTCATCCCCTCGGGGTGGAAGTAGTCCCGCTCGAAGTGCGCTCGGCTGATGCGGTCGTAGTCCTCCTTGATGGCCGCATACTCGGGTGTGGCGAGCATCGCTCGTACCTCGGGCTGCGCCGCAAGCCGGAAAAGGTCGTAGTAGTGCCGGGCATAGCTGCCGATGGGTTGCCCGTCGCGTTTGAGGATCTCCACCTTGGCATGAATGGCGAACATCTTCTCGACAAACGTGCGCCGGAAGTGGAGCAGCCGCATGGTGAAAGGCCGCTCGTCGTCGGCGCCGAGAGTCACACCAGTTTCCTCGAGGAACTGGCCGAGATACGAACGGATCGCCATGTCCGCGGTCGGCTCACGGCCGCTGGCGGTGCCGGATTCAAGGAGGACGCGCCCCACCACTTCACCGGGGCCGCCGAAACGCTGCTCGTAGGCGAACCGGTCGCTGCGTCCGAAGCCGCCGATGGTGCGGCTCTCGTCGCGGACAAAGGTGAGGGCCGGGTGCCTGCCGATGGCGTCACGGAGGCGCTTCAACTCGCGGTCGATCCCCTGTTTGCCGAGCGGGGGCTTGAAGGCGAGCGGATCAAGGAACAGGTCGATGTCCTCTGAGAACCGCTCGATGAGGTTCCATCCCTTCGAGAGGCTCGTGCCGCCCTTGAAGATCACCTGGTCGGTGGCCGTGTCGGCGATGATGCGGAGCGCCTCGGTGACGAAGTAGTCCTTCTCGATGATCGCCGGGCGCAGCCCCCGCGCGCGGAAGTGCTCCGCGGCGCGGAGGATCGCCTGCTCGAAGTCGGGATGCTCGAAGAGCCTCATCGCCGATGCTCCTTCGCCTGCCACGCGCGGGCGTTCGGCATGCCGGCGAACACGCCGAAGTCGAAACGCGAAAGCGGGTTGAGCGACTCGCGGAGTCTCGACACTGCTTTGGGGTGATTGCCGAGACGTTCGCCGAGCGCGCCGAGCAGCGCGCGCACGCGCGGCGGCTCCGCCTCTGCGATGCTGGCAAGGCGGAGGTATCGCCCCGTTTCCGACAGGAGGTCGAGCGTTCGGCGGAGCGTTGTTTCCGGCGGCAGTTCGCTCGTCCGCCCAGCCCGGCGCAGGAAGTCCAGGAAGGCCGCGTCGGTTTCCGACAGGTCCTTCCATGTCGCCGGTCGCCGGGTGTGAATCACCGCGTCCGGTCCGATCAGTTTCCGGGGCAGGCTGCCGGCGCTGGTCGCCAGTTCACCACGCGCCGGTGTCTGTGTCGTGAACCCGAGCAGGTTGGCCGCCGCGATGCCCGCCGGGAACATGGGCTTGGTTCGTGCCGCAAGCCTTTGAATGGACGCTGGATTCGGCCGGCTCGCACCAAAGGCGGTCTGACGCCCGCGGTAATAGGTGCCCTTACTCAGCCGCTCGATCTGGCCGGCCCGTGCCAGGCGCGAAAGCGCCTGGGCGACCGCCGTGAAGGGCAGGTCGCGGAAGTCCTCCAGCCGCCATAGGCGCTCGCCGCCCCGCTCGATGCGGGAGCGGACGGCACCGGCGACGCGAGAGGAAGAGGCTTTCAGAGTCGGGCTGGCCATCCCTCAATGATCGGCCACGCTGGAGAGATTGTCAAGTTTTTTTGCTCCAAAACTTGACACATGCCCGTGATCGGGGCTACCGGTCCCCGTGGGCCTCGACCCGGGCGATCAGGACGGACGGCCGGGCCTTGAGCACCTTGCAGAGCTTGAACAGCATCTGGACGGTCGGAGACTTCTGGTTCAACTCCAGGAGGCTCACGTAGTTGCGCGACACCCCTGCCCTCGCCGCGAGGGTTTCCTGGGTCATTTTCGCCCGGAGCCGTTCCTGTCTGAGTTCATCGCCTAGCACCGCCAAAAGGCTAAAGCTTGCCTTGGGCCGGGTCTGCCAACTATAGTTGGAATACGGCCGGTGCGTACCCGGCCCGGAGAGTCTGTTTCCTGGAGGAGCGTGGCATGAAGAAGTCGCGGTTCGTCTCGGTTCTGCTCATCGCCGCCCTGGCGCCGGCCGTCGCCTCGGCGGATGTCGTCCTGAACGGCAGCTTCGAGGAGTACGGCGGCAGCGGCAACAGCAACATCGGCATGGGCATCGCCCCCTGGGTGATCGGCTCGCCGGGCATCGACATCGTCATCCCGGAACTGGGCGAAGGGCACAACTGGCTGCCGGCCGACGGCGAGGTCTCGCTGTCGCTCAACTGGTTCAACCCGGCCTCGATCTCGCAGGCGCTGGTGACCGAGCCGGGCCAGTCCTACGAGGTGAGCTTCTGGATGGCGGCGGAGATTTTCGGCGGGCCGCAGTGGCGCACGATGGACGTGACCTGGAACGGCGCCCTCCTCGGCTCGCCTCAGTTCGAGTACACGGGCCAGGGGCCGGAGAACATGGGCTGGACGCGGTTCACCTTCCTCGCGGAGGGAACCGGCAGCGACACGCTGGCCTTCCTCAGCACGACGCCGGCCAACTTCGGACCGGCGCTCGACAACGTGTCGGTGACGGCGGTTCCGGTGCCGGGGACGCTGGCGCTGATGTCGGCGGGACTGGTGGCGCTGCGGCGGCGAAGGAGTGTGGCGACATGAGCGCGACACCCCCACCCGCTCGTTCCTTGTCGGCACGGTTGCTCCACGGCGTCGGTGTCACCGTTGGCCTGGTCGCCGCCTTTCTCCTGGGCATCATCCTGTCGGCTGCGGGCGTCGATCGGCAGTCGCCACTGCTGATCGCTGCCGGCGTGATCGTGTCGCTCGCGGTGCTGATCTACGGCGTGCGGATCGTGGCACGTTGGCAGCGGCGGAGCGATGCTGAGGCGGTTGCGTTTGCCGATCAACTCGTATGCGAACAATGCGGTGTGTTCCCACGCGCGAACGGCATCGCCCGTTCTCAATCGCGAGCGCGTGCGACGGTCAACGTCGTTGTCGGTGCAGCGGTTGCGTTTGTTCTCCTGAATGCACTGCTGTCCGGGTTGAACCAGGAGTCGATTCGAGTGGCGGTCGGGGTTTTTCTCCTGGGTGGCGCGGCCATTCGTTGGTCGAGGACGCCGCGATTCGCTTGTCCGTCCTGCAAGGGCGACTCCGTCGTTTCCCGCCAGAGCGCCAAAGGTGCTCGTCTGGCCGCAACGTTCGAGGTGCAAAGAGCCGTCGAGTAGCCGTCACCTGATGCGCCAGCCGGCATGTCTCCCGGCTGCCGGTTGATCTCAAGAAAGAAGGCCGACCAGCGGTCATTGATGGAGTCGTCGGGCTTTCCCCTGCCCCCGGCTCCTTCTGCTTCTGTATCGCTTCCTATTGCGGAAACAGCCTCGGAGGAAGTCGGACCCCTTCCCTGAATGCCCTGCGGACGGTTCCGCCTTCCGTGGCGGGCCAGTTATCCACAGGCGTCGCCGTTAAGAAGGTTATATCTACCTCTAGTCCCAAATCAAGCGTTAAATAGTGCCAGGTTGCCACGTTGGTGTCACCGGT
>CAZXRB010000113.1:0-294 GCA_964642845.1 uncultured Nitrospira sp.
GTTCCACGCGGCTTCGAAGGCGTCGCAGAGTGCGTCGATCTGTTTGCGGACCGCCGGATCCGAAACCTCGCCATACAGTTCGAGCAAATCACGCATGGCCGCCGCGCCGTCGCCGCCGGAGGTGTCGTTCAACGACAGATAGTTCAGTGTCAGGTGGCTGATGAGCCGCCAGGCCGTTTCGCCCTCGGCGAAACTGGGCCGAGGCGAGGTCGGCACGCCGCTGACGCAACGGACCTCCTCCACTGGCGCTCCGGCCAGCAACGTGAAATCCGTGGCGCCTTTGCCGATGGGCAC
>CAZXRB010000113.1:320-7147 GCA_964642845.1 uncultured Nitrospira sp.
CAAGTCGCGGTTCGTACAGAGCGTATCGACCGAGAGTTGCCTCAAGTCCGAGCGATACGGCGCCGATCTGGCATCCACCAGCGAGACGTAGACTTCCGATCCGGGATACCTCGATCGCGGACCCTGCCGCTGTTCCTTCTGCGACGCCAGCCGCGGCACCCGATGCACGGTGTAGTAGGCCCCGCCCTCATCCTGGAAATCGCGGGCCGAGTAGAACGGAGTGAACGGCTGCTCCTGGTCGGACCTGACCCCATGTCCCGTCACCTTGAGCACCTGGAACACCTCGAAGTCCAGCGGGCGAGTGCGGTCCGGAATCACCTGAAACTCATACATCTGCTCGCTCAGGTGGATGCGGTCGGCCGACTTCGGAAACAGGTTGATGATCGGCGTGCAGAACAGCGCGAACTGTCCGGCCTCGACCGCGCCCTCCAGCCGCAGGTCCGGCTCGTTGAAGAGCACAACCAGATCGATCTGGTGCTCCGGGCACCGTCCAAATCCTCGCTGCAGACCTCCCAATTCAAAGAACATGAACCGCTGCGGGAAGGCGAAGTACTCGTGAATCAGTCTGTAGCCCTGAAACGAGCGCGCGTCGAAGGGCAGCAATGCCTGCTCCGGCTCGAAACCCACCTGTCGGATTTCGCCCGCCGGAATCACCTCGCGCCAGCGCACCGGCCGGCCCTTGGGCTGCACCACCACGCCCACGCCGTGCGCGAATATCTGTTCGTACAACCGCATCTGCACGTCGCCGCCGCCGCGAAGAAAGAACGCCAGCCGGTCAACACGGATCTTGTCCATGGTGGCCGTCGGCGGCGACTGCAGGCGAATCCGCAGTGCGGCCTTGGTGGCCGGTATGCCCTGGGGCAATTCCAGGGAGGCCAGATCGCGAGTGTAGTATTGCGCCTCGACAACACTGAGGGGATAGAGTTTGACATCGTGCGCCGTGCGATATTCGCTGGCGGTCGGGTCGCCCTTGCCGACAATGCTCCGCATGGCGGACCCTCGCGGAATCGGCACGCCTTCGACCAGCGCGCCCTCGGCCAGGTCCGGCAGGAGCTGCGCCACCGCCATGGACGGCGTTGGACAGAGATAGTGTGGATAGATCGTGTTCGGAAACTCGGCGTCAAGCTTGAGTTGAACACGCGCCGCCAAAAACGCGAAACCCTCAATGAGGCGCTCGACGTAGGGATCGGCACAGGAAAACTCATCCAGCGTCAGCCGCCCCGCGATCTTCGGAAACTCTCGCGCAAACTCCGCGCCCATCTCCCGAATGTGCTGGAGTTCGCGATTGTAGTAGTTGAGCAGTCGCCTATCCATTGAGCTGGTCCGACAGATTGACCTGACCCGTCTCCAGGTCCACTTCGGTCTTCACAAAAAACTGCTCCGGCACGGGCTGCGCCCAGACCTGCCCGCGAATCTCCACGGCCAACAGATTCCCGGCCAGTTGCCGGTTGACCACCGCGCGGATCACCAGCGAGTCCTTCACAATGCGCGGCTCAAACAACGTCACAGCCTGCCGAATAGCCTTCTCGACCTGCGGCGCGGTGATGTCCGAATGCGTCAGCCCGGCGAAATCGGGCATGCCGAAATTCAACACCGAGCGAGCAACCTCGGGAAACTCCTCCAGGTGCTCGTGCTGGGTCTTGCTTGGGGTATTCAACAGCCAGGTCAAATCGCGCAGCAGCGCTTTCTGGAACTGGCGCATCGAAATGGACCTCTTCTCGCGCGATTCCAGCCGTGTCGCCGGGTCATCGTCTGTCAGGCGATCCAGCAGAAACGGCAGCAGGCGTTCTTGTGGAGCAAGATCAGCCATGGGGCCTCACCGCAGCGATCATTTGACTGCCGGATCAGCAACGTCAAAACTGATCCGCCGCAACTCGAACAGGGGATACTCGCCTTCGTTGGTAACTAGCAGGCGCTGCCCGATCGGAATGTCCATCTCGGGTGCGACGGTTCGCCAATCGGTCCGGCGCCCCAGGCGAACGGCGCCATCCGTCGCCGACTCCGTGCCGGGGTAACGACCGGGAATCATCCCGACGCCGACGCCGCCATTGGCCCAGGTGAAGTTCGCCGGAAGCCACACCACATCCCGCAAATCGGCCGGAGCTTCGACACTGACCTGCCGAATATTGTGCATCGGCACCCAGAAGTACTTGCCGTCGATGATCGCTTCCAGAACGGGCCCAAGTCGCGGATCCGCGTCGGCCAGCCACTCAAACGGCTTGCCGTCGATGTTTCCCGCCACGGCGGGCGCCGCCTCGAAGGCCCGGTTGCGCATTTCAACCGCCTGCGCGTGGTGTCCCTCGGCGGCGAGTTGGTTGGCCTGCACAAGCCAACCGACCCACTCGTCAGGCTGTCCAAACACCAGCGGCAGTCGCTGGCCGGCAAAGACCTCCGCTCGAAAAGCCTCGCACTGAAGGGTCTGACGACACACCTGTGCCATCAGCAGCGCTTTGGGATCAAGGTCCGCCGCAACATTGAGCTGCGTCAACGCTTTATCCCATCGGCCCATCACCGCAAGCAACTGAAACAGGAAGACACGATGTCTCGCATTGGCCGGGTCGCCGCGCACCTGTTCCTGGAGCTTGAGGAGCGCCTCATCGAGCCTGGCCTGCTTGAGCAATTCAGCGGCATCCATAGTCGGCACCTGTTCTCATAACAAAGCCGCGCGCCCCCCGGAGAGGGGACGCGCGGGGGTTGAACCTCAGACAGAGATCGGATCAGTTGGTGTCTTCGACATTGGTCTTGAGGTTCCAGCCCTTCTTGATGCCCGCATCCAGCGTGCCGTCCTGCTTCTGGGGCTTGTACTCCATCACGACCTTGGTGAAGTTGAAGCTGATCTGTTCCATCGGGATCACGTCGTTGGCGTTGCCCCCGATCTGATAGGACGAGATCAACAGGTCGGTGAAGGTGAAGAAGAGGAACTCCTGCTGGGTCTTGCCCGCCTTGCGGCAGGTGAGCACGGCCTTCTTGATGTGCTCGCCATTGGCGCAGGCGATGAACAGCTTCGGCGAGGCCTTGTTGGTCTTCATGGTGAAGTGGAAGTCCTGCATGTTGACCTTGCCGGATCCCAGACCCAGATCCTGCGACGACGAGCCGGTCTGGCTTTCGCCCCAGCTCCAGGACTCAAGGTGGATTTCGCCCTTGTGCTTGGCATCTTCGGATTCGCCATCAATGCCGTCGATCTTGAGGAAATAGTCAACCGCCATGGTCAGCTCCTTTCAGAAAATGTTCGTGACTGTTGCCGTCGACCACACTGAACCAATCGTAGTTTCTCTGAAGCCTCGCCCACTACTGCCCCAAACAGGGCATTGCGCGATTGTCGGCCGGCAACACCGTAAATCATGCCCGCCGGGCAACTTACTTCTTGCCGGAAGGCAGCTTCGATACCAGCCGCAGGGACACAGTCAGCCCTTCAAGCTGGTAATGCGGACGCAGGAAGAACTTCGAACGGTAGTAGCCGGGGTTGCCTTCGACCTCTTCCACCACCACTTCCGCCGCCGCCAGCGGCCTCTTGGCCTTGGCTTCCTCCGCGGAGTTCGGATCCGGCTCGACGTAGCGCATGATCCAGTCGTTCAGCCATCGCTGCATATCGGAGCGCTCTTTGAACGAGCCGATCTTGTCACGCACCATGCATTTGAGATAGTGCGCAAAACGGCACGTGGCGAAGAGGTAAGGCAGCCGCGCCGCCAGGTTGGCGTTGGCCGTGGCGTCCGGATCGGTGTATTCGGCCGGCTTGTTCACCGACTGGGCGCCCACGAACACGGAATAATTCGTGTTCTTCCAGTGCGACAGGGGCATCATTCCGTTCTTTGCCAGCTCGGCCTCGCGGCGATCGGTGATGGCGATCTCCGTGGGGCATTTCATGTCGACGCCGCCATCGTCCGTCGGGAACGTATGGCAGGGCAGATCTTCCACCATGCCGCCGGACTCGACACCGCGGATGCGCGCACACCATCCGTAGGTCTTGAACGCACGATTGATGTTACGGCCCATTGCATAGCAGGCATTGGACCAGACATACTTGTTGTGGTCGGTGCCCGTGGTGTCTTCCTCAAAGGCGAACTCCTCGACCGGATTGGTCTTGGCGCCGTAGGGAATGCGCGACAGGTAGCGCGGCATGGTCAGTCCGACGTACTTGGAGTCGTCCGACTCCCGGAACGCCCGCCAAGGAGCGTACTCGGCGCTCTGGAATATCTTGGTCAGGTCGCGCGGATCGGAAAGCTGCTGCCACGAATCCATGTTCAACAGCGACGGGGCCGCCGCCGAGATGAATGGAGTGTGCGCCGCCGCGGCAATCTGCGAAACGCCCTGAAGAATTTCCACGTCCGGCGGCGTGTGATCGAACTGATAGTCGCCCAGCAGGCAACCATATGGTGTCCCGCCGGGCGTGCCGAATTCATCCTCGTAGATCTTCTTGAACAGCGGGCTCTGGTCCCAGGCGGTCCCTTTGTATTTCTTGAGCGTCTTGGCAAGATCCTTCTTGGAAATGTTGAGGATGCGGATCTTGAGATTCTCGTCCGTTTCGGTGTTGTTCACCAGATAGTGAAGTCCACGCCAGGTGCCTTCCAGTTGCCTGAACTCCTGGTGGTGGATGATCTGGTTCACCTGGTCCGTGAGTTTCTTGTCGATTGCGGCGATGATCGCCTGGATCGACTTCACCGCGTCGTCCGAAATCACCGCGGCGTCGGCCAGGGCCTGTTCGGCCAGGGTCTGTACGCCACGCTTGATGGCTTCGGCGGCGGAATCGGTCTTCGGCTTGAACGCTCCGCTCATCAACTTCTCAAACTCGGAACTTTCCACTACGCCAGCTTGTGCGGCTTGCGCTTGTTGTTGGGCTTCTGCCATAGCTTACTTCGCCTCCTGGCCGGTTTGATCACCCGCTTTCGGCGCCGCGGCCAGCGCCTGGAGCAGCGACGGATCCTTCAACACGTTCGCGATCAGTTCCTCCGCCTTGGCCTTGCCGTCCATGTACGACAGCAGGTTGGACAGTTGCGTTCGGGCCTCGAGCAGCTTGCGAAGCGGCTCCACCCGTCGCGCCACCGCGGCCGGCGAGAAATCATCCATGCTCTCGAACGTGATGTCCACGTTCAAATTGCCTTCGCCCGTCAGCGTATTGGGAACCTGGAACGCCACTCGCGGCTTCATGGATTTCAACCGATCGTCGAAATTGTCCACGTCGATTTCCAGAAACTTCCGCTCCGCGACGTTCGGCAACTCCTCCGCGGGTTTCCCCGAGAGGTCCGCCATCACACCCATGATGAACGGCAGATTGATCTGTTTCTCCGCGCCGTACAGCTCGAGATCATATTCGATCTGTACGCGCGGCGCGCGATTTCGCGCAATGAACTTCTGACTGCTTTCCTTGGCCATGGCCGCGGCTCCTTTCGTAAGAGGATGCTCGACTACCCACAATGAAATGTGACTCAATGACGTTAGCTGTCGATATTCGCATTTTCAAGTATGAACACTACTTTCGCGGGACGCGACGACCACCGTCGACAAGCCCGCCCGATCCGACCACTGTCATGACTCCGACCCGAAACTGGCCCGGAGACATCACGACTGCTGTTGCGCTTCAATTCCGGCCAGTTGCTCAATAGTGCTGACCGTGCCGGGCGCAAGATCCTTGATAATGTCCATGAAACTCTTGTTTACCAGTCGCTGTACCCGGCGTAACAGCAGGGGAATCGGACTGGACGGCTCATATTTCTCATAATAATCGCAGATCTTGTCCATTACCTTGATTATGTCCGCCTTGGAACGAATCTGTCCCGGCACACCGCCGATCCCCCCACCGGCCGCTCCGCCACCGACACCATCTCCCACGGCCGGGGTCTCGCCGCTCTCGGCCGGCGCGCTGACGCCTCCACCCCCCTGCCGCCGGACCAACGCTTCCGACGTATGGCGATGGCAGGCCGCCAGCATCTTCACGAGATCGTCAAAATTAATCGCCTTGCCGGCCCCGCAGGTCTTGGTGAGGAACTGGTCGATCGCCTTGGCATGCTCGATGGCCGTCGCCAACGCCTGTACCGATTCCTGCAGCGCCTCCAGCGGCATCTCCTCAAACGCGCCATTGACCAGAGCCTGATCCGGCAGCGGCGCGGCCGGATCGCGATTCTCCGGCGCCGCCGCCTCTCCACGGGCAATCTCAATGTCCTTCAATCCGAAACGACCGACCAGTTTCGAGTCGGCCAGCGGCGCCTCGCGCACGAGTTTCAGATAACTCTCGCGATGCGTCAGCGCCGACAGAAAATTCATCCGCATCAGTGGATCGTTGTTGTCCTCGGGATCGAGCTTCGGATACAGATCGGCCCAGTATTTCTCAAGCAACCCGCGCAACAGCGCCAGCCCGTCCCGAATCCCCGTCGGACCCTGCAAGCGCGCCAGGGCTCGGGCGCAGTGCAGAGCCAGTTGCAAATCTTTGCTTCGACCGAACAACTCCGTCGCGAACCGCAGCAGCTCCTTCCAGTCGGGTTCCTCGGCCGGAATGATCTGGTCGCCCATCTGCTGCTCGGGCTTGCCCGCGGCAAGCTGCTCGAGCTGGAAGAACTCGGGCGTTACGGTGATGTCCTCGCCCACGGGATTTTCGACGCTGACCGGTTCCAGCAGCTTTTCAACATTCAAACTTGCCATACCACTCCCTTCACAACATCATATCCACGCGCCAACGCCGCCGGCGACCTCATTGCTCCTGCTCCTTCTTCCCCGGCTTGGCCTTTCGCGGCGGAGCCTCCTTCTCGAAAACGGCGTAGATCACCTGCTCAGAGGTAATCTGCTCAAACTCGCCCGATTTCTCAAAGTTGCCCATGAACAACTGCCGCGAAGCC
>CAZXRB010000113.1:7179-9766 GCA_964642845.1 uncultured Nitrospira sp.
ATCGACTCCGGCGCGTCCACTGGATACACCGCATTGAAGAAAACGCGCATCGCGTCCAGATGAGCCTTGGCTTTCTCCATGCCCGGCGTGCTGTCAACAAACTTCCTGAACTTCGCCGTGGAATCCACCGCCCGGACCTTGTTCGCCTTCTTGTATGCGGCCGCCGCCTTATCGATCTCCGCCCTCATCTCCGCAAATGAATCCGTTGGTTTGCCATCCTTGTCCACGCCGGCCGGGAACGACTGGAAGAACAGGGCAATCAGCCGGTTGGCTACATCCTGCTTGATGCGAACCCGTGATACCAGGAAATCGGTTGCCTCCACACCACTGCCCTCGGCCATCTTCGGAGGCACGTCATCATAGCAATCGTCGGCCGGACGCGTCGTCGGCGGTTTGAACTTGATGATGCCCAGCTTTTCGAGCTCGCCCAATGCCGCGTCGCTGGCCGTGGACACCGCCGCCGCCACGACCTGAACCTGATTCACCACTACGATCGGTTGCAGCGGACTCGGAACTCCCTTGGCCTCCAGAGCGAATACATCACCAGGATTCGGCCCTGCGGCCGTCCGGCGCAGTTGGTCGATTGTGACCGGACTGATCAGCGAACCGGCACTCTGTCCGGCTGCAATGAACGCCGAATCGCCAATCAGGTCGGTGAGGTCACCCGCATTGATGCGAATGGGAGGCAACGCGCTGGCCGCCTCAACATCCAGCTTGTTGCCTCCGAGTTGAACGGTACTCGGAGCGGCCACGAATGCCGCATTGCTGAATTTTCCTCCAATCACATAGCTCGCCCCATTGTCCGCAGGCGCCGCGCCGCCGCCTGCGACCGCCAGCGGTTGGCTCGTGTGGCGCTTGAACGTCAGGTCGTTCACATACAAGCTCAAATCATTGAGTGTGGTGATGTCAGAGAGCTTGGCCGTGCGGGCGCGAATGGCCAGTGAACCCAACGCCGTCAACCGCTCGTTGCGACTGAACTCGATCCCGGTCGCCTTTGAGTCAGTCTCGTTCGCCTGAATGGTGTAGACGCCGGTGAACGCCTTCTGGTCCGATGGGGTTCCGCTGATAATCGCAATCGACGCAAACTGCGAGGTCTTGCCACGCAGATCCTTCCCGTTGCCGTCGTTGTTAATGAATAACCGGCCGACATTCACATGTACGTCCGTCCCGGCATCCGCAGGCGACATGAACAATACCTGCGCTTCGGTCGAGTCTCCGCCCGAAGGAACGGTGATCAATGTCAAGTTGAAGAAGGTCTTCTTGTCCGCAGTGTGGCCGGCCACATTTCCACCCAGAAGAATGTAGTCTGTTCGAGTGCCGCCCAGGGTCTTCAGCGTCGCATTGTGGCCCAGCGTAAGCAGGCCGCGATACTCCTGCGAATTCTGCGTGACCACACCGGTGCCATCGATCACCGTGTTGCCTTGAACAACCAGCCGCCGGTCTCCCGTCACCTGGCCGTCGAACGTCACCGACGTTGCCGTCAGCATCGTGTCCCCTGCAAGGGACACCGTGCCGCCGTAACGCTGGGTGGCGCCCGTTGTCGTCACCGTGCCGCCCCGGATGACGGTGTTACCCGTCACCAGCAGGTTCTTGCCGCCGCTGACCGACTGGTTAAACGTCACTGTCGAACCGGTCAGCGCCGTATTCGCCCCAAGCGTGACCGTGCCGCTGTACTCCTGCGTAGCGCCCGTCGTCGTAACCCCGCCTCCATTGATAACGGCGGCCCCGTTCACCAGCAGACTGGCGGCCCCCGTCACCGGCCCGTCAAATGTCACGGAGGTGCCGGTCAGGGTGGTGCCACTCCCCAGCGTCACGGCACCCGTATATTGTTGCGCTGCGCCGGTGGTCGTCACCGAACCACCGTTGATGCCGGCCGCACCGCTTACCAACAGGCTCTTGCTACCCGTGACGCTCTGATTGAAGCTTACAAGCGAACCGGCCAGCGTGGTGTTTTCAACGAGGGTCACAATGCCGTCATAGGTCTGGGCACCGGTCGTCAACACCGTCTCCGCGCCGGTGTTACCCGCGTTGAACGTCGTCGCCCCAAACACATGGACGCTCGCCAGGCCCGGAGCGATGTTGCCCACGAAATCTCCCGGGCCGTCGCCGAACACCGCATTGGTGGGCGTCCCGCCATCACCGATGGACAATGCAAATGCCCCGTTTACGGTATCGTTGAAACTGACCGACGATCCAATCAGCGCGGTGTCGGCACCGAGTGTCACAGGACCATCGTACTGTTGCGTACCAGACGTAGTGATTGACGCACCATTGATGCCGCTCGTTCCCGTCACATGCAGGCTCGACAGGTTCGTCACCGTGTTCCCGAACACCGCATCGCCCGTGATCGTCAGGCCGTGGGTGCCACCATCCACCTGATCCGAGAACGTCACCGTGCTGCCCGTCAGGCTGCTGGTCGTTCCCAGCGTCGCCTTGCCATCGTAAGTCTGTGTGCCGCTGGTCGTTACCGTGCTGGTGTTGATCGCGCTGGCGCCTGTCACATGCAGGCTCGACAGGTTCGTCACCGTGTTTCCGAACACCGCATCGCCCGTGATCGTCAGGCCGTGGGTGCCACCATCCACCTGAT
>CAZXRB010000114.1:0-9758 GCA_964642845.1 uncultured Nitrospira sp.
TTATCCTATTTCCACACCTAAAGATGATACCTCCGGTCCTGATGGTAATGATCCATCATCATGAGGTCAAGGGAAGAAAACCATGTCGTACTTACTTCGTCAGCTCTCTAACCAAATGCCCCAGTTCCGGCAGGATCAGCTTCTCCATCGCGAGGCGCACGGCGTTTTCTGAGCCGGGCGTCGAAAAAAGCACGCGGCCGTTGACGATGCCGGCGGTGGCGCGGCTCATGATGGCCGGTGAGCCGATTTCCTGATAGGTGAGAGAGCGGAAGATTTCCCCGAAGCCGTCCAGCCGTTTCTCCAACAGCCCATCGACCGCTTCGAACGTCGAATCCCGCCGCGAAATTCCCGTCCCGCCGTTGATGATGATGGCCTGCACCGCGTCATTCGCGGTGCCTTCGGCGATCCGCGCCTTGATCTGCGCCGGTTCGTCTCTCACGAGGTGATAGGCCGCGACGGAATGCCCATGCTCCTTGAGCAGCTTCTGGATCAGCTGGCCGCTGGTGTCGGTCTCCGGCGTGCGGGTGTCGCTGCAGGTGATCACCATACAGCCGATCGATTTCGGAGCATGGTGCTTGTGTTCCTTGTGGCTGGGTGTGGCGCTCATAGAAAAACCAGGCGAGAGGCCAGGCGAATGGCTAGAGGCTAGAGCATGAGAGTGTCCTCTTGCCTCTAGCCTCGCGCCGCTAGCCCATTACTTCCATACCGCGTCGGGATTCAACTTCCCGACCGGCGTGCCTTTCGCGATATGCTCGTCCAGAATGGTCACCACGTCGGCCTCGGTCACTTTCGAATACCACGTGTTGTCGGGATAGACGACGACCGTCGGTCCCTGTTCGCAGGGGCCCAGGCAGCCTGTCGCGGTGACCAGGACTTCGCCCGGCTGCGTGCCGCGTTGCATCAGCCCCATGTTGAAGGCCATCAGCAGTTGGGCCGCGCCGGCCGACCCGCAGGACGGCTTCGGATGGCCAGGCGGCCGTGAGTTGGTGCAGACGAGAATGTGATATTTGGGCTTGGGCATGCGGTCTCCTTCTTGAAGGCTAGAGGCGAGGGGCTAGCGGCGAGAGGGTCTTGCCTCTAACCTCGTGCCGCTAGCCGGTTTATGTCGGCCGGTGCATCTCCAACTGATCGACTGCTTCTTGTGGCAGGTTCCACTGCTTGTACCCTTTGAGCACCCAGTCGAGGTAATGGTCCTTCGGCTTGAACTTTCCGATCGGCGCGGCCGCATGGGTCGTCACCAACTCCTTTTCGCCCGATTCCTTCACGACGGTGACCTGCACGTGCCGGTACGCGCCCTGCGGGACATCCTGTTCGAATTCGTCGAGCAGCTTCACGTCTTCATCGGTCAGCTCGAACACGCCCCCCCAGACTCGTTCGCCGGGCGACGGGACGATGCTGGCCAGTCCGCAGCGCCACTGAGACGACCATCGACAGAATTTGACCGTGTGGTCTGCCAGCGTGGCGAGATAGAGAAACTTGTGTTCAGGCGCCCGGCGCTTCAATTGCGTCGGATTCAGATTGTCGGCGTAGAGGAAGAATTTCATAGTCGGCGCTCACGCGCTCCGTTCCTGCTCACCAGAGCCCGTACTTGTAGCACACCGGCTTTTCACGAGACAAGCGGCCGCGGCGGGCGGGAAGGTGCTTCCATTGACAAGGCGAGCGGCGGGTTTTTAAGATGCGCCAGTCGTCCTGAGTTCACTCACCGCGAGCGACATCCAACACAGCATGGACCAGAGCAGCCCGCAGCCCCGCTCGTTGTCCGTCGTCCGGCTTCTCCACTACGCCGTGGTGGGGATCATCGTGCTGGGCGCCTTGTACTATCTGTACACCAAACCGCCCACGCTCAATCCCGTCATCGACAAGCGGGCCGCGGAAGCCTTGGCCCTCGTGCAGACGCACCGCGCCGTCGGCTATCCCACGATTCTCCAGGCGATGAACGACCACGTGCGTGCGATGAAGGATCGTGGTCAGGGTGTGCGGTTGGGGGAGTGGCGGGTGAAGCAGGTGGACGGTGACATGTACGAGGTGCGGATCCAGTTACGTGACCAAAGCGTCAGCGGTCAGTGGTTCGAGCGGGAATTTATCTGGCACGCGCATTTGGGCTTAAAGAAAGTGAACGCCGCCTCCTTGCCCGCCGACGGCCTGACACCCAAGGAGCCCGAGACGGACCCCCTTCCTGCGGTCCCGCTTCCGCCGCTGCCTGGCGGCCCTACGTGAGTCCAGGCGGCAGCGCAACCTGGACCTCGGTCCCGACGATCCGCACCGCGCAGCAGGGCACGTCGAAATTGGGATTGCCCACGCGCAGGCCGGTCTTCACATCGAAGCGCCAGCCGTGCCAGGGGCATTCCACCACGCCGCCTTCGCGTAACGTTCCTTCGCCCAGTGGCCCTCCGGCGTGCGGGCAGGCATTGTCCATCGCGTAGAATGTTCCATCCACGTTAAAGAGGGCGATCCACACGCCCTGCACCTCCACGGTGCGGCCGGTGCCGGGAGGAATGTCTTGTACCTGGGCCACGGTCACGAAATCACTCACGGGGCTCGAATCCTGTCTCATCGGCCACTCCTACGGAGGCGCCCTACGGGCGGTTGCTTGATTTCGGGAAAAGTCTATGGCATAGAAAGGTGCAACGTGGGTCCTGATGCGGCGCGCCAGTCTTCGAGAGGAGCCGCGGTAGGGAATGAGGTTGTTGCATGGAAATGACTCTCCTGCTCAACTCGACGTACGAACCCCTGCGAGTCGTTCATTGGCAAAAAGCCATTTCGCTCCTGTGGCAAGGTAAGGTCGAGGTCCTTGAGGTCTACGACCGCGAAATCCACGGCATTTCGCTTTCGATCAAGCTGCCGGCGGTGATGCGGCTGTTGAAGCTGGTGAAGCTCAAGGACAGCCACCGTGCCGTCAAGTTTTCCCGCATCAACATCTTCACCCGCGACGGCTACACCTGCCAATACTGCAACCAGCGCTTCCGCACGGAAGAGCTGACGTTCGACCATGTCGTGCCCATCGCCAAAGGCGGCAAAAAGACGTGGGAGAACATCGTCACCGCTTGCTGGCGCTGCAACAACCGCAAGAGCGGACGCACGCCGGAAGAAGCCGGGATGAAGCTCAAGAAAAAACCCGTCAAGCCCCGCTGGAGCCCCGTCATCACCATCACCATCGGCATCCGCAATACGCCGGAAAGCTGGCGTGATTACCTGTATTGGAATATGGAGCTGGAAGCCGATCCCGCGGAAACTTAGCAATGGTCAATGTTGAACGTTCAATGTTCAGTTGGAGATTGAACATTCAACAATACCCGCCGAGGACTCTCTTCCTCCGTTTCCCCATTCAACATTGAGCATTGAAAATTGAACATTTGTTTTTCTTAATGCACCGAATCGATCACGATGTCGATGTCGCGGCCGCCGGCGAGGGTGGGATTTTTGGCATATTTGCCTTCCAGGTCGCCCGGCTGAGCCGGGCCGGCTTGGCCGTCGCGATCGAGCCGCGCGATCACATCCACCATTCCCCGTAACTCCGAGCCCTGGACCATCACGTCGGCGTTCGTAATTTCGTACGAGACCGGAAACTTGGGATTGTCGATTCGTTTGGCCGCGATCGGCCTGGGTGCGCCCTGTGGCCGGCGCACGATGACGAAGAGGACATCCGTCGGACGGACTTGATCCGCCAGCGCGGGGGCAATGCTGACGGTGCCGGCGATCACGCCGCTGCCGGCCGGCGGATCGCAGCTGTGCGCGAGGCCCAGCCAGGCGGCGATCGCCGCCAAGCCGATGATGCCGCCCGCCATGCCCAACGCTCGACCTGAGAGTGCCGCCATACTGTTCCTCCGTGATTGAGCCGCGCATTATAGCGGGCGGGAGCGGAAAAAGGGAGACCGCGGTTTACGGTCAGGAAAGGCCTGTTGTATGATACGACCCCGTCACGCAAGCAGGCGTGGATGGTTCTCGACGGCGGTGCAGCAGGAGGCATCAACGTATGGTTCCGAACCCGGGATTTCCACTGGTGCTCGATGTGAAGGGGTGGACCGTCCTCGTGATCGGGGGCGATGAGGAAGCGGCCGAAAAAACGCAGCGCTTGCTGGAGTCGGGCGCGCGCGTCACGGTGATCAGCCCGACGCTGAATGAGACGCTTCGAAATCTGGCGGCCTCGGCGAAAATCATCCACCGCGGGCGGCATTTCCGTGAGACCGATCTCGAACATGCCATTCTGATCTTGAATACCATCCGCGGCGATCGCGACTTCGCCAAGGCGCTCTTGGCCAAGGCCCGGGAGAAAGGCGTGCTCTTGTGGTCGGTCGACTATCCCGAGGCCAGCAGCGTCACGATGCCGGCCGTCGTGGCTTCCGGGCACGCGCGGGTGGCCATCAGCACCAGCGGCATGGCGCCGGCCCTGTCCGGCTTCATGAAAGAGGATTTGGAGCGCATCCTGGATGCCGAGTTTGCGGCGTTCGTCGATTGGCTGGCGCAGCTGCGGGAGGAGGCCAAGAAAAACGAGCCGGATGCCGAGCAGCGCCGGGCCCTGCTCCGCGAGGCGCTGGATGGCTTCCGCTTGCTCGGCAAGGTGCAGTACCCGAAGGTCTGGCTGGAGCACCGGGCCAAGACCGCGTCAGCCGCGAAACCTCAAGCGTGAGCGAAGGAGGCGCGATGGTCCTGCTCGAATTCAGCATGTCGCCCCTGGACAAAGGCGAAAGCGTCGGCAAGTACGTCGCGCGGTCGCTCGACATCATCGACAAGAGCGGCGTGCCCTATCGCCTGAATCCCATGGGGACGGTGCTGGAGGGCGAATGGGACGAAGTCTTCGGCGTGGTGCGCCAGTGCTACGAACGGATGAAGAAGGACTGCAAGCGCATCTCCTGCACGATCAAGGTCGATTACCGCAAGGGCCACACGGGCCGGTTGCAGAGCAAGGTGGCCAGCGTGGAACGGAAACTCAAGCGACCGATCAGGCAATAGCGTCCTCTCGGCAAACTCCTCGCCAAGGGGCCCGACTCGTCCGCGCCTTCCCTTCCACCGTCCGGTCCCGCCGGTTCCGGGTGAGCCTCCCCTAAGGTTTTCAGCTGGAAATTGCTAGGCTCCCTCTTTATACTACCGAGCCGGTGACGAAGCCGTTTCAACGCCGTCTGGGGCAATGAGGGATGGACACCGGCGTCTTGCAAGAGGGACCGCGCACCACGTCGTCCGGTCTCACGCTGTATCCGAAAGAGCGGACCATTCTGGAGCGCGAGCTGATGGCGTTCCGTCCCTTCGGCTTGGATGAAGAGGGACGGACCATCCGCGACCTCAGCGGCATGAGCGTCCGGGCGACCGTCCTCCATCTTGAAAACATCCTGGCGAAACAGCGGGGCGACGCGGCGGGGCGCGAGGCCGTGCAGGAACTCTGCCGGCTGCTGAATGAGCGCATCAAAGATCGCGTCTATCACGTCACCCCGGACTTTCTCCGCAATCCGTGGAACAGTTATTCCTACGAGTTCGCCGCCTACCTCTACGAGTTCTGTGAGCGCCTGTCCGGAGACCCGCAATTTCTCTTCCACGGCGGGATGGAAAAGGCCTCGCCGATCATGCAGGTGCTGGCGCGGCCCTTCTCGCTGGCGCAGATCTACGGCATGTTTCCCTACTTCGGCAACAAGTTCGCCTCGGGATCGATCGAATGCCGCGTCGTTGACGTAACGCCGGCGTCGGCCACGCTGGCCATGCGATTTTCTGAGCGTACGCTGCGCCAGTTCGGGCCCTACCGCCGGCGGTGCGCGCATCTCGTGTGCCAATCGGCGCAAGGAATCCTGGCTGCCGTGCCGGCGCGGGTCCATGGTCTTCCTCCGGCAACCTTGAGGAGCCTCTCGTGCATCGTCGATGACGAAGACTGGTGCCGCTGGGCCATTCGCTGGCGCGAGGAGAAACCCGCGCGCTGGGGACGGCGCAGAACCGGCACCGCTCCTCCCGGCGAGCGAGAGGCGCCGGGCGACGCGCAACCGATCCCGCTGGCCGACAGGCGCGATGCCCCGGAGATTCGGCCGGCAGTGCCCGCGTCTCCCTCGCCGGCTCCGTCCAGGCCAGGGTGGAATCTGGGTGCCGGGAGCGAAGACCGTCCTTCAGCCTGGCTCCTCTGGAGCCTGCCGGTCGGTGCGGCGCTCAGTGTCGGATTGTGGCTCGTGTGGCCGGCGATCAGCATCGGCACGGTGATCTTGATGGGCCTCGTGCCGGTCCTGGCGGCCGGGCTGCTGGCGAATCGGCTTCTCCGGACCGAACGCAGCCGGCGCGAAGCCTTGATTCAGGAACAGATCAATTTCGTCGAATCCCGGCACGAAGAATTGCGCGAAGCCTATTTGGAACAGGAGCAAACGCGGGTGGAATTGCGCCGCAAGGTGACGCAGTTGACGGCGCTCCATCGCGCGGGCCTCCTCTTCGGGTCTACGCTCGAACGCGAGATGTTGCTGCAGCAGGTGTTGGAAACCCTCACCCGCGAGCTGCATTACGATCGCGCCATGGTGTCGTTCTACGATCCCGTACGCCGGGTTGTTCAGCATGCCCGCATCATCGGCGTCTCGCCGGAGGTCGAAGCGTTCGCGCGATCATGCCAGATTCCGGTGACGGATCCGGAGAGCCCCGAAGGCCGGGTCGTGCTCCAGGGCGTCCCCTTGTTGATCGATGACATGGGCGGCGTGTGGCCCCACCTCCATCCCGCGAACCAGCGCCTGGTGAAAATGAGCAAGACCAAGGCGCTGATTGTCGTGCCGTTGAAGACCAAGGACAGGATCCTGGGGACGCTCACCGTCGATCGGGCGGACCAGCGCAGTCTCACGCAGGATGATCTCGAACTCATGACCACGGTGGCCAATCAAGTCGCTATCGCGCTGGACAATGTCTCCGCCTATCAACAGATCGAAGAGTGGAACGCCGGCCTGGAGATGAAGGTGCGCGAGCGCACGGCGGCGCTCGAACAGGCCGACCGGCTGCGCGCCCAATTCTTGTCGCACGTCTCGCACGAATTGAAAACGCCGCTCACGTCGATCAAGGGATTCCTTCAGAATCTGCTGGATGGCCTGACCGGCCCGCTCAATGAGAAGCAGCAGCAGTACGTGCGGCGCATGCTGGATAATGCCGACCGTCTGATCCGGATGATCGAGGATTTGCTGGACCGCACGAGGATCGAAGCGGGGCGCGTCGAGCTGACCCCGGTGGAGTTGGATCTCGCCTGGTGTCTGGGGGACGCGGTGGAGCAACTGCGGCCGCTGGCCGCCGCCAAGGGACAGCGCTTGGAGCTGTATTGTCCCGACCGACCCCTCGCGGCCTGGGCCGACAGGGACAGACTGATCCAGGTGGTGGTCAATCTCGTGCAGAACGCCGTCAAATACACCCCGAACAACGGCGTGATCACCGTGTGCCTCGAGCCGGCGAGTCGGGCGTCGGCCCGTATTGTGGTGCGCGACACCGGTCCCGGGATTCCGCCCGATTGTCTGGAGAAGATCTTCGATCCGTTTTTCCGGGTTCAGCAGGGCCGCAGCGGTCCGAAAGGGTTGGGGCTCGGCCTGTCCATTGTGAAGACGCTGGTCGAGCTGCAAGGCGGACGTGTGGCGGCGGGCAATCACCCAGCGGGCGGAGCGGAAGTCGGTTTTACGCTGCCGCTGCTGCCGGCTGTCGGGCCCTCGGACAACGGGGCGCGGCGTCGGCCCGGCCGCATACTCATCGTGGACGATGATCCTGATATCCGCGAACTATTGGTAGATCGGCTCAGATCGAACGGCTATCATGCCGTGGCCGCAGTGGATGGGCGGGAAGCGTTTGAGACCTTGGCCACGCAGGACATAACGGGTGTGCTGCTCGATATCGGCATCGGACAGATGGATGGCCTCGAGGTTTTGCGGCGCATCCGGGAGCAAGGGCTCTCTGTACCGGTCATCATGATCACCGCCTCAGGATCGCAGGAATTGGCC
Organism: uncultured Nitrospira sp.; assembly: GCA_964642845.1. Lineage (GTDB taxonomy): Bacteria > Nitrospirota > Nitrospiria > Nitrospirales > Nitrospiraceae > Nitrospira_D. The sequence goes on from CAZXRB010000114.1 coordinate 7,926, forward strand.
GTTCGGGCGATCGGCATGGGCGCGCAGGCCTATCTGCTGAAGCCCTTTGACGCCGCTGAATTGGAACAGGTGATGCACACCTGGTTCTGTGAGAGCCCGTGACGCCGGACGCGGCAGGGTACCCTCTACGATGATGTCGCAGACGACGTTGCGCGCAGGAGCCACCTTATGGCGGTCGACGGTCTTCGTGCTCGTGGCGTGGTGGGCTGCAACCGATTCGGTGTGGGCTCAAGTGCCCCGCATTCAAGGGCAGGGGACGGCCGCCTCCGGCATGGGGAACGCCTTCGCGGCGCAGGCCGACGATCCCTCCGCGCTCCACTACAACCCGGCCGGCATGACACAACTGCAGGGCGTCCAAGTGATGGCCGGGGGGCTGCTCTCAGGCGGCACGACGACGTTCATGAGCCCCATGGGCGTGACGGCGACGGGCGATCGTAACGGAGGGCTCGCCTGGCCGCCGCCCGGCCACACGTATATCGTCGCGAACCTGAAAGACCTCGGCCTCACTTCCTTGGGCGATGTGACGGCGGGCGTGGGCGTCATTGTGCCGTTCGGTTCGCTCACGCGCTGGCCAGACGACGGCCCGTTTCGGTTCGTGACGACGTTTACCACGCTGCCGCTGCTCGACATCAAACCGACGATCGCCTATCGGGTGACCCGCGATCTGTCCGTCGGGGTGGGCGCCGATATCTATACGTTCACCGGATTGATCGGCGAGGGGCATGCGGAGACGCGATTCATCTCTCCCGGCGCGGCTCCATTCGGGGCGGCGGGCTCGAAGGTCGAGCTGCACGGCAAAGACACCGCCGCCGGCTTCAACGTCAGCCTGTTCTACACAGCGCTGCGCAACGGCGACGGCCAGCCCATCGCGAATGTGGGCCTGGTCTACCGGAGCCAAGCCACGCTCCATCTCGACGGCGCGCTGTTGAGCAACGGCACGAAGGTGCAGGACGCCTCCACGACCTTCGTGTTGCCTCAGATCGTCTCCGGCGCGATTGCCCTCTGGCCCGTTCGTGCTGCAGATCGGGAATGGAAACTCGAATTGGACGTGGATTATGTCGGCTGGAAGTCGGTGCGGAATCTGGATATCCGGCTGGGCAACGGCACCGTCATTCCGCAGCCTCAGAATTGGAAGAGCACCTATGCCACCATGGTGGGCACGGAATACCGTTGGCTTCGGATTGAATCGCTGCCGGCTTGGGAGGTGGCTCTGCGGGCCGGTTACACCCACCAGCAATCACAAATGCCTGATTTGGGATTTAATCCCGGTGTGCCTTCGGCCGACGTCCATATCGTCTCCACCGGGCTGGGGCTGTTCTGCAATGGGTCGGGGTCGTTTTTCGGCTTGACCACGTGCGGCGAATTGGGTCTCGGCTCGGTCAAAGTGAAAGGTGTGGGATTGGACCTGTCCTACCAAACGTCGATCTATGAGCCACGGACCGTCGAGGGCAACACCGGCGTGCGAGCCGGCGTCAATGGCCTGTACCAGTCGATGTTTCACACGGGCGGGATTTCCGTCCGGGTGAACTTCTAGCTCCAATCCGAAAATAGTTTGGCTCATCAGGAAATCGTGTGGGTAACTGACCCCTCTTGCGCTATGCTCGGGGCCTCGAAAGGAGGTGCCGAGCGATGCGCGACTTCGAACTCTATCAAGCGGTGCTGGGGCTGCAGGCTCCCTGGACCGTGGTCAACGTGGAGCTGGATGTGACGGGACAACAGGTACGCGTGACCGTCGAGGCCGGAGAGGGGCCCTATCCCTGCCCCGAGTGTCAGGAGCGGGTCCCGGGCTATGATCGCAAGCGCCGCCGGTGGCGGCATCTGGATACCTGCCAG